>JAEYWL010000064.1 GCA_023428915.1 Verrucomicrobiota bacterium
CCGCCAGGTGGGTCACTTGGGATGCCCGACAGGGTGGGTCATTCTAAGTGCTCGCAAAGTGGGTCATTCTTCGTGCCATTTGACACCACAACCACCCATAGTTTTACCCACATCTTTTCCTTGCCCAAATCACAAACTTACTCTTAAAAGCAAAGAAAACAAAGCAGTGAATGTGGTGTAGCAAGTAGCTGTAAGTGTTAACTCAATATCATCAACTTAAGAAAATCGATTTGGAGTGCGGTGACTCGTCACCGTTTTAGTCGTGTTTGACTTGTCAAACACTTCAAAATAGAGATTTTACAGACTCTTTTATGTTCGACAAGTCGAACATGGAGAAAGCTGCGACGAGTCGCAGCACTCCAAATGTGTAAAAACATAAAAGACTTATTGACATAGATTCATTACCTTTATTTTATGTAAACGCAAGTGGACGCTCTGGCTTTTCTGGTTCACCAGTTATTTTGAGACTTTCGAGTGGTTTTTGGCACCTCGGAAGCCACACACAAAGAAACTAAAGTGCGTCCAGTAACAGAATTCAGCACATAAAATATTGCTTTAAGTTCCTCTTTTATTTATATTGCGTATCAATTTTTTGTAAGGACAAAAAAAACAGCGATAAAATCTAAAAAAAGAGAGATATTATGTGTAAATTTTATAAGACTATTTTTCTAGCCTCTGCAGCCTTTCTTGCACTTTCGCTAACTTCTTGCTGTAGAGAAGCCGCCTTTAATCAGTATATGGCAGCAGGTATGCCCCCGGAACTGGCTAATAATGGAGTTATGATAATGGCCACCCCAGGCCCTAGCGCCTCTGTTCAAGAGGTTAAAGCTCCATAAGTTAGCCCGAAAATGTTAGACCATTTTAAAATAGTAGACCTAACTCAGCCTCTTTTTGCAAACGCTCCCACATGGGAGGGTTCGTGCGGGTTTTGTCTTGAAACAGCGAAAGATTACGACCAGCTATTTCGAGTGAATCGCTTAAAAATGGAGGCTGGCATTGGCACCCATATGGATGCCCCTTGTCATCTCATAAAAGGGGGATTGTCCATCGAGCAAATACCGCTTACAGAATGTATAACTCAAGCTTGTGTCATTGACGTTTCTGCAAAAGCTGATGCCGATTATGAACTTTCAGTTGATGACATCTTAGTGTATGAAAAAACTTATGGTTTAATTCCAAAGGGTTCTGTGGTTATTGCTTACACGGGATGGAGCCGCTTTTGGCTGGATGCCAAAGCCTATCGCAATCAAGATGCAATGGGACAGATGCATTTCCCAGCAATTTCTTCAAACGCTGCAGAGGTCCTCCTTAAAAGGGATATAGCAGGAATAGCCATAGATACTCTTTCACCGGATTGTTTGGATCCTAATTACTCCGTGCACAAATTAATTTTAGGAAATGGGAAATATATTATTGAAAATATTGGCGATTGTTCTAGTCTTCCAGCAAAAGGCGCTTATTTAATCGCCCTTCCATTGAAAATTCACAATGGCACTGAGTCCCCTCTTCGCCTTGCTGCTTTAGTTCCAAATTAGATATTTAAGAGGACGGGATTGATTGGGCTAAGTCTTTTTTCGATTTTTTGCGATCCTGCCAGGTTTGCAGGACGACAAAAAGGCAAGACAATAGCGCGTAGTAGCGAGCTTATTATGATCTTTTCACTCTTTAACCCATGACTGCGCCCTAATCTCGCTTTTAGGCTGATTAGAACAATGCAGATGCGTATTTCCGCGCGGAAACTAGCAGGTGCGTTGTTATAACCGGCCTAAAAGCGAGATTAGGGCGCAATCATGGGTTTAAATTACTGCATGTATTAGTTTAGCTAGTGTATGAAGAGTAGGGTTTTTACTTTTGAATGCATGGTATAGAGTTGTTCTAGGTAAGTCATGTTCTTTAGCTAGTTGGCTTTTATTCTTGGCTTGTATATGCGCCTCTAAAATTTCAATTACGCCATCTGGATCATTTTCTTTTAGGCATTCCCAAACAGCTTTTGCAATAAGCTCTTCGTCCAGAAGATCTTTCATGGGATCATATTGTTGAGGCTGCTTTTTAAATTTACTCATAGACCCATTGTTTATAGATTTTTTCGGCTTGGTTAATATCTTTGCCTTGCCCATTTTTATTCCCTCCTAATAGGAGCAATACTTCATTTACAGGGATCAAAGAATAATAAATTCTTCTCCCATTATCCCAACGAAGCTCCCAAACATAATCCCTAACCTGCTTATGATCTCCAAAATGCCCTTCAACTTGAATATTATTTATTCGTTTAGCGATTTGAACTCTAGATTTTGCTGGTTCATGAGCAAGCCAATCATTGAACTCGTCTGTTATAAATATTTTGTATTTCATTGCTTATTGTACCATATATTGAACAATTCGTCAACTCATTGACTTAGCTCGCAAAACCTACATTTAATTCTGCTTTATTTCAAGCAAATTTTATTAATTGAAAATCCGCGGTTTCACAATAGGAAAATTATTCAAGAACCCTGTAGGCAGCAAATCGGGTTTTAAGAGGAAGGGGTTGATTGGGTTAAGTCCTTTTTCGATTTTTTGCGATCCTGCCAGGTTTGCAGGACGACAAAAAAGGCAGGCACAAAGACAACGGCCAGACAAGTGGAGGCTAGCATGCCGCTGCTTACGGCAATGCCGATGGAACGCCTGGCATTTGCTCCTGCTCCCGTAGCAAAGACTAAGGGCATCACGCCTAATATGAAAGCAAAGGACGTCATAATAATCGGGCGAAAACGTATTTTAGCGCCGAGCAGAGCGGATTCGATTATGGATTTGCCATGCAATTCACGCTGCTCGCGGGCGACTTCCACTATCAATATGGCATTTTTAGCGGACAGAGCGATTAATAACAAAATACCAATTTGGGTATACATATTATTCGCAAGGCCTAAGCTGGATAAAACGCTTACAGTGCCGAACAAAGCCAAAGGCACGCAGAATAAAATCGCTGCGGGTGTTATCCAATTTTCATATTGCCCGGCTAGAATCAAATAAACAAAAAGAAGGGATAGGGCAAAAATCAAATAACTCAATTCCCCCGCAACTTTTTCCTGATAGGCTGTGCTTGTCCATTCATAAGACATTCCGGCTGGCAGCACTTTAGCTGCTAATTGCTCCATAGCTTGGAGTGATTGGCCTGAACTATATCCTGGAGCAGACATTCCGTAAATGCTGCTGGAAGGATAAAGGTTGTACAGCGAAATAATTGCAGGGCCTGTAGCAGGCCAAATATTGGTAAGCGTGCCTAGGGGCACCATATTACCGGATTGATTTCTCACATATAAATGACGAACATCTTCTTCTGTCATGCGCGCTGAAGGATCGCCTTGGACATAGACTTGAAAAACCTGCCCGAACTTTGTAAAAAGATTCACATAGGAAGAGCCTACATAGGTCTCTAAAGCATCCATGGCATCTTCTACAGCCACGCCTAATGATTTTGCCTTAACCCTGTCGATCGGCGCATAAACTTGCGGGACAGAAGAACGAAAAGAGGTCATTAAATGACTAAGTGCCGGCTGCTGGTTGCCATACTGGACAAGCAAATCGGTAGCCGCCTGCAGTTTGCGATAATCAAACGATCCATCCTGCAATTCGATCTGCATTTGAAAACCGCCGGAATTACCCAAACCTTGTATAGAGGGCGGCAGCATTACTAAAATTTTAGCATCCAGCGTATTGACTGCAATGTCATTGAGTTTTTTATAGAGCGCTGCCAGATCTTCATTTTTTCCCCGTACGCTCCAATCTTTAAACATGACATAAATAACACCGGCATTAGCCAGATAGGCGCTATTGTCTAAAACAGAAACGCCATTAATTGCAATGACATCTTCAATGCCATCAATTTTGGCAACCTGGTCGCTAAGTTTTTTGAGGATATTTTCTGTGCGTCCTAAACTCGATCCGTCAGGTAAATTCACACTCATGATTAAATAACCTTGATCTTCAATGGGAATAAAACCTGTAGGAATTTGACTTAGTAAAAAGATAGCTAATACGACTAGGCAGACTCCGAAAAAGCTGGCAATTTTGCTATGATGGATCAATTTATCAATAAATTTAAGATATCCGGCTTCAACGGGATAATACACTCTATCGAAAGCGCGATACACTATTGATTTTTTTTTGTTCGGATCAATTGGTTTAAGCCATAAAGCGCACTGCGTAGGTTTTAAGGTCATAGCATTGATGGCACTAATAAATGCAGTAGCAGCTATCACTAAAGCAAATTGCGCATACATGGCGCCGGTTAATCCGGGCATGAAACCCGCCGGAACAAATACCGCCATGAGGACTAAGGTTATACCTATAACAGGCCCTATTAATTCTTTCATGGCATTGATAGAAGCATTCTTAGGTGTTTCGCCAAGTTCAATCTTTTGCGACACACCTTCGACAATGACAATGGCATCATCGACAACAATCCCAATGGCAAGCACTAAAGCAAACAAAGTTAATAAATTAATGGAATAGCCTAGAAGCAGCATTGCAAAAAATGCCCCAATAATTGTGACGGGTACAGTCGTAGCCGGGACTAAGGTGGCGCGAAAATTTTGCAGGAAGAAAAAGATTACAATTAAGACCAAAATCATGGCTTCAAAAAACGTTTTATACACTTCATTAACAGAAGCCCGGACAAAAATAGTGGTGTCAAAAGGAATAGAATATTTCAATCCCGGAGGAAATTTCTTGGACATTTTTTCTACGGTGGCTTTTACATCACTGGCCACTTTTAAAGCGTTAGCACCCGGCAGCTGATAAATACCAATGGCTGCGGTAGGTTTATTATTGAGGTTGGCGGAAATGCTATAGCTTGAAGAACCAAGTTCAACGCGTCCTACATCCCGTATGCGAACAATTTTGGCGCTGCTGCCGGCATATGCAGTTTGTCCTGGCATTGTGGCATCCGATTTAATGATGATATCTTCAAATTCGTCAGGGTTAATAAGCAAGCCGGGTACGTTGACAGTTAATTGATAAGCTTGCGGGCCTGAAACGGGCGGAGCGGCAATTTGCCCTGCGGAAATTGCTTTATTTTGCTGGCTTATTGCATTAAGAACATCAGAAGGGTTTAATGAGTAGGTGTACATCTTATTAGGATCTAGCCATATTCTCATAGCATAGGAGCCTGATCCAAAAATAAGGACGTTGCCGACACCAGGCAAACGCGACAATTCATCTTGCATGTTGATGGTGGCATAGTTATTTAAAAACAAGCCGTCATACTCATTGTTTTCCGAAGTCAACGTGATAAATTGCAATATGGAGGTTGATTTTTGCTGGACAACAACTCCTTGCTCCTGGACTTGCCTAGGCAATTGCGCCATCGCAGCCTGTACTCTGTTTTGCACTAAGACCTGTGCAAAGTTGAGATCTGTGCCGATTTCGAAAGTCACAATTAAAGTGTAATTGCCCGAGTTCGTGCTGGTAGATTGCATATATAGCATTTTTTCAACTCCATTGACCTGCTGTTCAATGGGAAGAGCTACAGTATTAATTAAGGTTTTAGCGTCTGCACCAGGATAATTTGTGGTAACCTGAATAGTGGGCGGGACAATGGCTGGATATTGAGTAATAGGCAAAATAACGATAGCGACTGTTCCTAAAAACACCAGGAATAAAGCAATCACATTGGCCAATACTGGGCGTTCAATAAAAAATTTAGATATATTCATGCTGCCCTGATTAATTCATAGAAGCTTGTTCTGACACGTTTACTTTATTGCCCGGTGTTGCAAACTGAAGCCCATCGACAATGACCCTATCGCCTATATTCAATCCTTGTGTGATGGCCCGCATTTCCTGCTCTGTACCGCCTAGTTTAACACGTTTTAATTTGACAACATCATTGGCATCAGCAATCAATACATAAGGTCCGATTTGGTCAAAAAGCACGGCAGCCTGGGGAATTGTCATTTGTTTTGTTGGTTTGGAGACTGCGATGCGGACTTCGACGAAGAGACCCGGCAACAACGAGTAGTCTTTATTATCCAAAAGAGCGCGAAATTCCAATGTCCCGGTGGAAGCATTGAGTCCCGTGTTAACAAAGTCCAGTTTTCCTCTATGTTTAAACTCTGTTTCATTTTGCAATTTGATATCTGCCGAAATTTTATTGATATCTTCCGGCTTAAAACCCATTGCTTTTGCAGCTTCGCGTAGTTTAATTAAATCAAGCTCATTGAGATTGAAATAAGCATAGATAGGGTCGATCTGTTCGATATTTGCCAAATTGGTCGCTGTACTATGGCCGACCAAATTTCCAGAATCTACCAAATGGCGGCCTATGCGGCCATCAAACGGTGCTTTCACACTTGTATAACTGTAATTGATCTCGGCAATCTTCTCATTTGCAATAGCTTTATCTATTTCGGCATCGCTTTCCTGGATCTTAGCCAACCATTTTTCCACATTGTTGAGAGAGGTCGCATTTTGTGCATACATTCTTTTTTGCCGCTCATATTCGGATTTGGCATATACATTTGCAGCTTTTTGCGCCGCTACAGTCGCTTGGGCTGCAAGTAATTGCTGATAATAGGTGTCGGGTTGAATGACAAATAACTCTTGCCCTTTTTTTACAAAAGTACCATCGGTAAATTCTATTGAATCTAGATACCCTTCAACACGTGCAACTAAATCAACGGAATTATAAGCGACAAGAGTGCCTGTTTGCGTGACATAATCCACAATATTTTTCCATTGCGGTGTTTGCACAACAACTTTCGGAAGAGGAATTTCAGGGGCTTCTTTACTTGAATTGCGCTTGGAGAAGTAAAATACCAGGCTTATTGCTATGACGATCACCACTATTGCAAGAAGCCATTGGCCTAATCCACTTTTTTTTTGTTTTATCTCAGCGTCCATATTCATCACCAATTTGGCAGATAGAGTTGCTCGAACGATTCATACTCATTGCGCGGCTCTTCATGATTGTGTTGCCTCAATAATGTTCCCCAGTCTGTTCTTTCTGCCATTTCACATTTAATATCATCCGGTATGACATCATCGCCATTCCTAATTTCCCATCCCCCGCCCAAAGATCTAAAAAGGGCAACTAAAGCCAAGGGGATATTCCCCTGGGCAGTGACCAGTGAAGACTGTATTCGGAGTTGCTGCTGTTCAGCGTTTAATACAGGGGTGAAGTCGCTTTCGCCTTCTTTGTAGCGTATCAGGGCCAATTGCAAAGTTTTTGTGGCAGCGCGGTTAGCTTCTGTCAAGTAATAAGCTGCATTTTTTGCTTCGATAAAAGCAGTAATGTTGTCTTGCACTTCCTGCTGAGCTTTCAAAACGGCATTGATATAATTCAATAGAGCTTCCTGAAAAATCGCATCTTGCACGCGTACGGCATTCGTAATTTGTCCATAATTTAAGATCGGCCAGTTCAATCCAGGACCTGCGGCATACGATCTGTTAACCCAATTAAAAAGATCGCCGAGTGAAGATGGACTGATGTTATTTGAATTAAAAGTAAAGGTGCCTGACAAAGATAAAGCTGGAAAAAGATTGGCTTTGGCGGCGCCTATTAATTCCGATTGAGCCGCTGCTTCAAGGCGAGCTTGATGAATATCAGGACGCCTTGCAATGGTTTCAATAGGAATGCCTACAGCAACCGAAACGGGAGCTTCGGGTATTCCCTGCTGAGAATCAAGCAGGCAATCTAATTGGTTGGGCACCATTCCTAACAATAAACATAAAGCATCTTTTTGTTTTTGCAAATCAGCATTGTACTGGGGAAGCTTTGCTTGAGTTTCGGTTAACTCGGCCAAAGCTTGTTCGACATCCACAAGACTGACTTGCCCTTCATTATAGCGCACTTGAGCTATCTTAAGTCCTATGGCCTGTACTTGAATGTTGGCTTTCGTTATCTTAATTTGTTCTTCAAGGGTGCGGATCTTGATATAGACGCTGGCGATATCTGACGTAAGTATTACTAAGGCATTATCATAGGCAGCGATCGAGGCTAAAAAGGCGGCATCGTCTGATTGAATAGCCCGCCTATACTTCCCCCAAAAATCAAGTTCCCAATTTGCCGAAATGCCAAACGTGTCAGTGGCAAAATATTGAGGCAGGATATTTTGAAATTGACTGCCGCCAATTCTATAATAGGTAAGATTGCCTACCGCCTCTTGTTGCTGGGGATAAAGCTCTCCAACTGATTGGGCCAGCTGCGCCCTGGCCTGCAACACTCTAACCCCGGTGCTTTGTAAAGAGAGGTTGCCTGCGTACCCTTCATAAATTAATTGGCAAAGCACAGGATCGCAAAAAACTTCCCACCATTCGCCATTTTCGAATGGCTCTTCGCTCACCGCATCGCCATCTATTTTCCATTGATCTATAGTGGGCTTGAACGGTTCTTTATAGTCGGGACCGACCATGCACCCCGTTAAAAGCAAACCTGTCAGTACGAAAATGCGTTTTAACATGAGTGATCAAATACCACTTTATAGTCAACGCATTGAGGACCTTCCTGCCAAAAAAATTGACGCAGCCAATCCATAAGAAGTTTATTTTCTTCGACTTTTATTATCTGAATCATACTTGGGGCTTTCAATTTGAATCCCAAACATTAGTAAAATCATATTTTTAATTCAACATCTTTGATCTAAGCCTAAGGCCAAAGATTTTTTGGGCTGCAAAAAATTTATGCCTATTTCTGATGACAAGAACTACTATATAACTTACACGCTAACTTTATTTTTAATTAATTAACATGCCTCTATCCTCACCTTTAAATTTCTTGCAAAATTCAAATATTATTTATATCTTTCGGAAAAGTAAAAAGAGGACGTCCTATGAAAGAAAACCACTCATCTTTAGGAAATAAAGGAGAAATCCACCAAATAGCTGGAAAAGATACCCCGCCTCTTACCACCCAGCAAGGGGTTCCTGTTTCCGACGACCAAAATTCACTTAAATTAGGTGCGGATGGCCCTGTTTTAATGGAAGACTTCCATTTAAGAGAAAAGCTATTTCATTTTGACCACGAAAGAATACCGGAACGAGTAGTGCATGCCCGAGGATTTGGGGCCCACGGTTTTTTTGAAACTTATGAATCCCTTTCAGACATCACCTCAGCTGATATTTTTCAAAGAGCGGGTGAAATAACTCCTGCATTTGTCCGTTTTTCTACTGTTGCCGGAAATAAAGGGTCTCCTGATCTTGCAAGGGATGTGCGCGGTTTTGCTGTAAAGCTCTACACCAAAGAAGGCAACTGGGATATTGTAGGGAATAATATGCCGGTATTTTTCATTCAAGATGCCATTAAATTTCCCGATCTTATTCATGCAGCCAAGCAGGAGCCTGACAGAGGATTTCCTCAAGCTCAGACAGCACATGACAATTTTTGGGATTTTATTTCGCTTATGCCTGAAAGCATGCACATGATCATGTGGATAATGTCAGACCGGGCAATCCCCCGCTCATTGCGCTTTATGGAAGGCTTTGGCGTCCATACTTTCCGTTTGGTCTCAAAAGAAGGAAAGTCGACTTTTGTTAAATTCCACTGGAAACCCAAACTTGGCATGCAATCTGTTTTGTGGGATGAAGCCGTTAAAATCAATGGGGCGGACCCGGATTTCCACAGAAGGGATTTATGGAATGCCATCCAATCAGGCAGTTACCCCGAATGGGAATTAGGTCTTCAATTATTCGACGATGCATTTGCCGATTCATTTGAATTTGATGTCCTCGATGCCACAAAAATGATCCCCGAAGAATTAATCCCAATTCGCTATGTTGGCAGATTGGTGTTAAATCGCTGCGTGGACAATTTTTTTGCAGAAACTGAACAAGTCGCTTTCTGCACTGCAAATATTGTTCCTGGAGTAGATTTTACAAACGACCCTCTACTGCAAGGACGCAATTTTTCATATCTGGACACGCAGATTAAGCGTCTAGGAGGCCCTAATTTCACTCACATCCCCATCAATGCGCCAAAATGCCCTTTTCATTATTTTCAGCAAGACGGCCATATGGCAATGGTTAATCCCAAAGGAAGAGTAAATTACGAGCCAAATTCACAGGGCATGGGGCCTAGAGAATGTCCGCAGAAAGGTTTCAAATCATATCCAGAAAAAAAGTCGGGAGAAAAAACCCGAGAACGCTCTGAAAAATTCTCCGATCACTACAGCCAGGCTCGGCAATTTTATTTAAGCCAAACTACTGTCGAACAAAAACATATTGCAGATGCCCTAATATTTGAATTGAGCAAAGTTGAGGCTCCACAAATTCGCAGCCGAGCTGTCTCCCACTTATTTAACATCGAAGATGAATTAGGCAGAGCAGTTGCCGAAGGCCTGGGCATTAAAGAAAAAATCCTGCCCAATGAACACTTGCCTAAAGCTAACGGAAACTTAAAGCCATCTAAAGCCTTAAGCATCCTCTTAAATCCCCCTAAAACATTTATGGGCAGAAAAATTGGAATACTGGTTACTGAAGGTATCGACGATGCTATCTTTACTTCAATCATCCGTCATATTGAAGAGGAAAAAGCTACATTTGAAATTATTGCACCTACGATTGGGGGTGTAAAAATGAAAAACGGCAATCTTCTTCCTGGCCATCACAAAATTGATGGAGGGCCATCAGTTCTTTTTGATGCCATCATAATTTTATCATCTGCCGAAGGGATTTCCTCTCTTGTTAAGAACCCCGCAGCCCGCCAATTTCTCCAGGATGCATTTAATCATTTAAAAATAATTGGTTATAGCAGTAGTTCAAAGCCTCTTTTTGATACAACCGGGATTTCAGTACAATTGGATAAGGGGTGCATTGAACTTACTAATGAGGAAAACATAAAAACATTTATCCAGGCTTGTCGAAATATTCGCTTCTGGGAAAGAGCCCCCAAATAATAAGGAGAAAAAATGCTTTCAAAATTTTGGTTTGCTTTTCTGCTTATTAGCAGCCTTGGAACGACAGGTTTTGCACAGAACAGTGTTGAAATACCTATGGGCTGGCTTTTTCCTCCTAAAAATGCAGAGCTCGAATTTGACTATTTAAAAACATATGACAAAGAACCTGAAAAAGAAGGAGGCCTCGCCTCAGATACTTTTCCACAATCCACAACTACTTACGTCTACGCTGAAATTGAATTTAAAAATCTTTTATATAAAATCCGGGACCAAGAATATGAGTTTACCTTTAAATATTTTTTGGAAAACGGGAAGCGTTTAGGCGAGTACACTACTTTATATACCTTTGAAAAAGACTGGAGTGTCGCATACTATTCAGATAGCTGGGGGTGGAGCACGCCAGGTAAATGGCCCTTAGGCACGCACCGGGTTGAGGTATGGTTGAATGGAAATAAATTTGCAGTAAAGAGATTTACTATTGTAAATAAATAGTTTTTGCATGCCTGTTTTATAAATGCGCAACTTATTTACTATGATGTGAAACTAGATGGGTATCAGATTGCGATAGAATTTGTGGTATTAGTTGATGTAATTGCGAGCATTGAGTAGAAGAATTAGAGATCAGGCTGCCAAATGAGGGCAATTTCATCGATCGTGATATCGCTCTTACGGGGCCTAATAGCCACTTCATCAAGCTTAAGGGAGCCGCTATCAACTGCCGGAAGCTTTGCCAGCTTTATTTCAAGTTGTGTTTGGAGGTCTTGTAATTGTTGTTGCAATACCTGCAGATTTAGCTCCGCATAGGTTACATCTTGATTTTCTTTGCGAATACGCCCTAGCCGTTTAAAACTGGTACCCGCCTGAGTGATTGTTGTCTTTGTCAATTTCTTTCCGGACAACAGCACACCAAGCAAAGTGGTAATAAATGAACAGAAAGCAGCAAGTTTTTGATAAAGCGATTGTTGTTCCTGGGCATTTTTTTTCTCTTCTGCCTGTCTGATTTTTTCTGTTAAAGCAGCAATTTTTTTGTCATATTCAGCGTGCAATTTCTGTTCAAGTGCTTCCCGACGCTTTTTTAATAACAAAGCGGCCTTTTGCCTAAAATCTGCCTCTTGTTCATTTACCTCAGAAACGAGATCAGCTTCCTTGCATTCCAATAACTCAAGAGTTTTTGTCTGATACAAATAATTAAAAAGATCTTGCTTCAAACTTTTCAGCTTTTTTTCTTGCAAGAGCCCCGATGGCGGATTTTGATAGACAGCATTTTCAACCGGGGAATGAGCAAGCCTTTGCTTAAGATCCGGCTGATTTTTAGCTGTTTCCCATAGAACTGCCTTTCCTTCTTCAGCATTGCACACTAAGCAAAAATCTACCCAGGTATCTACGTTATATTTTTTGTCTACGAAATGCAGTTTGGCAAAGCCGGCAATTAAGGGGCGGTAATTAACCGCCGTTGCGTTGATGGTGCTGGCAAAATATTGCGGTATATCATCGGCAATAACCGGCTTAATCTCAGCTGCCGGCATAATATTTTTATCTTTTGCCGAAACCGCAGCTGCAATAGTTTTTTTCATATCCTTTGCCAGGATTTTAATTTGCGCCAGGGTTAAAGGACCTCGCAGATAAGACAGGGCCCAGCGGGTTTGAAAAATTACAGGTTTTTTCTCATGTACGCTGCGCATAATAAATGCCCGCTTGCTAATACCGCTCATTAAAGCATCAATCTCCTTTAAATCGATATCGCCATTAGAAGCCGCTGAAAGCCCCTCAATGACACGCGATTTATCCCTTGCAGTTTGCAAGCGCCCTATAAACCAGGTGCCGCAATTGGAAAGCCCTTTATAGTCTAAATCAACCGGGTTTTGGGTGCATAAAACCATCCCCAGCCCAAACGCACGAGCCTGTTTTAGAAGAGTAAGCATGGGCATTTTTGAAGGAGGAAGTGCAGTAGGTGGAAAATACCCCAGGATCTCATCCATGTAAAAAATAGCCCTTAAACTGGAAGTCCCCGTTTGTTTTCTCATCCATGCTATAAGCTGGTTTAAGAAAAGCGTCACAAAAAACATCCGTTCAGAATCATTGAGATGAGCAATGGAAATCACTGAAATTTTGGGCTTTTTGCCAGGTGTATATAGCAGTTGCTGGATATCCAAAGGCGCTCCCTCCATCCAAGCCTGAAATCCCGGCGAGGCCAAAAGATTATTCAACTTGATGGAAAGTGCCATGCGGTCTTTGGCTGGAAAAAAAGTTTCAATATCCAGCACCCCAATCTTATCAAAATCAGGCTTCAGCACTTGTTGTATAAGGCCTGCTATTTCTATGTTTTCACCTTGTTTCCAGGCCTGTTCAATGATAGTGGCAACGAGGATATGTTCACGGCTTTTTACAGGATCTGCTGCAATGCCCAGCAGGCCTAAAATGCTGGAAGTAGTTGAGAGGATTTTTTCGCGTACTGCCTCGGCATCGGCTGCAAATTCTCCGCTAGGCGCCTCAAAGGATCCCAAAATAGAAAGAGGGATTCCAGCCTTGCTGGCAGGCGTATAGATCTCCATTGAAACTGCACTTCTGAGGTCCTGAAGCCGTTTGGGCGTCTCTCCCCAAGCTTTCAAACCTTCGCGCCAAGTTTGTGCTACCTCTTCAGCATAAGCATCAACAGTCTTGCCTTTTCTTTCTGCCTCTCCTTCATCAATCCAGGGTTTAAATTCTTCAGCGGATAAACCTGGGAAGGTTAGCAAAATATTCCCCATATCTCCTTTAGGGTCGATAATAATAGAAGGAATGGCATTTAAAGCGGCTTCTTCAAGGAGAGTTATGCCAAGGCCTGTTTTGCCGCTGCCTGTCATGCCAATGCAGACGGCATGAGTAGTCAAATTTTGAGAGCTATAAAGCAGGGGTTCATCTTTGACTTTACCGGTTTGCGTGTCATACAGTTTTCCAAGATAAAACATACCTTTTTTTTCTAATGCAGCCGGCATGACACTCTCCACAGGTTCTCTTGCAATTAATGACTGAAGGCAGGTGCGAGCACTAAAATATCTTTATCTGAATATTTTTTTTCTTTAGCTAAACGATTGAGAAGCTCTACAAATGGCTGGCTTTGGCCGCAGAGATTCAAACGAATAAATTCTGCATTTTCCCCCATAGACTCGCCGCTATTTACCGAAATATGGAGATCTTCTAATAGAATGTCTGAAGCCCGTTTTCCGGGAATTCTTTTATCGGCGACCTTTACAAAAAATGTCGGGCTTCCTGGGATGCTGAGAATAATCGACCCTGGATAACGCTGTTGAAACTCTTTAGTCAAAAGGTTATGCCTTATCTGCAAGCTTTTCTTGGCATCTTGGCGCAACGCTTCACCATTTTCAGAAGCCTCAAGAAGGGCTTTTATTAAATCTAAAAAATGAGCCAAACCAACTGAGCTCCCAGCTACCGTAGAAGCAGATATAAAGCCGAAAAATTTTTTAAATATCTTTTCAGCATAAGCATCATGCAAAGGATACCAGATGTAGCCGCAACGGCAACCGGTTTTGCCAAACTGTTTTGAAGCAGAATTAAAGCTAAATACATGCTTGCCAGCTGCACGAGCTTGCCTTATCCACTCAATGTTAGCTTCCCTATATCCAGTTTCACCAAGGCCAAATGCAGAAGAGGCAAACACAAAATCAGCAATGATGGTTTGTGCATTTGTAAGCGGCTTGCGGAACTTTCCATCTGGATTATTTGGCGAAGTGACAAATTCAACCAGTTCTTCACCAGGCTCCAAAACTATCTCGGCAGGATCATGAAAAGCTAGAAAACGCGCATTGGGGTAAGTAAAAATGCCCGACACTGCATTGGGATGTCCTGAGTAATAGGGAGCTTGTTCTGCAAATACAAACTTCTTTTGCGGTTCTGAGGTGGCAATGGCATAGACTAAAGCCACTATCAGATGTTTTGAACCTGAGGCTGTATAAAAAAAAGGCTTAGGTTTGCTTGGATCGGCATAGAGCTCAAAATCCCCTATTTTTTTGTGGTATTCAGAAAGCACATCATTTGCCTCTCCAAAAACAAATTGGTTGGAAGGCTGCATGGGGAGAATAGTCTCTGGAGTGGACTGATCGAGATAAATCGCTTCATCGAAAAATGTTTTCTGCGGCAAGGGACTTAAGCCATATGCCTTATATAAATCATTAAATAAAGGAGTGGTGTTAGGCTGAAAATAAAGAATTGGCAGTTTGTCAGCTTCAGAATTGACTGTCCAAGCAGATGTTGCGCATGTTACAGCAATACAACCTATTGTGATTTTAACAAAACGAAAAAAAGATTTAAGGGTGAATGTTTCCATAATACATAGCTATAGTCAAATCATCTGATTTATTAAATATTTTTTTATCAAAATAAATAGAAAATGGTCTATCCTTATCTGCTTTAAGGACATGAGTGTGTAGATGACATCTTCTTTTGCATTTCCCGAAAAAAAGGCTTTTCAAGGCCTTTATTGCCTAATAGTCCCTTATAATGACGGAGCACATGGCGCCGGCTTGTGGTCTTCAATAAAAGATCATGATACTGTATTTGACTTTCTACCATATGGTCCTTGGGATAGCGAAGAATTATTTAGAGAGTGGTTAAGTTCAACCATTGCTCAATTTCCGGAACAAATTTGCCTTGCTATCATCTGCCAAAAGTCTGCTAAGCCGCTTGGCTGCTTGTGGCTGCATGACATTTCTGCTACGCACGGCACTGTTGAAATAGGCGGAATCATTTACTCACCCGCATTACAACGCACATGCATGTCAACTGAGGCCTTTTATTTACTTGCCTCCTATATTTTTGATGAATTGAGCTACAGAAGATTACAATGGAGATGTAATCTAGATAATGAAAAATCAAAAAAAGCAGCTCTGCGCTTTGGGTTTACCTTTGAAGGTATTTTTCGACATCACATGCTAGTTAAAGCAAAAAATCGCGACACTGCCTGGTATTCTATGCTTGATTGTGAATGGCCTGCACAAAAAGAGAATATTAAAACTTGGCTTAATCCAGCTAATTTCGACTCTTTTGGCCGTCAACTCACTCCTCTAACTAGAAATGAAAACCACACAGATTTACAAAACGTCTCTGCATCGAAATATACACCAAATTTTAAACAAAGAGCTGATAACTTTAAACCCAAGTTGCGCCCCTAAATCACGCTTGAACATTGCCGAACTTGACAAGTGAAAGGATAAGTCCCGAAGAGCCAAGTCGTGACTTGGCCGAGGGGCTTAGCGTTTCAATTGGCAAGTGCA
>JAEYWL010000089.1 GCA_023428915.1 Verrucomicrobiota bacterium
GGCCAAGTCACGACTTGGCTCTTCGGGACTTATCCTTTCACTTGTCAAGTTCGGCAATGTTCAAGCGTGATTTAGGGGCGCAACTTGGGTTTTAAGCCTTGGAAATACGAAATAACTTTGGGAAACTTAGCCGCAGTAAGTTTAGTTCGGTTTTGCATAACATGATAATGCGCTTTTAAAAAAACGGCTTTTGGGGAAAGGGTTTTATAGATTTCTTCTTTTTTCAGTTTTGGTTAGGCATTTCCTAAGGTTAAGGGCTTCCCTTGTAAGCATCATAGCTTGAGACAATGTTGTATAATGTTTTGACTGCACCATATTGTAAATTTATATAGATGTCTTCGGCGGTTTAGACAATAGATACTATAGATACTATTGAGAATTTGCTAAATTTATGTCTTTTCCTAACTTGTGCCAATTAGTGCTGTTTGAGTGCTTTAATCAGCAAAGCTCTGCAGCGACAGTGTCGTAAAAGAGAATACCGCGGGCAGTTAGCTGCAACCTATCTTGCTTGCAGGTTAACAAACCCTGCCGGGTTAGTGTTTCGATAGCGGTTAGGGTTTCTTGTTCAAGAGGGCCGTGTTGTTGTATAAAATGTGAAAGACCTACACCCGCTAGTAAGCGCAGATGAATAGCCAGTAGTTCACATTTACGGGCGTTCGGCTCCAATGCATCAAGTGTAGTAACAGGAGACTCTCCTTGTTCTAACAGTTTTACATAGCGGTTAATATTGGCGATGTTGGCAAAACGCATTCCTTCAAAAAAGCTGTAAGCCGAGGGGCCAAATCCAAAAAAAGGCCTTCCCGTCCAATAGCCGGTATTGTGCTTTGCCATATAGGATGGCTTAGCAAAAGCGGAGATTTCATATTGGATAAAACCGGCTTTCTGCAAGATTTGCTGCGCCATGCGGTACATCTCGCCGCTGTCTTCCGGCGCTGGCAAACGGGGAGCAAGAATATCGCGTTTTTTGTAAAACAGGGTATGGGGCTCGATAGTTAAGTTGTAAATGCTGATATGTTTAATTGGCAGGCTGACAGCTGTTTGCAGGGTATATTGCCATTGCTCTAGCGTTTGTTCCGGAAGGTCATACATCAAGTCGATAGAGAGATTGTCAATTCCGGCCTGTTTAGCAAGGTGCACTGCTTCAAGAGCTCTTTCAGCAGAGTGCAGGCGGTTTAACTCTAACAATTGTTCAGGAATCAGCGACTGGACGCCAATACTTAGTCTATTCACGCCGGCCTGTCGATAGGACTTCGCCGTTTCAATAGAAACATCCTCTGGATTAGCTTCCAAAGTGACCTCGCAGTTTTTTGATAAGCCTGCTTGAGAGGCCCATTCGATAACTTGTCCAAGGCGTTCGGGGCCAAACAGATAAGGTGTGCCGCCTCCAAAATAGAGACTAAAAGGGGAGTAGTGCTGAATTTGCGGCAGCCTTGCCTGCCACTCCAGTCGTAATCCGCGAAAAAGCCGTTCTTTGAAAAATTCTTTGTCCGGTATTACATAAAAATGGCAATAATGGCACTTTTGTGCACAAAAGGGGAGGTGGAAGTAGAGACTGAGCTCTGGGCCAGTCTCTGCTTCCCAAAAAGCTTCTACCATATGTCGGCATCAGGATCCACTATACCGCCGCGCCTCCAGCGGTTGCGATCGCTAAAGTAGGATTCATCTTCCTCTTTATCATCATCAGCATCGGTATTATCGTCGGCTTCTCCAGCTTCTTCGTCATCGTCATCGCGTTCCTCAATAACGGAAGTAGTGGATTCAATCATATCTGAATCATTATCAAAGCCTGAGTCGGAAAAACCTACGCCGCTCTCCCCGATATCGATATCTGGTATGGTGGGCATTTCTGCGTAGCCTGTACGTGAAGGCGAGCGTTTAGGCGCTACATACTCTTCTGTTTCACCGCTTTCACGGAGGAACTGTAAACGCTCTTTCTCTTCTTCGATTTTAGCTTTTACAGCAACAATCTCTTCCTTGTGTTTTTCAACATCTTTTTTAGGTACGAGGCCTAGCTTTAACCATTGCTCGAGGTCATTTAATTCAATTTCTAATTTCTTCAAACGTTCACTTTTTATGGGTCTCATTCCTGGTAATCCTGGGGGTTACTTGGTTCATTTAAGAGGTGCGGCAAGTTACCGATCAACGTCGTAACTATACAAAAAATCCAATTGTTTCAAATCCAATTTTTACGCTTTTTCATGCTAATGCTCCAAAAAATCATGAGTATCATAAAGAGGAGCTCAATTAAGGTGAAGCAAAAATAATAAAAAACCCCGCCTGAACCGAATCCATAGCTATGCAATCCTGTTCCAAGGATGTAGTTAACCCCATACCAGGTGAAAGTAATCGCTTGAAAGCCGATGATGCCTCCGATGCAGAGGCCAAAATTGGCTACTTTTTTGAAAGTGTAGGCATGGATAACCATTAGGTATACGCAAATGGATATGAAAGCCCATGACTCTTTGGGATCCCAGTCCCAGAATCGCCCCCAGCTTTCTGCAGCCCAGACACCGCCTAATATGGTGCCGGGAATCAGTAAAGCCACTCCAACATACATGCTCTGCAAAGCGGCTTTAGCTAGAATGCGGTTAGGTTCCTTGCTGAAATAAGTTTCCAGCAAACAAATGTGGCAAAGCAAGGCATTCACCAGGAATATGCCATAGCTGGCCACTATCATGAGAACATGGATAGCAAGCCAGTAATTAGAATTTAACACAGCCTGAACATTCTCCAGCTGGTTTTCCATGCCCAAAGCAAAGGGAATTAATAATAAGCCTGCGCCCCCTAAAGATCCGGCAAGTAAGATCCTGTTGTCCTTATAGAAGCAATAAAGCACTTGTGAAATTCCAGCTGCAATCCAGGGGACGTAGATAATGGTTTCAAACATATTGGAGACAGGCGGTCTTCCTAAAATTAAGCTTCGCAGCAGCAATACAGCGCCATTGCATATCCAGCCAAGCAAGAGGAGGGATGCGCCCATACCTATGGCAATGCGTTGTTTTAGAGTAATTCCAAGCAGAACTGCAATCGCCGCCAAGAAATAACAAACTGCTGTAATTTCAATCCAAGGGTACTTGTAATAGAGGTATTCGTAATAGATTTGCTGTTGTGTCGGGTATATGGGGTGTTTTTTTTGATAGGCAGCATAGGCGCTTTGCAAGCGCCCGGCCAGTTCTTCAAGCGGCGAATCATCTGCGGGTTGCTTTTGCGCAGCTTGAAAAGCATGTTTAATAGCGGTGTAATCCACATGCGAATAGGCGCTGATATTCTGAGGGGGGAGGTTCGCGAGCGGAATCCAGGCGCCATGGGTTTGATTGCCTGGAATAAGCAGCAAGGCAGCATCTTCCCTTAAGGCTTGTTCTGATGGCAGTTTTCGTTTATTTTGCAAAAGCAGCGCTGCTGAAAGCGGATGCACCCGTCCCTGGTAATAGGTAGGGGTAAGTTCATATGCCGTTGCTGCCTCAAGACCCTCTTGAAGGGAAAGTACAGGGGCAAAGATAAGCAGCCATTTAAGGGTGTTTTTATGGGGTTTTCCAAACAAGCCTGTAAACCAATGTGCAAAAAATAATAGGGCCGGAAATAAAAAAAACCAAATGCTGCCAACAATAGCCAGTAGTATTTTCTCAGGAATCAGGAAGGTTGCAGCCCCCACCTTTACCCCTGCTATATAAGTAAGTATAGCTCCAGACGCACCTGATAGCGAAGCCAGAACCCATCTGCCATTGAACCAGCTAAGGGAATGGTTTAAGCTCATTGCAAAAAGAACCCAAATGCTGCTGATCCAAATAGGGGCAAGCCAAGGGAAATATGTGTATTCACCGGCATATTGTATGATGCCTGTTAAACTATACACTGTATCTAAACAAGTGCCAAAAAGGGTGACTATCGTAATTAGGCAAATTTCCTGCACGCGTTCCTTAACCAGGTAAAGATGAATTGCGAGCAGGATCAGGACCACGAAAGCTCCGTCAAATGGTCTTCCTGCGCTTGCCTGCTTTAAGCAAACACCCCAGCCGAAATAAAAAAACGCAAAGTTGATAATTCTTAAGAACCAGCGTTTGGTTTTGGCTGTTATCCTGGTTTTTTGTCCTGCTTCCATTTTCTTGTTCGGCTAAAAGGTAGTAAAAGAAGGTATTTACAAGTGCGATATAAGAGAATGCCGATAAACATGCCGATGATGGCGTAGCATAATCCCTCAAGGCTAAAGCTGAACCCAGGTACAAAATCGCGATAGGCGGCTTGCGCAATGTCAAACTGCAAACTGCGCAAAAAAATAAGTGGTTTAGCATAGAACGGAGCTTGCTCCAATGTTATATGGGCTTGTTGCAGTACAGTAAAACGCTCGACAAGATTTTCCATTAACAAGCCCTGATTGGTAAAGTCGGTATCGCTGCTCTGTAGAAACTTAACGATGTATTCATGGACGGTTTTTCCGGAAAGCGCTGCGATCTGCTCTATTTTATGGACCTGGAGCGCTAACTCTTCCGCATGGCCTGCCAGCCGTTGTGTGTATTGCTGAAAAAATTCAGGCAATTGCGAAAATAGCAATACGCCAAGCAAGGCAAAGATCCGGTCTAAAAAAGTATCAATAATGTTTATTATGGTGGTCATTTGGATAATAGGGTTCTACATGTACAATTACATCGCGGACAGCAGGCCAGCCTTTTTGAATTTCAGCGCGCACTTGCTGCGTAATCTCATGGGCCTTTTCTACACTCATTTTAGGGTCGACTTCAATATCAATGTTGATATGGGCATCTGGTCCGGACATTTGAATCTGCAATTTTTCACTGCCTAATACCCCATGAACTTTTGAAACAATCCGCCGGACTTTGTCAAAATACAGTTTTTCGGGAGTTCTGTCTACGATTTGATGAAAATTACTGCGGGCCCCATTAAAACCTAAGATAATCATGAATAGAGAAATACCCATGGCTCCGAAGTTATCAAAGGCACGGCTAGCAGCAGGATAGAAGAATGAAACCGATAGCGCTAAGGCAGCGATTAGGCTATTCAAAGCATCGACACGAAAATGGACAGCATCAGCTGCCAAAGCAGGGCTGTTGTTCGCTTTTGCAGTGCGCATCAGGTAGCGGTAGCAGATTTCCAATAAGATGACTGCTGCAAAAGGAATAAGCCAGACAAAAGGGTTAAGGGGTAGCTGCTCTGGATGTTTGCCAAAATCAAATGCTTGCTGCACTAGCGTAAAGACCCCTACAAGTACCAGTAAAATTCCCAGTTGCAAGCCGGCCAGCGGCTCAAAGCGGCCATGTCCAAAGGGATGGTTTTTATCCGGCGGCCGCGCTGCAAACTTAATGCTAAAGTAAAGCACAAGGGTAGCTGCTATATCTATAGAAGTGGCTAAGGCATCAAGCAATAAAGCAGAGCTCTCAAACCATGCCCAGCCAATCAACTCAGCAATTGCAATCAGAATACGAATATTGATGCCAAAAGTTATGGATGTTGTAAGTTCCTCGCGGCGCTTGCGCCGAGCTTGCTGAACGGAAGGCGGAGGCTTGACTGGATCTGGAAATTTCGCCATAAGTTTTTACTGCTTGCCTGTATTGCCATTCGTGGGCCCAGATTTATTTGGCGTAAAATACCAGTCGCTTATCGAAGTATAGGTGTCTATAATAGTAGAATAAGCTAAGTTAATTGCAGAACCGCCAAGATCTTTTACAGTTGTAGCAGCAATAGAAAGCTTTTGCGCATTTGTAATAGGCATCCCTTTATTTTCATGTGCAATAATTTTTAAACAATTCAAGTACCCTTCTGTTTCCTTCAGTCTCGCAGTGATGCGCTCTCTGGTTTTTTCCAGCATCAATAGGGCAATATGCGCTTCAGCATGTATTTGAGAGCTACTATCAAAATTTTCCTTAGTCCCTTCCAATTCCTCTTTTTTTACATTTTTAATGTCTTGAGCCCAATTGCCTTCGTAAGCATTAAGTTGTGCTTCTTCTTCGAGCTTTCTTTTATATTTACTTATCGCTTGTGCTTCTAATAATTTCTTTAATTTGTTTTGAAGATTTTCAAATTCAACTTTTCTCGCTTCCCAAAGTTTTTTTACTTTTTCTTCCCTTGTTAAGACTGCTCTATCCTGGAAAGCAGAGTCGACTGTAACCATATTATTTATCACATCTACTTCCAGGCGTAAATTTTCTTTTAGCACTAAAAGTGCAGCAAACGCACGAAAAAGCGCGGTAATATGAGAGTCCTTGATGCTGGCTTTGGGAGTGGGGAGTCCTTCATAGGCGATTTTCGCATGAGTGGCAAGGTTTTCATCCCACAAAGTCCCAAAATTTGTATTAAATATTCCAAGTTCAGGGGTAATTAAGTCTTTTAAGCGTCGATCGGTTTCATCTTTTATCTTCTCGAATTTCAATTTATGAAATTCAATTTGACAAGGTGCTGTGCCAAGTTGCTTGTCAAATTCCATTTCACGATCTGTTCTGACTATAATAGCATTAATTCCATTTGGATTTTTAACCCTTGAATCTCTTTGCTGCAGTGCAGCGATATCTTCCTTCCAATTATCTGCCACCCTGTCGATTAATTTTTTTAAGCTCTCTTCTAAATGCCGCAAAATTTGACCATCCAGGTGCAGGCGCAAGTTAGCCCGATAAAGTTGAGGAGCGAGCACTCTGGACGCAACCGAAGCTTTTACATAGGCTTCAATTGTAATAGCTTCTCTCAATAGCACAGCCATAGATAGCAAGTGAATTGGAGCCCATTTAAATTCTTCAAGATTGGACTTTTGCACAGTCTCAGTCATAAAGTCTATGAAGACATTGTCCTGAAATACTCCATCTTTGAAAGTTAAAGGCTGACCAAGAGGTTGTAAAAACCAGGGTTTAGCTAAAATTACAGCGGAATAAGCGGCCGAAGCGTCCATAACATTTTCCTCAGTAGTATTGACCTATCCGTGAGTATATTCAAAAAGAGATTCTAATGCCAGCTCTGATTCCAGAAACCTGGCCTTTAAACCCAACTTGCTACCTTATAATAAGTCATATTCGAAAGTTTTTTCTCTCTAAGAGCTCGCAAAAATCAGTGGGCCATATTATTAATATGGCCCACTGATTTTCAAGGCTTCGTGCGAGCTCTTAGAGGAAAAGAAATCGAATCTGACTCTTAGAAGGTAGCAAGTCGGGTTTTAAATAATTTCTTCTGTTTAGCAATAAAACATTTTTTGAAAATAAAATTAATTATGCAAAGGGCATTTTAATAAAATTTAATACAATATTTAAGAGGACATAACAGAACAGTAATATATTAAAGAAAGTAAGTTATATAAGAGTTTGTTATGGATGCACAAAATACTATTAAATTGCCTGAAAGTAAATTTATTCAATTGCCTGAATGTGAAGGGGAATTGCCAGAACTTCACACCATTGTCACTTATAAAGGACGAGACTATAGTTATGAAGGTTGCGACACAAAACAAAAACATGCGAAAAAGCGAGAGGTTTTTTTAGTAAAAATTGAAGAAAATGCAAAAAAATCTGCTCAGCTTCCTAAAAGTCATAAAAAAAGTGCCATTAATAATGAGAAAACCGCTCAGGAAGTTAAAAGAGAATCTGCTGGGACTGTATCAAATGCCAAAGCCAGGGGCAAACAGGAGATCTTAGAGTTCAAAGCAGCCGGGGGCAACCTCTCTATCACAACTAAAGGATCAGATTTGGGTGTAAAGATCGCCTCCGAGCTTCTTTACGGCTCCAATGAAAGCATGCCTAAGGCGGGGGAAGCTTCTTCTTCATCTTCTTCAGCTGCAGTAGAAGTAGTTCGCCAGGAACCTCATGAGCTCTATGCAAAATACCTGCAAGAATTGTCAAGCGATACAAGTCAGGCAGTACCGGAGAGAAATTTTAAAGCCTATAGGCAAAATTGCGTACGCCATCATCCTCCAATTGCTATTTTTAGTAAGCTGGATAGCTTGATTAAAAATATTTTCTTCAGTGAAAAACTCGATTCTGTACAGGTATTGGTGCCTTTAAAAGTTTTAGAAACCGGTCGAAAGGGTAGCCCTCGTATTTGCGAAAAAAACGTATTGGAAATCGGATTGAATGAAGACGGAAAAGCAATACATGTATTTTTACGTGAAGTAAAGAATCAAGAAGAGTATGACAAGTACCGCGAACTCAAGGGCAAACCTTTAAAAACAATTTCAGAAGCAAAACTAAAAATAAAAAAAGAAAATGCCATAATACAGGTAACAAGATCTAAAATAGAAAGAGCAGAAAAAAACAAACTGCATTTATTCAGTTTCGATTTAGATAAAATTCCTAGGCAGTGGACTCTCTATCAAAAAAATCCCTAATTTTTAAGCATTGATTGTCAAATTCTCAAGTTTTGAATGTGTTTTCGGTAGTAGCTATTCCTTCTAAACAAAACTAGATGTATTAATAAATAAAATTTTATTTACTAATAATAAATATAAATATATAATAATTATATATTTAATTATTTGGTTGTTGTTATGGAAAATAAAAGTTTAATAAGTTCTCAAAGAGAAACTTATCAAAGTTATAGTAGCTATGCTACAGGGGCAGTAAGTAAATTATACAGGGGAGTAGTATATACTATAGCTCCTTACATTCCTGATTTAAATACCTTTAATCCCCTTAATTTTTTTAAAGAGAGGAATCAGACAACTTCTGATTCCATGCCAATAGAAACCACGGATTTTTCCATTTTTCCACCAATCCCTGAAGGTCATGTCATTCATCCAAATGGGATGTATGTGAAATCGCTGCACTCTTACACTCATGAGGCAATAGCAAACGCCGATTTAGCAGAAACTAAGCCTGATTCTACAGTTGCTGCAGAAGATGCCCTTCAGGAAAAACCAGTTGAAAATGAGCCCATAAAATTGGATGAACAGCCCTCTAGTGTGCAATCTGAACAAGTTAAAAAGGCTGCTAAAAAAAAGAAGGCGTCCAGGCGGAGAGGAAAGGAAAAAATACCTGTGCAAAGCACCGCAAAAGCGGTAAAGCCCGAAAATGAATGGCATGAGGTAATTTCCAAAAAGGCGAAAGCTGCCGCCAAGCAAATCAAAGTAGCTGAGCAGACCAAATCCTCTGAGAAGTCTGTTATTAAACCTGTTGAAGCTAAGGCGGCCGGCGGTACGATTTCTTTAAACATGAACTCTTCTATCGCAGGTGTAAATTTAGCTTTAGGCATTATTAATAAAACTTCTACTGATAAAAAACCTGCAGAGGCTGTTGCTGCCGCTGCAACTATGCAGGAAGCAACAGCAAAAGAGCCGATAGCGCCAGCCATTCTTCCAAAAACTCCCAAACAAGTTTTTGAAGGTTATTTTTCTGATTGGGTTTGTAAGAATAAAGGTATTCCAGCAAGAAATTATGCAAAGCATGACCGTCTTCATCACCCCCCTGAACTTCTTTTGAAAAATTTGCCTAATGTGATAATGCATATTGAAAAATCTCCGTATAAAGGGTGTGCAGCGCGCGTTTTAATACCCTGCCGTTTTAAGTTGCTGAACCCGAATATAATTTCTTCAGTCGAAGATAAAGGGGTTTTAGAAATTGGTTTAAAAGAAAATGAACCTTATCATCTATTTTATGCTCAGGCAAATACTGATGATAAAAAAGCTCGCTATCGCAGGCTTAAAGGTGTTGCTGAAACCAATAATAATCCTGCAAAAAAAAGTGAAAAAAAATATGGGCCTTATACAAAAGTAAATCGAGAGCATCCGGTTGTGGAAGATGAAAAGCATTTTCACTATTTAGAAGCTGGCTATCAATGGACAGTGTATAAAAAGCGTGATTAAGAATGATAGTAATGTTAAAATAAAGCTTTTGAGATTTTTGGCCAATTACTTTTACTTTTTATACTAGGAGATTATGCCTAAGGCTGTTAGTAGCTGCGAAAATAGTAATCACGTTGTTTCAGGGCATCCAAAAAAGAATTCAAAGACATCTGCTTTGAAAAAAACTCCCCGTATTGTATTAGAACAGGCTACAAATAGACTGGCCGAAAGATTGCAAAAATGTCCGGCCGATGCACCAGGAGCTGAGTATAAACAATTTAAAAAGGCTTTTCGAGCCTATCAAAATAGCGAAGGCGCAAACCCATCTTTTTCTTATGCAACGCTTGATAAGCTAAGGAATGCTTTTACAAATTGTTTTGAAACATTCCCTCCCGTTAATGATGTTTTTTTTAACCAGTATGCCCGGATAATCTATGAACAAAATCTTCTGCAAAGGGCTTTAACCGCTGCTACATCTAATGCAAATGCTATTGGAAGCCAAAGCTCACCCTTTGCAAAATATCTTACCTTTGTAAAAATGCTATGCGCCGAATATTCACCTGAAATCTTAAAGGACGCAGAGGCGGGAGCAAGCGTCCGGTTTGGCCTATCGTGTTTTTACAATTATTTTAAAGAACTTAAAACTACAGATATTCTGCCATCTAATTCAGAATACTTTGATCTCTTAGATGAATTCATCGTCGGTACCCGGTTGCAATTGAGACATTGCATGAAGCTTCAAAGTAAAATTGAGGCTATGCAAGCAGACTCTAATAAAAAATTGGCAAGGCACATTGAACCAAAACTGCAAAAGTATTTTTTAAAAAATGAAAAGCCCATAATGCCTTTCGGTTGGTTTTTTAAAAATGCTGTAGGACACGTAATGTACGGGATTTTTACTGACCGACAGACAGTGCGCATGTCAGATGTCCGTAGTGTACAAAATGGATCTGCTGATGATAGAAGCGCATGTTCTTGTATTCCGAGCAGCATCACTTATAGGTTTAATGAAAGCTCTCAATATTCTCTTACAGATGAACTAAGCATTGCCCTGCTTTTACAAGACCCGACCCTCTGTGAACAAATAGCAAATCAAGCAATTTTACTGGAAAAAGGGCAGGCTAGCGAAGAAAAATTAAAAATGACTGCTGAAAGCACGCTGCTTGGAGTAATGTCAAGAGAACTAAGCATTCTGCATGAATCCAAAAATCCGTTGGATTCGTATGAAATGCAAACGAAGAATTTATGCACCACCTGTTTTACGCCCCTTCTTTACGAATTGGCTCTGCAGTTTCTTGCTAAAAAAAACCGGGACAATTTAGCTGATATGAAGTCCTTTCGCGTGTTTATGGATGCAATTAATCTTAACTATAAGCAACAGCAAATGAAATTTATACTTGGCATTATTGATAAAAACAATACCCACCATCACCCAAATTTTAAAATATTATTCAACACTTTAGTCGAGGCCTTAACTGGCGAATGGTCCAAGCTAGAGGCGACTATATTAGCTTATTCAATAAATGAAGGAGACGCCGAACATTTAAAACAAAAATTGAGTAATTTTAATCCTGTTTAAAATTCATTTGGTTAATGCTTTAATTTTTTAGTAAATTTATAGAAGCTTAACAATTAATTTATTATAAACTAATAGTGTTTTCTTATATTTATCCACATTATAACCAATTTATAGTGTGAAAATTATGGAAAATTCTAATTTAATAAATCCTGTTGATAACAAAACAGGTAACATTCTGCCAACCCCAGTATATGCCCCTCAGACATACACTGCCCAATATAATGGAGTCACTTACTCTTACCCTGCATACCCTCCCGGCTTTGCGCCTAATTTTTATGGGTATGTAGCTCCTCTTTCCGGCCCTTCAATTATGCTCCAAGGAGGCTATCCTTTAAACTCTTTTTCACCCAACTCTTATCCGCAGCCGATGTATTACCCGCAGCCAGTGTATTATGCCCAGCAGTTTGGATCTCAGGGTGCTTATCAAGCTCCTATGATGCCAGTGCAACCATCGGCTGCTCCAGTACCAAAGACCGCAGCTACAGACAATAATTGGAGAAAGACTTCGGCTGAAAAACTGGCAAACAGTCTTCAGGAAGCTGTGCAACAACCAGCCTTGCTCGCTACACCTCCTGGATTGCCAATACCCGCAAAAACTTCTGAGAAGACAGCAGCTACAGACAATAATTGGAGAAAGACTTCGGCTGAAAAACTGGCAAATAGCCCGGAAGTAAAGAATGTATATGTACCTCCACATAAGAAAAATGTTGGAAGCTCCATGAAAGTATCTCAGGCTGCTGCAGCTACACCTGTTGTAAAGCCTGCTTCTAATCCTGCTGGGATGACGCAAGCACAGCTAATGCCAACTAGTACAAAGCCTCAAGCCCCTATTGCAATCAGTGTTTCCGGGGCAGAAAACGGAGGGGAAAAGGTTTCCTCTTCAATGCCTAAAGCAGGCACAGTGAAAATTTCATTTGCTGACACATTGAAGTTGTCCATTAGTGCAGGTTCTCAAACTGCGGCTGCCGGCGGTACCATTTCAACAATGATGCAAGGGCCGGGCATTACTCCTGATGCTATAAGAAATCTTGTAAGAGGCGGGGCTGCAAAAGCTACCATTAAACCAGAACGAACTGGTCCGATGGCGAAAAACCCGGAAGCTTCTTTTGAAAACTACATGAATAAATTTGTTTCCGATAAGGGATACGGAAATGGCATTCCTGTTAGAAATGAAAAGAAAAGCGATCAGGTTTTGCACAAGCCGCCAAAAGAACTCCTGGAGTGCCTTCCAAAGGCTAAAATAGAAATTGGCCATTCTAGAAGGGCGCCGTTTCCAGTTCAGGTTTTAGCACCTTGCAGGCTGAAAACAAAAGATATCAAAACAGTTTCATCTGTGGCAGATAAAGGTATATTAGAACTTGGATTAGAAAATAGCGGCAAGCCTGGCCACCTTTTTTATAATCAGGCTGATACACCTGAAAAGCTGAAAGAATATCGAAGATTAAAAGGTAAAATACAACCCAAACAGCCAAAAACTGGCAAACATTGCGGGCCATATACACAAGTAACTCCGAAAACACCTTTGGTTGAAGATGCTAAACATATGCACTTTTATCACAAGGGACGTCAATGGACTCTTTTTAAGAAGAATCCATAAAATTCTTAGACCTAGATTAGTTATCCTGCATGTTAACAACCTGGGTCTACGCATCTACCCATCTGCATCTAATTAGCTTATATTAATTAGATGCATTTTTTTAATTTTTTCTTAATAAACAAATTAATTTTCTAGGTTTATAACTTAGGTATGTTTATGATTGATGTTTAATGATATATAGGGTATAATTTTTTTAAATCTTAAGATGGAGTAGCATGGATTGTTCGAGAATAAGCTCTTCTAAAGCTAAATCAAGAGAGTCTCAGCAACAACCCTCACAGCAATATAATAATGCAGGGGGGCGGCGCTTCCACTATAAATCAAAAAGAACAGAGAGAACATCCTCTTATTCTCCACAAAATGCTAGTAAACTTTCTTTGCAAACAAAACCTCAGAACTCCTGGAAATTTAGCGCTGACTCAATAGAAGCACGTATTATAGCAACCGCTGATGAAATAACAAAAAAAGTGCAGTTGGAAAAAGTGCCTCCAAGTTCAGCTTATAATGCTTTTAAAGTTCTTATAAAAAATTATAAAAAAACGCCGCAGTTTAACGCTCGCTTTCTCTATCTAGTAATTTTAAATATTAATAGTGTTTACGAGAGATGTTTAAGTGTAGAACGTCTTTTTGAATTAGCAGATTCAGACACAGAGCAACTATTTAGCGATGACTTTTTTGTTCAACACGCGCGCTTGAGTTATGAAGCAGCGGTGCTGGAAGCAATCGAACCAAGTATTATGGCTTCTTTGACAAAATATACTGGAAGAGATGATTCTTTTGCTGGCAGATACTCCCGGTATTTAACTGCTCTTTGCGCGGAATATTCCCCGCATTTGTTGGAAAATGAAGAAATTGGAGCTGAGATTCGCTTCAGCATGACTAGCTTTAGCACTTACCTTTCTACGCTGACCCCTGATACTATTTTACCCAAAGAGTCAAAATATTACCGCCTGCTCAGCAACTTTATACTTGCTACCGAATTGCAATTTAAGCATTGCAATAAAATGAAAATAAGAGGGGATGTATCTGCATTAAATCCACAGAAAGACTACTCGCGATTTATACTTCCAAAATTAGAAAAATATAAGCGTACAGAGAAACCATTAATTGTCCTTGGATGGGCTCTCGAAGAAGTAGTGGGACATTTAATGCTAGGAATTCTTTTCAGTAATGAAAAAATGCGGGTAGTCGATGTTCGTTGTACCGACCAAGATGTTTGGAAGCAGGAAGGAGATAGAAAATTTACACATATTCCTGTTGCAAGCGACTATAGGATTAAACAAAATTTTGAAGATGAGGACAATTTTCGCGATATATTATCTTTTTCAATTATTTTACAACATCCTAGAGTCTGTCAAGTTCTTGCGGAATCGCAATTGCCCGACGATAAAATTAGAAAAATTAACAGCCTTATTGAAGAAAAGCAAAGTAGCATTAAAAAAACTCAAGATTCACTTAAAAAACTTGTAATAAGCCTTAAGCAGAATGAGAGGCAAAACCTCCCTGAAAGTAAGGAGGAAGTAAACAAACTAATTAATGGCCTTAAGCAAGAAAAAGCCTTAGAAGAAAAGCTTATTAAGCAGCGGGAGGATGAATACAGATCCGCTTTATTGCAAGGTGCAGAGCAAGTATTTTTATCAAGCTTTAGCAGGGAAAAAAAGATATCCCCCCATGAACAAAAAAATCCACTGGACACCTATCGGTTTGAAACTAAAAATCAATGTGCCGTTTGTTTTCGCCCTTTATTGTATGAATTAATGCAGCACTTTCTTGCAAAAGAAGAAAATGCTGCATTTAATAATCATGAGGACATGGCGGTCATTAAAATCTTCTTGGATGCCATTATTTTAAATTACAAAAAAAATAAATTTAACTATGCCGCTAAAGTTGTAGCGAGCGAAAAACATAAACTTTATTTAAAACTGCCTATTTTGGAAAAGAAACTTCCTAGTTTACAAACAGCCCTTAAAAAAGAATGGGAGAATATAATACATGCTGCTATACCAGCCTCCAAAATAGGGGAGAGTGAACAAAAATATTTGCTGGCTAAATTAGGCGACTCTATGACAGCAGCAGGACAAGCATAAACCGTTTCATTACAAACGGCAGGTCCTGCCAAGTGTCTTTCTTGCTAAATAATCAGTATAGATGCCGGCAAGCTGGAACGAAGCTCCTACACCGCCGGTTCTCCATAAGCTAGAAAAGTAGCTAAACACACTCAGTTTTTTTCCTTCATCGCATAAGACATTATGATAGGCTTGCAAATATGAGGTGATTAACTTATTCGTTATTTTTGCTAGGCTTTTTTGGACTTTTGCGTCGCCTAGAAATTCAGCAAGTGCAGTCACTTTCCCATCTATCGGTGTGCCAGTTGCTCTATGATCTTTTACAATTTCAGCTAATATCGCAGCGGTTACCGGAAAAATTTTCTCTAGTTGATTTTCAGTAAAATCCACTTGCCTTTTATGAATAGCACTAAACGTTTGTTTGACAAGGGGAATGGAAAGAGTAAATAATTCTTTCGCAAATCTTTCAGTCTTTAACTTATCGAGCAGTTCGCGGGCTAATGGCAGTTCGTCTTCGCAAATATACCCCTTCAATTCAAAGACAATAAACTTCAAGGCTATCGAATAGGCAGTAAAAACTGCTTTATTTTTTAGTTGAGCTGCATTTTCCGTTAATTTAGGAAACTGCGTTAAAATATAGGGGAGATCAATGATGCCGTAACCAAGGGCTGTGCTGGTAAAAAAAGAGTCTTTCTGTGCACTTAACCATAAGATAGCGGTAATTTTAGCAATCTGACAAACAGGCTGTTGGTTGATCCATTTCTGCCCGCCATGTATTTTACTTGCTGCCCATGCCGCATTATGGCAGCATTTCTGAATAAAACCAGGCCTATTGGAATTTTGCATTTCAATAGCCTGATCCTGCCTTTGCTCACTCTCGCAATCAATCTCAAAGTCTGTTTCGTCTTCAGCAGAGCTAGTCCAGCCATAATAATCGTTATTCATCGCTTCAATAATTTCCAATTCTTCCAAGGTCAAGAAAGGTTGTAAGTATGCCGGGTGAAGCTGCGGAATATCCATGAATACACCTTATAGTTAGTTTTAATTAATTATAAGGTGTGATAATTAAGAATAGTTAAATTTGTTTTTTAAAAAGATTAAATAAATATTGCAATCTTTTTGGTTGAGATAAACTTTTAACCTGAATGTCTCATGTTTATATGTTAATTTTACTTCATTAATTATCTGTTTTTTTGTAACCTCTATCAGACAATTTTAATAATTCATGATTTTGATGGAGTAGTTATGGAAGCAATGAATGGGCACGTTCGACCTTTGAATCCTGATGAGCAAGCTTGGTTAAACAATATTCTTGGACGTCAACCAGCAGTTCAAGCACCCGAAATGATTGAAGATGCCTTGCAAATTGCTCCTGCGGCGGAAAATGTCTTAACTCCTTTTTCAGTAATAAATATCCTGCAACAAATCGGCCAACAGCTTAATGTCCTTGCAGAGCAAAGTGATAAAGAAGACAGTGAATTTGCGGTAGGAAGAGAGATTATAGGCAATCTTCAGATTTCTGCTATTCAATTAAGCGAACGAGCACATTTTGCAGAAAAAAATGTTATAACGACGTTAGAGGCAAATCATCAACTAAGTGAACGCTTAGCGGAACAGGGCCAACAAATGTTTGCGACACTCCAACAATTAAGCGCTACACAGGAAGCTCATCACCATCTCGTTTCAAAAGTGGCTCAAAATGAAGCTCGATCGATGAGTAAGCAAATTGAAAAACGAATAGACTTATTGCAGAGCTTAGTTCATAACTATTTGAATCATCCACTTCGTCAAGAAAATCCTTCAGTCATTGCAGATGAAGAACTCCAAAATATATTACAACTCACACAACAGCTGCACATTGCAATTCAAGAAATGCAACCGCATATTGAAGACCAACACTTAAATCCAGAAAATACAAATTATTTAAAGGGTGTTATAGAAAGATCAAGGCAACAATTACTAGTTGTTGAAGAAAAGATTAACGAGGTAGCCGCCCTTGTAAGCTTGGATACAAAACACGACGCTAGAGATTTAGTGGACACTGCTTTAATAGCTCATGATGCCCTAAGAGAGCGCAAAGCCGCTATCTTATTGCTAGCAGAACAAAGACATGAACCTTGTTTGCTTTCTGTCCAGGAGCTTCAAGTAATCGATCGATTTTTGACCGATATGGAAGCTGCCGCGGAAAAATTAGCGCCGGCATTTGAGGAAAATGCTTTATCTTTACAGGTTACAGAAAAATTATGGAGCGATCAAGAAAACCTGCAGAGACTCCTAGAACAAGCTGCTCAAAAAACACAACAGTTGCAGAATCAACTCTCTTATGCTGTTAAATCCGAAGCTCGTAGTACTGTGACATTGATCGATCGCAAACTAAGCAGTACCCGTGAACTAATGGAACGGCTCAGAAGACCTTTAGTGCAAAACGGCAACCCTCTTGCAACACCGGAAGAGTTAGCCGCAATTCAGCAAAATCATGAAAATCTTGAAGGGCTCAAAGAACGTTTACTCCCTGCATTAACCCCTGCTCTTCTATTAAAAGAAGAGACTGATACTTTAGCGCCTATTATTTTAGAGGCAGAAGCTGAATTACAAGCTATCGAAACTTCGATAGTAAACTTAAAAAATAAAGTGTCTGATGATGTAAAGCATGCTGCTCAGGCAATTTTGGCATACGCTCCTCAAAGAGTAGAAATGGTAAGTGCCCGTGAAAATACCTATAGAGAAATTTTAGCCCGCACTGATGAAGCAGCCTATGAAGATCAAGAACCAACTTTAGAGGTGTTAAAGCAATCGATTGAGGCAAAAATAGCCAGAATGACGCAACTAGTTGCAGACGCGGAATTTACGCCTGAAAAAGAAGTTGAGTTAACTGCTTTAATTACTGAATTTCGAGGGATTTTAACGGAACTGGAAGCAAAAAATACGCATTTAGCGGCTCTTTCATTGCACAGTTTAGCTCAAGAAAATAGGAAACTTATTTTGGAGCTAAATCCTAAACGAGTAAAAATGCAACGGCTTTTTTCTCAACATCTTGCGCATGCACAACGTTTACTTAGAGCGCCGGCTATTTCAGAAGAAAGACAAGCAGTAATTAATGCACTTAAAGCAAAACTTCAACGCAATTTACAAGGTAAACATGGGATTCCAGATCAAGAATTGCCTGTAGATGTAGTGGCAAAATCCAATTTTATCAATAGGGACACAAAGCAAAATATAGAAGCGGCTATCATTGAGTTAGCATATCTAGAAGGCATTATTAGTAATCATGCAAGAGATGTTAAAGAAACGGCTGCAGAAGTTATTGCTTTAGCCGAAACAAAAAAAACTAAATTGGATGCAATCATAGAAAAACATGAGAAATTTAAAACTATGACTGATCCAGAAAGTGATTATAGGCTCAATACAGAAACTACTGAAGCTATTAAAAATTGCCGCGATCAACTCATTGCACGCATTTTGGAAATGCGCAGCTTGCGATATCCAACAGCTAGAAATCGAGTTTTAACAGAAGTTGAAGTAGAAAGATTAAGGGTATTAATTGTCGAAGTGCGGGAAAAAATTGCTTCTGCAATACGTTTTTTTCCTTTAATGAGAGATGTGTTTAATCATATCAAGCAAAGAGCTGAGGATTTTAAACAGGAGATTTTAACTCGTATACGCGATGAACCTAGCAATCCAAGGGTTCCTGACTCTACCTATACAGAGGCTCCAGATGCAGCTTTTACCCTTAATGCCATATATAGAACCATTTCGCGTACCTGTTGTGAAAACAATTTAGCCTGGATGAATATTTTACCTGTAGTTGGTTCAGTAGCTTATATAGGGGTTGAATTAACGATTGTAAGTAGAAAAAATGGGACGGCAAAAGATTATCAAGATTCATTTGTTAAATATGTCAATGCGGGGCGCGAAATTCCTCTACTACTTGAAAGCATTGCAAATGATTAAGGCTATGCCTAGTTGTTAACATCTCTTTTACCTGCTCTTTTGAAGGAATTCTTCAAAAGAGCAGGTAAAAATCGAATATCCAAAAATCACAAATATCATTTTATTATGCAATCCACACAGTTTAATATCGCTGAACCAAAATACACTGGCTATGAAGTTGAAGTTTTAAAACCTCAACATTCAGAGGCTGTAGTCGTTCCAATAAATCAGGTTGAAGAATCTATTCCAGCAGCTACATTACAAGGTATCCTTCAAGGAATTGCTGGTCGGATCCAATCTCTTGAGCAGAGAAATGCGCTAAAAGCAGCAGAATTTGAAAAAGCAAAGCAAGTTATTGAAACCTTGCAAGCAAATTTAAAAGCCGCAGATGAAACCATAAATCGCGGGGGAAGAGCCTTTCTAATTTTAGAGAGCGAACATAGAGAGGCTGTTTCAAAAATTGATAAACAAGGGCAAGAAATTTTAAAACATCAGGAGCAGCTTCTTGAATATCAAGAATCAATTCGTCAGCTTACGATGAAAGTAACGCAATTTGAGGGGAGAGCGGTTTGTCAATCTATTGCAAAACAGTTGCTTGTTCTTAATGAGTTGCAAACCGAGTCTTCAGTGTTACCGCTAAAAGAACGGGAGTTGCTCAATCATTATATACAAGAGCTGGAACAGCAGCATCATGCCTTATCTACAGATCAATCGAATTTAAAACAGATCATTCAAGAAGCCCGCGCTTGCTTTGACCAAGCGGAAAGTGCTTTGAATAGATGGGAACTTTTAATTTCTTCTCATTTAAAAAATGAAACACAAGAAGTTTACAATAAAATACAGGGATATCTTGATACATTACGTATATTGAAAGAGATGGTGCTTGAAGAGAATCCGCAAGACCATCACCAATTAATTTTGTCTGTCACTGAGCTAGCTGAAATCGATGACTATTTAATTGATTTTGAAAATCGTCAGATAAAATTGCAAAAGATTCTGGAAACTGAACAGATTCCACTGTCGCATTTAAAGAAAACAAGGCAAATCCTTAATAAAGGGCTCAATTTACTTCCAAGATTAGTGAGAAAGTGTGATTGGTTGCTCGCGTTGCATGTAATGGATAATAATAGAGTTGCGCAAGAGTTTATCAAAATAGGTAAATCCAAAGGTAGAAAATTAAAAGCTTGTAAAAGAGCTTTAGAGGAGAAACCATTGAAAAGGGCAAGAGCATCTCTTGAGGACATAAAAATGGCTACTGAGGCTTTGTTACAGCAATTCGAAGAAAAGCTCAATGCAGTCACAACATTGCTAAATCTTTCGATTTTCACTTTGGAACAAACGAGACGCCTAAAAGAACTGCTATTTGATTTGAAAATTTTATTGCCCAAAATAGATGAAAATATATTGAGTGTCCAAAGAAAGATAAGAGCGTCTTTCTTTTTCAAAGCAACTTCTACGTTCTGATATAAGATTGCAAAAAAAAATTCACATTCCGAAAAAACGAATAAAATGGCGTGAGATCCATTTTACGCTAACTGAAATAGAGTCTGATAATATACACTCATTTATACATAACGTAAATTATCAGACTCTATATGACTCGCGAAATTTTAGTATCGTTTTAATCATTAATCGCTTAAGGAAAAAGCGGCTATTCGGTACAATATTGAATAATTTTAGTCTATAGTTTACGTCTTGAGGTGCAGAGATGAGAGTAAGAAATATTCTCTTTGGTGTATTAACGTCTGTCATTATTCTTATTCTTCTGCTGCCCACTCTTATTTCTACGCAGCTTATTAAAGAGCAATTACTCATCCCCGCTGTTAATAGATCGATAAATGCCAAAGTGCAGGCTGAAACAGTCAGCTTTTCTTGGTTTGGGCCTCAAGTGTTGCAAGGAGTTAAAGTACAAGATAAAAATAAAAACATTGTTTTAAGAGCAGATCGGATTGCTATTGAAAACTCCTTATTTACATTGCTTCAAAAAAAATACAGAAAAATTGTTGCTAAGATTACCAGTGTAAATGGAGAGGTTTTTTCTCATAATACAATTATCAATCTGCTCGAGTTCAACGGTTCTATAGCTTACGGAAATTATCAGTTAGCCGGAAAAACCTCTGAAGGAATTGGTAATAGCGGCGCAATCACGGCAGAAGGTATTTTTACGGAAAATGATGGCTACATTTCCCTGCAAACTATCAAAGCTCAAATAGTCAATTTCCCAACAGCCTTATTTGATTCAATTCCCCTAAATAAATTACCGGCAAATCATACGATTTGGAGCGATGCCATTGGACCAAGGCTTGATGCTTCTTTAGAGAAAAAAGATACGCAATTGGATCTGCGCATTAAAAGCGCCTATCTGCAGGCGCACGCAAGCGGTGACATTGCCGGACAGCAAATTACTATTCATGATACAGGAAATTTTGTATGGCACGTTCAGCCTAAAGTGATTGCTTTTGTCAACTCCACCTTTTTCCCCTCCCCTATTTTTATAGATGATCAAAAAATCACTGTTAATGCCGCCGTTGCACAACTTACCATCCCGTTGAAGAGATATTTAAAGAACGAACTCGCTTTTGATTTCAAAGTGAATTTTAGTAATGTAGCTTTAATCGGCGACACAAATTTAACTAAACTCCAGGGGTATATACAAAAAAATTCCGGTGAGGACATCGTTCAAATTCATGATTTGTTTGCTTCCGTTGAACATCAAAATACTGAGGGTACTTTACAAACGGTAGGTAAAATTAATCTTGCCACGAAGGAAAGCGAGCTTATCATTACCGGAAACAATTTACCTACAGCTGCATTGGATCCCATTGGCTGCCGCCAGATCCCTCTTTCTCACTTGTTAGGAGCTCCTTTGCAATTTCAATTAGACATTAGCAATAGGCAGAGTCGGGCAGAAGCAATTATAAAAATACGCAGCGATATCTTACGCCTGGATCGCGCAGCATTTCTCGTTACAGATAAGTTAGAACTTCTAGAACCGATAGAAGGCACTTATCTTTTTACGCAACCGCATATAAATTATTTTAACAAAAGCAGCCAAATTCAATTAGCGGCTAATGCTCCCTTAGCTTTTAGGATTGAAAAACTTTCTGCTCCCAAATCCATTTGCGATTGGTCTCCTGAAAAAGTAATTCTTACTGGGGATGTGCAAAGCAACGCGGTAGAAGTGGTCGCTCCCTATCAAATTAAAATTGATTTATTGAATTTGCAGTTAATTGGCAAAAATTTCTCTGATGCTCAGCTGTTTTTAAATCTACAGGCCTCTCATCAACCCCTTCCCTTTTTAGCCGAAACAACATCAACTTTTTCAGTTTCTCTTAAACCTAATTTTAAACCGAACTGGATTCTTTCACATTTAAATGCAGGAATTAGAGGTGCAAGCGGACAGTCAAATTTTGTATTAGATGGAAAAATTGACTGCTTAAGGAGCTGCTTGCTTACCTTAAATGGTCAAATGAATGGGATATTAAAGCCTGATGCCTGGTTAGCTATCTTCAATGAAAATCAGGGTGTACCTATATTGCAAAGTGATGCCTTTGTACAGGTTAATATCGAAAAACTGGCTTTACCACTCAGTAACAACGGCTGGCAAGTGCTGACAACTAAAGGCTTGTTCACAGTAAAAAATCTCGCTTTCAAAAGTCAATCAGGCGTGCTGCTGGGCAATATTCAAAATTTTGAAATGCCCTGGAATATTGATGGCTTGCAGCAAACGGTAGCTCTTGCCTTAAGAGGCGCAACCACTCATGGCCAGCTAGAAAATAATGGCGCCATTGCGGGGACCATCACATTGTCAGATTGGCTGCAAAATAATCGCCTCGATTTTTCTCGTTTAAAGTTAGATAGCACAATTACTATGAGCAAATTTCCAATTGCTATGCTGGAAGCAATTGTTGAGAGGGAAGGCATTTGCGACATGGTAGGGAAAACAGCAAATTTCGAATTTAAATCGACAATAGATGCAGCCAGAATGCCCCGAGGTTTGTTGACTTTCAAAATTGATGGCCATGATTTTAAAGGCCAAGGAAGCCTTGCTGTTGATCAAATGATTCAACTAGCCGATGAAAAACAACCGCTTAGTTTCAATTGGACTATTACACCTGCCCGCTATGCGGCTATCAAAAAAGCCTTTCCTGAAAGCAGTTTTATAGGCTCTCTTGTAATTGGAGATAAGTTAACTGTCAATGCGGCACTTAAGGAATTTAAATTGCCCTGGTTTAATGCCCAAAAACCTTACTTTGGAGCATTAGAGGCAAGCGGCAAGCTGGAGGTTAGCATACCTAAAGTTATCCTGGGCCGACCAGGCCTTTCAAATCCCTATGGACTTGAAAATTTTTCAATGCTTATAACCTCCCCAAGGCTGTCAACTGGCCTAAATGTGCAGCTTAGCTGCCGGGCTTTAAATGCTGCCAATTCTAAACAAACCCTGGCAGCCCAGGTGCTGAATCCATTTACTTTGGAACAGCAGCCTTCTAAGACAATTATCGACATTTCTCTTGAAAATTTCCCATCAGCAACTTTGCTTGCTCTAACCTCTCTAGAATCTGATACCAGGGAGCAGCTTACCGCGCTTATGGGGCCGCAGGTAAATGGCCTTGCTAAAATGCAACTTGAAAATGGAACAGGCCCTATTCAGGCAGAGTTGTACGGTGCGAATGGGAAGATTTCCTTCGAAGGTTATTTACAAGACGATGTGATCCGCTTGACTCAACCCTTTATCGGCCGCTTTGGATTAACCTCTTTGCTTAGGCAAAAAGTTTTATATGAAATATCCCCTTTGCTAGGCGAGGTGTATAGTTCAGATAATCTCATCTACTTCGAAATATTGCCCGATGAAACCCGCATCCCTTTAGATTTCTCTTTAGATAGATTAGTGCTGCCAAAAATTAAACTGGATCTCGGCAGGCTTTATTTTCAAGATCAAGGCATGCTTTCTTATATCCTAAATATATTACACTCTTCTGATCCGCATGGTGATCTAACAATTTGGTTTACGCCTCTCTACGCCTCTTTAAATAATGGCATCCTTCTAATAGAGCGCATGGATATGCTACTAGCTGGCACCTATCCTAACGCTGTGTGGGGCAAAATTGACTTTAACAAGGATAAGGTAAATTTAATTATTGGACTTGGAGCAGATACTTTAAAAAAAGCCTTTGGTGCAAAAGAACTGCCTAAAGACTATATTCTGCAGCTTCCTATGAAAGGTTCTTTAAGTTCTGTCTCTATCGATAAAAGCAAAGCGACTTCAAAAATTACAGCTCTGGTTGCTCAAAGCCAAGGAGGCGCAAAAGGGGCCATTGTTGGCGGCTTGCTTGATTTAATGAATGGCGGAGGGCAAGATAAGCGCCCGCCGCCGCCGACAACTACACCTCTGCCGTGGGAGGACCCTGTAAGCAGCAATAATCAAGATGAGATAAAATCGAAGCAAAGCGCCATTTATACACCTGCAGACTTGCTGCAAAAAGGGACCAAGTCTTTATTGAATATTTTGAGATAAATAAAAAAGGACACCAAAATTGGTGTCCTTTTAAGACCATAATTGCAATAGGTCGTAGCTTTAATTAGCCAGCATAGTTTCTTTCGAAACGGTTGCCATCATTGTGCTGTCTGCGAGGTTGGAAACCACCGCGATCACCACGCTCTGAGCGTCCTTCTCTATCGCCGCCTTCTCTTCTTGGCGGACGATCGTGTGCAAGACTTACTCTCAAGCTGCGTTCCATGAAGATTGTGTTGTCGAGTTCTTTAATAGCTTTTTGTACTGCGTCAGAATCTGCCATCTCTACAAAGCCAAAACCTTTTGACTTTTGAGTGTATGGGTCAGTAACGATTCTTAAGGATACAACAGTACCGAATTGCTCGAATAATGGTCTGAGATCCTCTTCAGTCACTTTCCAAGACAAATTACCAACGAATATTTTTTTCATAAATTCTCCAAATAAACAAAATACAGCCCATTTTGCAACGTAAGGGCTTTTTATACAAAACCATTAAGGTAATCTTATAGCCTACTGTACACAGATTAAGCAAACTATCAAAAAAGGATGATTGGAAGTCAATTGATGAGGAGAGATCCTCAAGAAGGCTGCAGAGCATCCATAAACTGATGAGAGTGCTAGACTATACCGTACCTTTGCAATGGTGAATTCCCTATGCGGCATAAACAACTTAAGCGCAATAGGTCTTTCTAATTAAAATTTTCTCACATAAAGGAAATAGTGTCTAGCTTTCTTTATTAAAACCCGACTTGCTATCTTATAATAAGTCATATTCGAAGTTATTTTCTCTCTAAGAACTCGAGTCAGGGTCTTAGAAGATAGCAAGCCGGGTTTAAACTTCTCAATAATTACTTTTTTTTTGCGTAACGCTAACTACGCAATAAGGCTATTCTGAATCTTCAAAATTGCAAAATAAATGGCAGCTTTATCTTCGTGTGTTGAATAATAAGAAACATACAGCTGATTATCTATAATGGCCATGCCGGGATAGCCGCAATCAATAGCGCTTGGTAAAAACAATAATGGTGCAATTTTGTGATGCTCTATAAGGCCGACGGTCATTTTTTCATAAAGGCCGTAAGGGGTAAACATGGCACTTCGCCCAGCCTCGAATACTATATTATTATCGGTAATAATAAAGTTGGGGCCTGCAAGATAACGTCCTGCATCATTCCATTCCCAGATATCATAAGGCGGTGCTGCGCGTCCTATCCAGGCATTTCTTCCTTGGCCTCTACGGACAAGGGCAATCATTTCACCGCTGGAGAAGAATTGCAGCGTTCCTTCTGATGGGTTTCCCGGTATATGCAAGTCAGTAATCAAAGTGTATTTTATACCATTGTCGCTATAGTATAGCCGCAGTTGCGTCTGATTGCCGGGAGCTTTTCCAACATGTCTATAAGTGAGCCCATAGGCTTTACCTTGAAACCAGGTGACTCGCCAAAGCCATTCATTGGAAATTTCTACCGGAATCAATGGCGACCAATTAACCGCATCAAAGGTAAAACTTACTAGCGACTGGCATTCTATTTGGTCTCTATTTTTTACATTTGAAATGGCCGTGGCAAGCAGCATGAGTCTGCCATGGGGAGTAATGCTTAGTTTTGGATCCCTAAGGTCTTTTTCAGGCAAGCTAAAATACGCAATAGAATCCCACTTGCAGCCGTCAGTGCTTACAAGAAGCCTGATTGCGCCAAGTGATTCTCCAGAATGTTCTTCGGCTTCCCTAAAGACGCAAAACCAGCTATTATGAAAACGACAGAGATCTGTCATGCTATTATGCATGGCCAGATCCCATATTTTTGTCACTGAAAGTAATTGTGGATAGGCTAATCCCCTGGCATCCATTTTAAGCTCATGCAGGATTTACAATTTGACAAATAAACTCCTCGTTATCTTTTAAACTCTCCACTGAAATGTTTTGATCAGATAAATTAATGTCCAGGGAGAATTGACGCCCGCAATCCAGACAGCGATGGTTTTGTTTTCCATGCCTAGTATAACCGTTTTTCTTAAATGCGTACGAACCACAAGCAGGGCAAGTATTTTTCATGGGCATTCCTTCATTATTCGTCGTATGTGATAGCGGAATTGTATAATAAATCCTTTATATTTTAAAAGCTTTGCATTGCATCTGCTTAACAATAACTCTAGAAGCGTAATTTATGGATAACAACAGAGATGAATCCTTCATGCGGCAAGCAATAGAGCTGAGCTGGAATGCCCGCCTCCTTTCCCCTCCGAATCCATGGGTTGGCTGTTTGTTAGTCAAAGACAACCACATCATTGGTAGAGGGCATACATCAAAATACGGCTCAAACCATGCTGAGGTTAATGCGCTCCTTGATGCCGGCGGCCAAACTCAAGACGCTGCTGCATATGTAACCTTGGAACCATGCTCCCACTGGGGGAAAACACCGCCATGCACAGAGGCATTGATACAAGCCGGCATTGCAAAAGTTGTTATCGGCATTTTAGATCCTGACCCTCGTGTCAGCGGACAAGGTATTGCTAAATTGCAGTCTGCAGGTATTGATGTGATTGTGGGAGTGCTGGAAAATGAAGTGAAACAATGCCTTGCCCCATACCTCTACCATCGCACTAACAAACTTCCCTACGTTATTTTAAAGGCGGCGTTATCTTTAGATGGTAAAATTGCTGCCCAAGACGGTTCTTCTAAATGGATTTCCTCTGAAGCTGCCCGCAATGATGTGCAAAAACTACGCGCAGAATCCCAAGCCATTTTAATTGGTGCCGGCACAGCCCTGGCCGACTCCCCACGCCTTACGGTTCGTGCAGGAGATCTCGCATTAAAACCCCTTCGTGTTCTGATTGATTTATCTGGACGCGTGCCTGCTGCCGGCCCTCTTTTTGATGCAACTTTAGCACCAACCTTAGTCGTTACGCTCAATTCTGTATCTGAAGCCAAAAAAAGTGAATGGCAACAGTCTGGCGTTGAGGTTTTAGTATTAAATGCTGCCGACAAAAGAGAAGTTATAAAACAGCTTCTTATGGAATTAGCTAAAAGAGGGATTATACAAGTTCTTGTAGAAGGCGGGGCTGCAATTTACCAGTATTTTTTCGAAGCAGGCTTTTTTAACGAAATTATTTTATATTATGGCAATTGCATAATAGGCCATGAAGGCAAGGAATTGCTTTCTTCGTTTCAAGCGGAAAATATGTCCAACGCTCCGCGATTTAGATTACAATCTGTAGAATCATTTGGGGATACAGTAAAAGTTGTGTATCAGTAATTTTTTCTTATTCTACGTAGAGCAACAAGCTCTTTAAATACTCCCCTTCAGGATGGCAAATGTTTATTGGATGATCGGCTGCCAGGTGGTGGTGAGCAACAATCCGCACTTTTCTTTTAGCCTCTACAGCAGCTTGAAATAATACTTTTTGAAACAACGCAGCATCGACATAATGACTGCAAGAACAGCTAAGCAGCAAAGAACCCGGCGGCATTTTCTCCATCGCTACGCGATTAATATCTTTATAACCGCGGCAAGCCTGAATGATATCTTTTTTCCGCTTTGCAAAGGCGGGAGGATCTAAAATGATAATATCATAATTGAGAGGCTGTTTTCTTAAAAAAGCGAAGACGTCTTCTTGAAAAAAATGTAGTTTAGCAATTCGGTTGTTAGCTTTCACGTTGCGTTCTGCCAAAGCTATGGCTTCAGCGGAAATATCCACCGTATCCACTTGCATCGCACCATACTTAGCGGCATAAGCGCTAAATCCGCCTGTGTAACCAAAGCAGTTTAAAAGCTTCTTGCCTTTAGCTAAAGAACCAATCAATTTTCGCATTTCCCTTTGATCCAGGAAAAAGCCAGTCTTTTGCCCTTTTACAATGTCAACAGCGAATTGTATTCCGTTCTCAATAATCGTTGTTACTCCAGGCGGTTCGCCAAATAATAACTGTTCAACGGGTTGCAGCCCCTCTTCTTTTCTTGAAGGTAATGCTGACTTTTCAAAAATGGTTTTGGGTCTGATAATTTTATGAAGGGCATCAAGGATTACCGGTTTGAGTTTTTCTACACCTAATGTGCCGACTTGTATTACCAGTACATCGGCATATTTATCTACGACTAGCCCTGGAAAAAAGTCTCCTTCTCCATTAATTACCCTAAAGGCATTGGTGTCTTTATCAGGAAAAATCGTTTGCCTAAAATCCCAGGCCGACTGAATCAAATGAAAAATATGCTGCTCGACCGGGGTGTCAGAAAAACACAGCATCCTGCCAATTATGGAGGCATGTTTATTGAAGTAGGCTTGACCTAGTAAATGCCCTTTATTATCGGCAACCTCCAGAAGTTCGCCATTTTGGAATTCAGGTAATGAATCGATTGCGCCAGAAAATATCCAGTGATGACGGTTTAGGATTGCTTTTTCTTTGCCTGATTTTAAAACAACTTCTTTACGCATGTGTACAACCTACTTTCGCAACAGTTTACACCCCAGATAATTTACCGTGAATAAGATTAAAAAAGCCTCCTTTTTTTAGATGCTTTTCAGTTAAGGTGAACAATGCTATATCTAGCCTATTTAGGCGTTGCAAGGAAAAATTATGGATCCGCATTCACTGCCATTGCTTTATGAAGGGAGAAAGTTTTCTCTCAGAGCTTCAAAGGAACTGAAAAAAGAGGCAATAATACATCCGGGGGCTGTGGTTATTTTGCCTATAATCAATACAGAGGAAATTATCCTCATTCGCAATGAAAGATTTGTTGTGCAAGAGACTTTGTGGGAGCTACCAGCAGGCACTATTGAAAAGGGTGAAACTCCCCTGCAAACTGCCGAAAGGGAAATAATCGAGGAGATCGGCTATAGCGCCAATTCCATAGAATATTTGCTGGAGTTTTATGCATCCCCTGGCTTTTGCAATGAAAAGCTATTTGTTTTTCTAGCCTCTAATCTTACATATGTAGGGCAAAAACTTGAAGAAAACGAAAATATTCAAGTTGAACAAATGCCATTAAGTAAAGCCCTGGAAATGATTCACTCCGGTAGTATCCAAGATGCTAAAACTATTTCAGCTTTATTATATTACCAGCAGTTCATCGCTCAAAAAGCCCCATAAGTTCTCCATAGCCAATAGCAGATGAGTGAAGCGCCTTAAGCAGTTCCTCTTTTTTTGTACCGTTGGGCAAATTAAGGTTTGTGTTCAGTGCAAATACTTTAAAAAAGTAGCGATGCTTGCTGCCGTGCGGCGGACAAGGTCCATTGTACCCTTGCTTGTTAAAGCTATTTGTACCTTCATTTGGAGCTTTATACCCCTCAGCCAATTCTTTAAGGTTTGCTGGTATATTCCAGGCCAGCCAATGTGTGAATGTTCCACTGGGTGCATCAGGGTCTTCCATGATGACTGCAAGGGTTTTGGTTCCATTGGGAAGATCCTTAATTAGCAGCTGAGGCGAGAGATCTTCTCCTTGACAACTATGCCTAACGGGAATTAATTGCCCATTTTTAAAAACAGGGCTGGTAATTTCAAGCGTATTCATATTGATCTCCTGCACTGTTTCTTGCTGAAAATATTTCTGCGTCCACATTTCCACTTTTTCTACATTCTCTCCTTTTTCGAGTTTTATTATATTATCAAGGTTTTTGCTAATGTCTTTTTTCAAATTGGCAAGAATGCTCCATAAAGCTTGCTGTAAAGCGCCTACCTGATTTACCTTAGTTCGCGCATTTTGATCTGTTAACAAAAAACCTAAAGTTTTGAGAATGTTTTTTTGCAACTGCTCATTCATTTTGTGGTTATGGTGCAAATTGCCTCTGAATTCGCTAGTTATTTTCTGATCATCCTTAACGAGGTTTTTCACTAACTGTGTAAGCAGCTTTTCAGAAACTTGTTTCTTAGGGCTTTCAATCACCTGTTTGAAAGCTTCGAGATGATGCTCTGTTCTAATTAGTGCACTGGTAAGTTTATTTGTTGGGTTGAAAATCATAATATGCGACAGAAAATAGCGGTTTAGGGATAATTGTTTAGCTTAATCGGAGGCTATAATGCAGTTTAAAAAAAATCCAGCAAAATCATTCCGCTCTCCTCACGGCAGCAGACAATCAGGTCCTTTTAAAAAACGGGAAACAACTTCCTGGGAAGGAGTGGGCGGGTGGTATCAACAAATTGTTGGCGAGTCTGGTCACTATTACCACCAAGCTGTGATTTTGCCCAAGCTTCTAAAAATGTTAGCTGTAAAACCAGGTCATAGCCTCTTAGATCTCGCCTGCGGCCAAGGTGTTTTAGCGAGAGCCTTACCAGATGCTGTGCAGTATCAGGGATTGGATTTAGCGGCTGGCTTGATTAAAATGGCAAAAAAACAAGCAACTAGCAAGCAGCAGGAATTTGCAGTCCAGGACATTACCCAGCCTTTTACTCTGCAAAAAAAAGACTTTGACTATGCCGCAATCATATTGGCCTTGCAAAATCTCGAACAACCTTTGGAGGCTTTGAAAAATGCACGAAGGCATTTGAAAGAACACGGCAAGCTATTTATTGTGCTTAACCACCCTTGCTTCAGAATTCCGCGCCAGTCTTCTTGGCAAATTGATGAAGCCAAGAAAGTACAGTACCGGCGGATTGACCGGTACATGTCCCCCATGAAAATCCCTATCCAAACCCATCCTGGCAAGCCTAGTAAGGAAACAGAAACCTGGAGTTTCCACTATTCCCTTTCAAATATTGCTGAATGCTTAGCCTCAGCAGGTTTTCTGATTAGTTCCATGCAAGAATGGTGTTCCGACAAACAAAGTACGGGAAAGAATGCCAAAATGGAGGATCGCGCCCGGGACGAGATTCCCCTTTTTCTTGCTATTGAAGCAGTAGCTTGCTAATTAAAACCCAAGTTGTCCCCTAAATCTTAGCACAAGCTTAATTAGACAATTGAGATGGCGCAGATAATGCCGAAGCCAAGGGTTCTTCCCCTTGGCAAGGCGTTAGATGCGTCAGATCGATTGTCTAATT
>JAEYWL010000091.1 GCA_023428915.1 Verrucomicrobiota bacterium
TAGTGTTTCATGAGTTGCTCCTTTTGGCCCAAAGAGGCCGTTGATTGTTTTGATTTTTAATCAGATTAAAGGAGCAACTCTTTTTTTTGGCTAAATTCTATTAGCGCGCCATCACACTATGTCTAAGAGCAAGTCGGTTTTAATTCACAGTATTATTGATTTATTAAAAAAACATAATTGTTTTGTAAAGATTTATTAAAGATATGCGGAGTGAGAATTTTTGTATGAAAATAGAATGTTATTTTTTAAATTTCTACCTTAATCAAAGTTGTTCTGTACGAGTATTTTAATAGTATTAGGCAAAAGCGAAGCTGTAAATTTTGGCGCATTTTGCAACTCAATTACGGTTAATTTAGGGGCATAGACAAGGCAGTCAAGGGTTTCTAAGTTAGGGCAATTTCTAATCCCCAAAGTGCTTATAGAGAGTTCACCGGAAAACAAAAAATTTTCCCATTGCGCATCCTCTACCGTGAGAGTTTGAAGATTAGGCAGGCGTTGCGCGATCTTATTTAGATCTATGGTACTTGTATGGCCTACATTGATAAAACGGAGGCTTGTTGTTGTCTTCAGTAACCGCAAAGCATAACTTTTTGGGTCTGTAATATTTAAAGGAAAATTGCAATCAACAATAACACTTTGGAATATATCAGGGTTGTTTTTTATGATTTCGCAAATAGCATTAGCAATTTGTTTAAATTGGACACATTTTTTTGAACTTTCCAAAAAATGCTGCAATGCGCCTGAGGTTGCAGAAGAGATAGCTTGATTAAGCTCGGCTGTAATCACAGGTTTTAAAGAACTAAAAGAAAAACTGGAGTTTTCCATTCCATCCAAAGTTGCGGCCAGGTCTTTGAACTCGCCTATGATTTTCCCCAATTCCGTTATGTTCTGAGTGCAGTAGCGTGTAAGCATACATCTACAGGTGGTCCTCACCTGAGGCATATTAAATTGCAGTGCCCACACTAGGACTTTAAAGGTTTTTTTTACGGAAGGATTTTCTCCAAGTATTTTAAGCAACTCATTTTCTTGCCAACCCATTTTGGCTACATTGCTATCAATCAGCAAAGATTCTGCAAAATCAACTATCTCGCGGCATTGCTTTATGGTATGTGGGGCAATGTTTCCTTGCAGGAAGTGCACTAGAAAAAAATAACCTTCAATTAAGTTACGGCTAGCGGGCACTGTGATCATGGTGTCGATTTGTCCAGCGGGATTGAACTTTTCTCTTTTACCGCTAAACCTATTTACATCTATAAGGCGATGAAAAACATCTGAAATAAGGCTGACAAGAAGTTCGTTGATTTCAATAACACACGTTTTACTTCTATTTTCTTCTGTATTTTTTAATACAAGGAGAGTATCAGGATGGTGTTTTAAGAATAAAAATTGTTTCCAGCTTTTGGTTTTTAATCTTGTTCTTATGGTTTCAGCTTCAGGGCCTGAACCATTTTGGGCGTGGAAAACTTTACTTGCTTCAATGACAGTCGCCTCTTGGTCTTCTCGAAGCTCGATTCCATAATGGACATGAATCAATAAGGTGGAAAGCTTTTTTACAGCTTCTTCTGCAGAAGGCGGTGTTTTGGGCTGCGTTGCAAGAGATTGCGGTTGCTTCACTGCCTCCATTTTATCTCCCTTAAAAAAAAAGAGTGTGGTTTTTATTTTGTTGATACTATATTAATTCACATAATGTTTTTATTACTAGTAAATGAAAGTTTTTATTTCAGCTAGTTCTTCATTGTCTTCTTCTTCACATGGGTCTGTGAGTTCAATTAGTTCTGTCCAAAGTTGATGGACCCATTCCCCGATCAATTGGCCATCGCCATAAAACTCTGCTTTATAAGCTAAAATGCCGCCTGCAGCAAAGTAGTCTTCATCAAGCAAACTGTATGTGTAGTTTGCAAGCGGTTTGGTCACTGCAATTCGCACCTCGTCTTTAGCAAAATTTTTAAAGAGCAGTTTAAATACTAGTTCGACATTTTCATATGAATAAAATTCGGGGTACAGCTTCCAGTGAACAGTGACTTCTTGCCCTTGCGGAGGCGCCCATTGCAAGGGATCGGGAGTGCCTACGTGATAGCTTGCCAAACTCTCAAGTGTAATATAGTTGGAATCGACATAGATTTTTTCAGTAGAGCAAGAAGTAAATAAGCCCGTAATACATACTGCCAGTATGGCCAAGCTGAGATTGAACAGATCTTTAGCCATTGGCGCAAAGGGCCCGATTGAGGAGTAAATGAGAATCGTAGATCAGCTTATGAGTGGCATCCCAATCCAGGCAGGCATCTGTAATTGAAAGGCCCGCTTGCGGTTTTTGCCCGATGGCATAAGGCTGCCGCCCTGCTAAAAGGTGGCTTTCTAGCTGCAGGCCAATAATCTCTTCATGACCTGAGCGATAGAGGTCGATGACATATTCAAATACGTTGACTTGTTTCTCATGCTGTTTTTGAGAGTTGTCATGCGAGCAGTCGATCATTAAGCCGGTTGGCAGATTTTGATGGGCCAGTTTGGCTACGGCTTTTTGTATGGAAAGAGCATCAAAATTTGGCCCTGTAGATCCGCCGCGCAGCACTAAATGGGTGTTTGGATTTCCCCTGGAATGTATGATAGCAGCCGCGCCGGATTGATTTAAGCCAATATACGCATGGGAATGCCTGGCAGATTTAATCGCATTGACGGCTGTTTCAACACAGCCTTCAATGCTGTTTTTAAAGCCAATAGGCATAGGAAGGCCTGAAGCTAGCTGTCTATGTATTTGCGAAGCAGAAGTTCTGGCGCCAATACAGCCCCAGGCAAGAAGGTCGTCGAAGTAGTAGCAGCCTAAAGGATCGAGGATTTCCGCGGCAGTAGGGATTCCCAAGGCAGCCATCTCTAGCAGAATTTGCCTTGTCATGCGAATGCCGGTTTCAATTTGCGGCGTGCCATTAAGGTGAGGGTCATGTAAAATTCCCTTCCAACCGTGAGCGCTGCGAGGTTTTTCGAAATAGACCCGCAGGACTGGAATAAAAGTTTCTGAAACTTCATCGGCCAGCGCCTTTAATTTACTCGCGTATTCCCTGATGCCTGTGATATCATGCACCGAGCAGGGGCCGACTACTAGCAAAAGCCTTTTATCTTTTCTGGAAAGGGTATAGGCGATTTTTTCACGGCAATGCCAAACAAACTGTTGTTGTTGGGGAGAGATCGGCAGTTCCTGCTTAATATGTTGCGGAGCGATAAGAGGCGCAATAGTTTCAATATGGAGAGACTCAATTTTCATACAACCGATTTTCCTGGAAAATAGCCATGCAAAAAAACAAGAACTTTGTTGATATCATGTGTCAAGAATATTCTGCAACTCTCAAGACGCAGAATCGCAAACCCATGAAACCGCACATAAACATTATTTCTATCGGGGAAGAAAAAAGCGAGTATTATCTCGCAAAATATGAAGGCGGGCAAATTTCTATTCAGGCTTCCCAGTCGGCGATAGCTGTAACTGCCTTAGCAGATTTACAGGTGGGGGTAAGAAGCGGGCATTTTCCCGAATATTTAGGGACAAGAAAACCGCAACTGCCTCTTCGCCCTCTTTGGCCTGAGAGGGCGGGGCCTCATTCGGCCCGGCGTATTTTAGAATTAGGGTTTAATGCCATTGTTGTTGATGGCAGTAAAGAAAGAGAAAAAATTGTTGAGCTCTGCGAACATTACCATGCCCATAACATCCAAGTCATTTGCCAAGTGCAGAGTATAGAGGAGTTAGAAAGAGCAGGACAAGGCAGGGGGAAAGGCTTGCCGGATAAATGGTTATATAAAAGTCAGATCGGGCAAACCTTGCAGGTAAAGCATACTGCAAGCCTAAATACGACCATATTGGACCGGTTGGAGCAAGAGCTGCAGACAATGGAGGCCGCTGCCAAAAATAAGGGCTTGCTATTTTATTTGCCCTATTTTCCCAAGCAATCTGAAGAAAAACAAGCGCGCTGGTGCGAGTATTTAAGCAAAGTCGCCGGGCGATATACTCATTTAGCATTTCCTGCTGTGGTGGCAAAACAGGATGGGCAGAAGCAACTGCACCCGTTTTGGCAGCTGTTGCGGATGGCAATTGATCCCATAGAAACTCCACTATTGCCGGTAGTGGATGCAGGACATGCCGGAGAGGGAAGGGGCTACTGGCCAACGGTTGACCTGGAATATTTGCAAGAAATTAGATTGCGCACATCCCGGCATAAATTTGCAGGCTGGCTTTCTCAAACTAGCCTGATCCCTAAGTTAGGGGGGGTGTTAGACTGCAGCCTTTGGATTGCCGGGCATGCACAATGGGGAGATCTGCCAGAATTATTGCTGGAAACTTGGCTGTCTGCCAATTTTCCGGGATGCTTCCAGTCTTGCAAGCTGGTGAAATCAGCCGGCAATCTGCTCTCCGCCATGCACAAACTTCGCCAAGTGCATCAAATGGATAGTTTACGCAAAACTGTTGAGCATCTGCTGCAAGAAGCAAACCGTTTAAACTCTAATAATGAACAACTCGAGGCTTATTTCCGTTATTTTCGCCGCGACATACGGCGCAAGCTATTGGATTTTCTGCAAAAGAAAAATATTTCGATCTCCGGGTGTATTGAGGCAGATGACCTGGAGGATGGTTTTTGGACTAAAGGAATTAGGCAAGCAGGGGATGTTTTAAAAGTCACTTTGCTCGAGAGCCCTTTTGTTAATCCCTCTGACAATGAAATGAAAGCCATTTACGACTTAAACAAATAAGATCGGAAGAATCAAGAGAGCATAAAAATTCGTGTCCGTGCCCGCGTGCGTGCCCAATCAGAATCTTAAAACTCCTTTTGATTGATATTTAAAACTGAAATAGCATTCTCTATATGAGGAATAAGAGCCGGAAGAGCGGTTTGAATTGTTTTCCATACAATATCATGGTCAATATCAAAATAGGCATGGATTAATTGATTTCTCATCCCTATGATAGCTTTCCACGGAATGTCAGGAAATTTTAAACCCAAGTTGTCCCCTAAATCTTAGCACAAGCTTAATTAGACAATTGAGATGGCGCAGATAATGCCGAAGCCAAGGGTTCTTCCCCTTGGCAAGGCGTTAGATGCGTCAGATCGATTGTCTAATT
>JAEYWL010000016.1 GCA_023428915.1 Verrucomicrobiota bacterium
CCTTAACGAAAAGCTTTCCCCTTCTTCTTCTGAAACAGCAGCCTCTTTTCTCATCAACATGCTTCATATCGATTCTATGACGATGTCTGAAATTCAAATCGTGAACGATATCGAAGGCGTCGATCCTCAATGGGTTGCAGAACTCTATCGGGAAGCTTCGCAGCACCATCCTCAGGCTGATCAAATCCCCAGCGAATTATTTTTAGCTCAACTGCGCAAACCCTCTGCAAAAATCACATTACGCACCCTTTTTAAATATGAAAATCCTTCGTTCTATCCCCGAAAAAAAGACATTGTTAAATTGCATCAAACTTTTATTGCAAAGATCGATCAGGTTGACAGGGAACTCATGAGAGCCTCTTTTGCTGTCCATCCTCAAAAAAATGACTCTTTTCTGGAGGAAGGCTGCTATGTTCACGTTCTAAAACCTCATACAGTTGATGGACAACTAAAAGAGTTCTGCGTTGGCAACCATTTTACCGACTCCGCTTTTGGTTCCACCATAACAATGGCGATCGATCCTTCTTCCATTGAACTCGACGATGCCGGCCAGGTCATTGAGACCAAGCTCCGCGTGGTTGTCCGATGTGAAAACTTTTACCGAGCTTTTTTCGAACATGCTTTTAAGATCCTTCACCTAAGTTCTACAAACTGCTATAATTCAAATACACCGGCTGAATACCTTGTGCAGCAAATGCATGGAAAAACCGCATTCCACACGGACTTATCCAGCATTCTCGGAGTGCATCAGCTGCACGATACCAGATATTGGTTCAACTTTGAAGATAGCGTCGGTCAGGACCTGCGTACCAGGCTGTTGACTGATTTGCCTTCTGACCCGGTCGTGCCAGCAGCCCTTGCGCTGATGCAGGAGTTGACGGCCCGCAATCTAGATCTATACTGGACTTCGCAAACCATTTTAGCTCCCGCCCACGAGATCAGCAGGCGCCTTTGGAAAACGCTACATGATCCAGACGTGCCAATGCACCCGCTGGCAGAGATCAAACGCAGGGAAAATCTGCCAGCTGACTTTCTTGCACTTCCCTGGATACTTGGCGGTTTCTTTTCTCTTGCGCTGCGCCCGCCTATGCGTACTGAGAAGGAATCGCACCTGGCGTTTCTCGTAGACCATGAACAAAGACCTGCCCTGCAATTGCGCGTACAAGCACATAAAGAGGTTTATGCGCTATTTTTTATCGACCTGAATAAAATTTGCAGCCTGCTAAGGATGGCCGACTCGTTTGGCCTGCTGTGCAGGAACCAAAGTGAAATCACTGATATATTGCTGGAGGAGTGTTTCAAATTTATTCCTGAAGATTGCTTTTCGGAAACTTCTCTTATTGAAATCAATAAATTTTGGCTTGATGGCGTTGATAGCCGCTCGATTTATAAACGTTCACAACGGCTTTTAGAGTCAAACAATTCATTTTTAGAGTTCGGCGGAGCAGCGCTGCAATTCGTGCTTTGGCTGTCAAACCGGCATCCCATGTCAACCAACGTCCTAATCAACCACACGCTGCGCCGTCTGCTCATCTCCTGCAACCCTAAACTGCAGCATGCCGCATGGCTGATGACAAAGAGAGTCCTCAGGCACCCTGGCCTCCAAAAACCTGTGACGCCTTTAACAACGCTAAATGAGGCCGGCTTTTATCTTCTTGAGGCTATGAAAACAGCTCCAGATCAGGTTCATATGCAGTCCATATTGCAGCAAACGGCTCCTTCCTGCAGCTCCGCAATGATTTTGCGCGCTCTTGGCGAAGCTAAATTTCTAATGCCCTTCCTCGACCTCTACAAATGGATGTCGACATTCACTCCGGGGCAGGTATTTGACTTGATTTTAAGCCATGAGCTAACGGAAAATCATCCGGAATTTATTGCATTGGCAGCAAAAACCCTGATGAAACGCGTGGATCAAATTTCCATTGCACGCAGCCTCTCCGTATGCTATGCCACTTTATACTTTGCCATGATCCGCATGGCCGATGAATTGAAAATCGATCCCAAAATGTACTTAACCCAAGATGAATTGACTCATCTAATCGAGAAGCGCAAAACAGAAACTAACGAAGAAGCTAAACTTCGTCAAAAGTTGCGTAGGATTCTTAATCCAGTAGCATTAAAAACTGCTGCGCCTGCTAAATCAGCTGCTCCTAAAAAAGAGAGCGCTCAAACCGAAGCTTCCGCTGATCATTCCGAAGTTAAAGAGACTCTTGCCGCAGCAAGAATGCCTTCAAAAAAAGTTCATATAGCGGCGCGATTTATTCGGCATATAGTCGCAGCACTTAAGCTTACAGAGCAGCCTGTAGTCGATGGTCAGGAATGGGCTTTGTTATCAGAACTATTCAACCAAATCGATGCCGAAGAATTGATCCTGCCGGCAGCGCTTTTAAACGACTTACTGACAAACCTTCATCCTAAAATCCCCAAAGATCAATCTCTATATTATTTATCATCCTATGTCCTATTAAAACAACTCATCGGGCGTTCGCAAAAAAAGCAAGACCGCGAGCATTACGTTCAGTTGATGCTGATACTGCTTGAAGCCCCTTCATTCGATGCTCACAATGCATCGCTCCTTGCCAAAACCCTCACTTTAATCCCGACTGTCGAGATACAAACAAGTCTTAGGCTTAGGGAAGCACTGCAAAGGCACCTAACCCATTTTGTTGAGGTGTTTAAAGACGACTATCAAGGCCTTGCAAATCTTTTGACTGGAATGAGCTTTTTGCAAACTCTTGAAAAAAAATCTGCCCAAATTCTTTATCAGATTGGATTAAAGCTATTAAGCATGTCTGCACTAGATGATGCGATCCCGGTTGTCCAAGCGTTATCTCGCTTGCAGAATAAATTCGATGAGAAGTCTTGCAGCAAATTAGTTATGCCGATTATGCAAGCCCTGCCTATCAAGGGACATCCGCTTGCCATTTCATGGCTTAAACATCTTCATACGACTCCCCATAAAGAAGATTTGATGGTAATTTGGACTAAGGTACGCGATCACCTAAAGCCCGATCAACTGACAAAAGCCGAAATCGCCCCCCTTATCAAGATGATTGCAACGGTTCTTGAAAAGTACGAACTATATGAATCCTATCCCAATTTTATCAGAGCAAAACAGATAGAATTTCTCATCATTGAAGGGTTTAGGACCAATCTTTCTTTGGAAAGTATTGAAAAATTGGTTCATTTAGCCATTCAAAATGAATTTAGATCGAATGTTTTGCTGAAATCCCAAATCTACCTCATCCAAAAAGAGATTAAGGCAAAAATTAACTTGGAAGAAAATGTCAATGCATTGCTAGAAATTGCACGCAACCCAGCTAACGCTTTTCTCAATGACTTGCATGAAGACTTATATCTCCCCGTCATAAACGATCTATTAAGGATCGCTAAAGAAGACGGAGACACATCCCTCCTCCCGCTCCACCCGGAGTATTTTGATCTGGCGTTTAAGCTGCTTGAAAACTTGAAAATGAATAATAAGGCCGCTTTTACAGAGCGCTGGAAAACAACAATAAGCCTGTTAAGCCTTGTTCTTAAATATATCCCGGAAGAGTATCAACCTCGCATTCCTTTGTTAAAGGGACAGTGCCGGGAATCAAAGGAAATCCTATTTGACATGCGCATGAAGCTTTGTAAACGTGCATTAAACAATAACAACTTGGAATATGCCACCAGAGAACTTTCAGCACTTTTCCATGAAGCCAAAACATTGAACAATTATCGCATTGACGACATTAAAAAATATTTAGCTTTAATTTTGGATAAACTTTTTTCCTTCAGGATAGGGAAACCGGTTAAATCTACTTCACCCGAATCGTTAAATTTTCTTAGAGCATTGCTGCAGCCGGAAACGCGGTCAAAGTTAGCCGTGAATACTTTTGCAGGGCTTGCTGCGCGCCTATTCCTGGAGCGCTGCGAATCTGCATCGTGCAGCACTCCCCTTCATTATCTCAACCTGCTTGCACCGCCTTTTATCACCTCCGCAAATATCAAAGATTCTTCTCAGCTAGGGCGCATCCGCATCCTATTCCCCGTTTTCTTGCAGCAGCCCTACAACAGAAGACACCTTCCTGCAATTTGGAACTCGCTTCTTGAAGTATTTAGCGTCGATGCTTTGCGCGAGCTGGCCGTCATTCCAAATGCCTTTGAAAATGTTTCCTGGAATGATTTGGATATTGAAAAATATGTATCGCTGCTCATTGCAAAAAACAACCCCAATAGCGAGATCCTGCAGCAATTTCTTAAGGACAGTTCGTTCCAAAAGGCAATTTCTTCCCGAATGCAATTAAACGATCTCTTCCGCCATTTAGATAACAACGCTAATGATCTTAATGAATTCTGGATACAACTCATTCCGTTTGCCGTTGAAGGCAAAACTATTTCAAATGACAATATTAAACGCCTCCTTGACAACCGGCTAGACTATAGACTTTCAAACACTGTTGTGTGGGCAATTCTTGAACAGGCAAAGACGCGGACAGAACTTCGCACCTCTCTTGCTCTATACCTAAAAGAATTCCTCTCTAACAGTCCTCCTGAATTTCAACAGGAAGCCATCGCTGCTATAGAACAATGGAGCATTCTATCCCTTGACGAAATCGATTTCTTGAAAGGAAAAGATCCTTTAACCTTGGATGACTGCCTCAATCCAAAGAAAGATATTTCGCTTAACCGATTCCTTAATTTCTTAGAGCGAAATGTTAAAACATTCGGGGAAAAAGAATGGGAACGAGTGTTGAGCTATGTTTCAGAACCTGCATATTCCGCGGCATCAACAAACAAGGTTCTCGATATTTGGAATAAAACTACTTTAGCAGATACCCCAACCAATGAACTTGTAAAAAAACCGGAGACTGCCGTACTTGTGGGGATGGAGCTTAGGGCAGTTCTTAAATGTAGAAAATGGGGCAACTTTGACTGGGGAATCAAGTACCCGGACGTATTTATGGAAATACTTTCACGGCAGAAAGTGTTAACACTCCCCGAAATCTCTTCATTCTTAAAAGGCCTTATCCTTAACTCCTTAGAAAGGGAAGAGTTTGACATTTTAAATTCCTTCCTGCAATCCCGCATTAAAATTTTCTTGCTCAAGAATGATCACGATGATCTCAGCGCACATCTGCTTTTCAAAGCAAAAGAATTCAAAAATAAGGCTATCGGAAAACAAGCAGCCTCTTATCTTTTCTTATGCATGGCGCACACTCTGCCGATGGCAGCGAAAAGAACATGGAACAGAAATGAAGCTGCTCCTGAAATAGCAGAAGAACTGCTCTCTTCGTTTTATCTTTGGAATCAATGGGCCTGTGCAGACTTGGGCGCCATTCCAACAAATTCCTATGTGTATTTCCTGACACACCTCATCTTAGAAGAGCTGGTCCGCATAAGAAAAAAAGAGCCTTCCTTGCTCGAGAAATTTTTTCCTTCCGCAGACGACCTATTCACTTTCTTCAAAGCTTTAGGCGCACTTGCCGATAAATGCGACAGAATGATGTCAGCTCCAAGAGCAACTCAACAAAACATTGACATTATGCTTGCAGCTCAAAATGATCTTTGCGTTTCATTCTGCAACCTTTTGCAGATTGCAATTATCAGAAATCAACACAGGGACATTCTTAACAAATGCGCATTGACAGCTTCAACATTGGATAGCGCAATCAAAGAAGACAATCCTATAACCAATGCTCAAGCTATGGAAGCTGCAAGGCAAACCGTCGCACATGCAGCTGAAATAATTGTCGCAAATAAACACACAGATAAAATTCCTCTAAACCTTAAGGAAGAGATTTTCTTCTACCTGCCTCAGGGATTCAAAAATTCACAGGTTGTCGATTACTTTTTTTGGGAAAGCCTGGACCCTAAAAAAGAGTTGGACATAGACACAAAAACATACTGGGAAGGGTTATTTATTCCGTTTATCAAATATGTCCTCAGTGCAGAACTCAGTTCTCTAGAAACCTTTAATTCTGCGACACAAAATTCTCGGCAAGCACTTGAAACTCAACTGCAAAAACTTCCTTCAGCTATTAAACATGCAGAGACTGCCTCAAAAGTGATTGAGTCCCTTAATGCCATGCCGCAGGACTTAAAAACACTGACTCAAAAAGTGTTATTCCATTCGAAAATACCGCTGCAGCTAAGTGAGGATCAATTGACAGCAGAGGCTGTCGTGAAAACGCTGAAAGCGCGGGCTATTGAATTCTATGTGGAACCTATTAAACAATTCATTAACAAAGAACTATTCAACTCTAACCTAAATAAAATAGATGTCAATGTTCACCTTGCTAGAGCGTGTTTGGAGATTTATTTCATTTTCGATGACCTTGACGAATGTAAAAAATGGGTAAATACCTTGCAGGATAAAACCTCGGAAATATTTACTCTTACGCTGCTCAGGTCATTTACAGCTATGCTTAAGAAGAGCGATTCTAACAAAAAAAACGTCAAAGATCTCCTCCTTTTTTTGATAGATAAAGCAGCAACACTTTTGAATAAAAAAGAGACCAATGTCCTGACTGTCTGCAAGGTAATGACTGCTCTCGTAAAAGAGCTAACCGCTCAGCCGCAACGCAATGCTTCTTTTGAACACTCTCTAAGCAGCAGCGGCATCTTTGAAAAAGTTAAAGCCGCCAGCAAGAAAAAGGGCAAGCTGAAATCTTCCGAATTCCTAGCACTCAGTGAAGCCTGGAAGGTCCTTTCGTGAGAAAGCCCTGACATGGTCATTGCTTTATTTGTGGTAGGGTAAACCATTCAGAATACAGTAACCGCGGTAAATTTGCTCGGCTAATGTCAGGCGCGCCAATTGGTGGGTGAAGGTCATTTTAGATAAACTAAGCAAGGGGTATTCTTTCCTTAGTTTATCCGGCAACCCCTCTGGACCGCCAATGACAAAACTCAAACGGGCGCCGCCTTCCTCGATTTTTTTTTGGAGAAAAAAAGCGAATTGTTCACTTGCGAGCTGCTGACCTTGTGGGTCAAGGCAAATACAAATCCCTTTTTCCTTTTCAAGCGTGCTTAACAGCTGCTCATCATCCCGCACCAATACAAATTCCAGCTCTGCCCAGCCGGAAAGTCTTTTTGTGTATTCGCGCAAAGCTTCATCCAGCCAGCTCTCTTTGGTTTTGCCGACGGAAACTATTTTGATTTTAATAGACATCTTTCAAAACTCGCTTTGGTTGAGAAAATCAGGCATTTATGTGCAGCTTTTTCGAAAAATTTTGCGGAAAAGCAGCCAAAAAGGGCAATTTTAGCGACCAAATGGAGTTTTGGAAGATGTCTAATCATACTGGCGGGACTTTAGGGCTTTTTGCATACTGCGCTTATCTTCACGCTCTTTGATTGTTTCGCGTTTATCCGCCAGTTTTTTCCCTTTAGCAATGCCGATTTTAACTTTGGCAATCCCATTTTTATTGAGGTAAATGGCAATAGGTACGATAGTTAAACCTTTTTCCTGCAATGAGATGCGCAACCTGGCTATTTCTCGTTTATGCAGCAGCAGTTTGCGGTCGCGCCGCTCTTCATGGTTATGAATGTTGCCAAATCGATAAGGGGCAATATGGCAGCCCACCAGCCAGACTTCATCGCGGATGACTTTAACATAAGCCTCCTGCAGGCTTCCCCCGTGATCGCGCAGCGACTTAATCTCAGTCCCCTGCAGCACAATGCCGGTTTCCAGGGTGTCGAGAATTTCATATTGGAAGAAAGCTTTTTTATTAGTGGCTAAATCAGCAGGTTTGTCGCTCATAGAAATCCGAGTAAAAAACTTGATTGTAGCAGATTTTATTTAAGGTGAAAAGGATATTGACATAGGAGTCTTAGTGGGGTATTTTTAGCTCTAATATTAATGGAGAAAACATGAAATTTATCATTTCTAACGAACAACTCGGACAGCTTTTGACAAAATTGCAGAATGTGGTCGCCCAAAAATCTACAGTTCCAATTCTTTCCAATCTGTTAATTGAAGCGCAAAACGATGAACTCATAATCACGGCAACCGACTTGACGGTGGGTATGCGCTGCTATACTGAGGCCAAAATCCTCGAAGAAGGAGCGACAACGCTTCCTGCCAAAAAATTCACTCAGCTCATCCGGGAATTAACCGCCCCCCATATTGAAATCACCACAGGCGCGCAAGAAATCACCGAAATTAAAACCCCTTCATCTAAGTTTAAGCTGCACGGGATGAGTAAAAACGAATACCCTTCCCTGCCGGACTTGGCAGGAGCCGCGCAGTTTAAAATCAGGCAGAACCAGCTAAAAGACATGTTTTTCCGCACGTCGTTTGCCGTATCTCGGGAGGAAAACCGCTATGTACTCACAGGCGTATTAATGAAAATTGCCAATGGCCTGGCTGTTTTTGCTGGTACCGATGGCAAAAGATTAGCGAGAGCCTCTATTAATATTGATATTGATCCGGCATTTAAAGGAGAATTTATCATTCCCCTGAAAGCCGTTGAGGAAATGCAAAAGAACCTGCAAGATGATGGCGAGGCCACTATTTATCTAATGAATGATAAAATTGCCGTGGAAGCCAACCAGTGCGTAATTATCACTAAATTGCTAAGCGGAGAATATCCCGACATCAATCGCGTAATCCCTGAAAAGTCAGACACCCAAGTTTCCCTGCACCGTGAAGAGCTAATTTCTTTGCTGAAACAAATTTCCCTATTCACAGCCGATCCCAGCCAGCCGGTGCGCTTTACTTTCTCTGAAGGCGAGCTTAGGCTTGCAGCCACTGCTATGGATGTGGGCGAAGGCAAAGTGAGCATGCCTGTCAATTACTTCTCAGCAAAACTCGATATCGCATTCAATCCTGGTTACTTCCTTGATATTTTACGCCACACCAAAGAAGAAACAGTTAATTTAGGGCTTATTGACGCTTACAATCCAGGCCTTATTACAGAAAATCAGGAAAATGAACCATCCGGCAATTCTTCCCTATTTGTTTTAATGCCTATGCGCATTAGCGAAGAATAGCAAAGTTCTAATGGATCAGTATGCTGCTTAGCAAGCTCTACCTGCGAAACTTTCGCAGCTATACTGAATCCGACTTCAGCTTTGCACCAGGCATTAATCTCATTTATGGCGGCAATGGACAAGGCAAAACAACTGTCCTAGAAGCCATTTACTGCCTAATGACAGGGCGCTCTTTTCGTACTTCACAGTCTGACGACATGATCCAGCAAGGGCAGGAGCAATTTTATTTAGAAGCGCTGTTTATAAAAAATCAGGTAGAGCAGAAACTGCGGATCACACAATCAGAATCAGACCGCAAAATCATTTACAACAGCACTGTTTGCCCTAGCCTGAATAGCTTATTCGGCATTCTTTCCGGCGTCTTAATCAATCCCAACGACCAGCTGATCAGCGGTTCGCCCGCTTTGCGCCGCAATTTTTTGGATATGCATATTTCCCAAGCCGATCCGCTTTATCTCCATCATCTCACGCGCTATCATCGCGCTTTAAAGCAGCGCAATGCTCTTTTAAGAAAGCCTTCGCAAGCTGCAATTGAATCCTGGGAGCAGGAATTAGCCGCTGCCGCTGTTTATATTACGCAGCAAAGAAGAGTTGCAATAGAAGAGCTTGCCAAAAGCAGCCGGGATATTTATTATCTGCTAAGCGGCACAACACATTTTTTGACACTTCATTATCAAACAAAAGCCCCTGCACAAGACTTAAAAGAGTTTTTCCTTAAGCAATACCAGCAGAATAGACCTAGAGAATCCATTTTAGGAAGCACAATGTCAGGACCGCATCGCGATGAACTGCTTGTCAGCTTGCAAGGACAAGAGGCCCGCTATTTTGCCAGCGAGGGGGAACGCCGCGCCTGCATGTCGGCTCTCCGCTTAGCCAGCTGGCATAGGCTCAAAGAGCAAATCCAGGATGCCCCTCTGCTCTTATTCGACGATGCAGGCTTAAGTTTAGACCACTCAAGAAAAGCAAAGACCATTGAATATCTGGCAACTTTAGGCCAGGTATTTCTCACTTCCACAGAAAAATTCTCCCTGCCTGCTTCTGCCCCTGAAAGCCAATTTTTTTATATCTCCCAAGGAGAACAATTGCCCGAGCCTCAATAATACTTGTAACCGGAGATAGTTATGGAGTCTACTGGAGCCCGAAACGTAAACACTAGCTCTTCTGCCCCTTCTCAATTGGAAAGCCCTATAAATCAATACGAAGCCCCCCTGCCCGCATATCCGGCAACGGCTGAACCTGGCGGCAGTATCGAACTTCCTGACAAGACTCCTAGAGCCATCAAGAAACGGGCTGGCGGCGGCAGCAACATCCTGACCGGGCTGTTTCTTCCCTTTACTTCTTCTCAAACAAACAATTCTTCCACTAGTTACAAGATAAGAAAGGAAAAGAAAGAGGAAAAAAGGAGTGAAAAGCAGCAAAAAAAACCTGAAAAAGAAGCGGCCCCGGAGATCCACGCACCCATGGGCTTGCCTGCTTCAATGCTGCGTACTAATTCCCGTAAAAATAGCCTTCCGGAAATTGAAAATGTCCGTACCCGCAGCCTTTCTATCTCAGAAACTAACGAGCACTCTAAATCAGATATGGAATATGACCCTCAGCGCTCATTTTTTAACTCCGGAGGCTGGTATCTCCGCCCCTGGCTTACAACATCAAGCTCTGAAAGCAGTGTGTCAACAAGCTCTTCTTCAGGAAGCACTCCAAGAGTTTCGCCCGGCAGCTCCCCTAATTCCCCTAACTCTCCCCAAAAGGGCTCATTCCTAACTAAGATAAGCCCAAAATACCGTGAAGAAATTTCAAGAGGGCTTGATCTCATTTTCGCAACAACTGATGCCGAAAATATGCAGCCATTCAATCCGAAATGTGTTCATAATGCCCTCGTAAAGTTGAAAACACAGGATGGTTCCTGGATACATGTACACGATCCGCTTGCAAAAAAATGGCGCACTCTGATCCCCTGCCGTTCAGACATGTTGGAGAACTTGGATATTAATGCTCTTTATAAGCTTTCATTAAATCCAAAACTGGATCGCAAAAAATGCTATAAGCTGCTTGGCATTGATAAACCCCTCCAAAAAGAATTTCGGGATTATGAACCTATTTTGTGGCCTGCCAAAATGACAATTACTCATAGACTGCTTGTCCTTAAACAACTGTCTTCTCGACTAACTCAAAATAAATATATAACTTTGCAATCATTGGTCTGCAACCTATTAAAAGTAGGCTCAGAAGAAAGAAATACAGCCCTGGCATTTTTTAAAGAGTATATTGATATTAATCAGGAATTAACCAACCTCTATCATCTTATCTCTACTGATGAAGAAAGGAAAATGAGCCTGCAGGCGCTTCATGAAGAAATCCTTAAAGCAACACGCCTGCAAGGGACACGGGCATTAATTGATGAAGGGACTGGATTGTTTAATTGCGAGGGGCTTTACTTTAACGGCGCTCCCTATATCCCCCCAATGACAAAAGAAAACGCAACTCGCGCGGAAAAAAATACTGCACTGCTAGCTGCCGTGTTAAAAATGGCGGATGCGCATAATTGGACGGGTAAAAACAAACAGCTTAATTTTGAAACGGAAGCTGGAAAAATATGGCTCTTGCAAGAATCTGCTTTTTGGCCGCTATTATACCGCCTAAGCTCCGCCCACCTTACGACTGCCTTTGAATACCTGCAAAAAAAGTTCAAGGCATTGGATATGAAAACGCATAGATTTAGACTGGATCGTCGAGAACATATTCAACGAATACAACATGTAGCCCTTATTAACAGTTCCGACGATTTTGGCATCATTCAATATTTTTCAATAAATTTAGAAAGGCAGAAAAATAATAATTACTTTCCATTATGCCATTTTAAAGTTGCCCATCTTCTTGAAACTTTAGTCGTCGATGGAAAACTCGCCTCGTATAGCACATCGCAAATCACTGAATTTCAATGGTCAGATGATGATTCACCATTCTCTGGCGAGGAACTAAGCCTATTTGAAAAGCAGCTTGGCGGAGTTGGTCTAGAATTCAGCATACCTCCTAAAGAATTTTTAAAGCCGAAATCTCCCTGGTGAACATTTATGCGACTCTGCATAATTACACCCCGTATTAAGGAGACTTTATGGAAGCAGCAAAATCCTCAACTAATAAGACACAAGAAACAAAAACCTCTTTTACTCCTAAAAAAAGTGCTAGCCAAGGCAGCCTGCCTGGATCCAGAAAGGTAAGTGTGGATCTGGATAATTCTCACAAGGAGAAGTCTCTGCCTTCACATAAAAGCGGCGTGTTAGGAAGTATTTTTAGCCGGAGTAAAAAGTCCGAGGAAACTGCAGCAGCCCATCCCCCCAAGGAAAAGAAAATAATCAACCCTCTCTATGTTAAAAGTCCGCCTCAAAACAATCTCTCTTGCGATAAATCACCGCCGCAAAGGCCCAGGGCTGTCAGCACTGATTTGCAGCATCTTCAGCCCATTAGACGCACGAGAAGCAATTCAAGCACTTCTAAAAAATCAGAAAGCGTGACCACCTTGCAGTTTAGAAGTTTTTCTGAAGAATCTCTTCTCTTGAATGCAGTTAATTCCGATTGCAGCAGCAGTTCCAGTGCATCTAACTCCGATAGCAATAACCATTCCAGATCACCCCAAAGCAGCTCTCCCCTTTCATCGCCTAGAAAACCGGAAGAAGCCTACACCTCGGCTAAATCAGGGATTTTGCTAGTTGCAGCCAATCAACCGACAGCACTGAAAATGGCTTCTCAAAACCATATCTATACTCAAAGCGATATCGAGGCTAAGTTAAATTCGCTCAAGACTTTCAATGGGTATTTCTTTCATATGCAAAAAACGGCAAAACATGAGTATGTGCAGCTGGAACCCTCTTTAAGCGATTCTTTAGAGAACTTGGATGTAAAAGCCATTGAACAGGCCGTGATAAAAAATGATTTCTCCAAGCAATCAAGCGTATATGGTTTGCCTAAAGAGCAAGCCGCCAAGCTATATGACATTTTAACTCCCTTGAATGTTTCTGAAGCTAAAAGGCTTGAAATTCTTCAAAAAATGAAGGAAACATCAGAAAGCCGTTTGAAACTCTTATCTGCCTCCCAAGAAAGAGCGCCGGACACGCACTATCCGATTATAGAAAAACTATTCCGCAATCAATTGCAGGGGAAAGAAAGAGATGACGCTCTCTCGGTTTTTAAAGACCACTTAGATGTAATAGAATGCCATAATCTCTATTACTCCCTGTTAACGGTCCAGGAAAGATGCGAACTATTTGAACAAACTCATAAAAGCAAGCTTGCAGATACCAGGTATCAAGGTATAAGAGGGCTTCTCAATGATAACGGGGCCCTTGTCTTTGAAAATCTAAGCATCAATACTGTGGATTGCAAACAACTGTTGTCAACAATTGCAGAACCTACCAGAGAAAATAGACTCGCCGCCTTACTGCAAACCATTTATAATCATGGCTGGCAGCCAAAGGCGCTGCGGGCAAATTTTAATGCAGTTGAAGAAGCCAAAAAAATGTGCACCCTGCAGGCATCCCCCTTTTGGACGCTCTTTTACCGTTTAAATAGCAATCATTTGCAGCATGCTTTGGATACACTTCATAATGAATTCCCCAAGCTTAAAGAAATGGGCTACGATATTGTCCATAACAGTAAATCTGCCATAAAAGCAGGATACCATGCGCTAATCAACAGTGAAAAGGACTTTATTGTTATTCAAGTCGCTCCTCTTGCATTACAGTGGCTGGACAAGAAAAGCAACAAACTTTCTCAAGCTTTAAACTTGCATGCCGCTTTAGTTTTGCGATGTAAAGAAACTGACAGGGGGATGCAGCAAGAAGCAGACACAGTTATTCTAGAAGGGCAATGGGGTGCTGATGCCGATAAATTATCCAAAGAACAAGAGAAACATCTTGTTGAAGCCTTTCATCCAAAATATGCTTTTACCTTTGATCCGATGCTAAGCAGGGAAAAGAAGTGACAATAGCTGTAATAGGAGGGGGGGCTGCAGGTTATTTTGGCGCTATAGCAGCTGCTGAAGCAGGCGCTCAGGTCATTCTTTTAGAAAAAAGCAAGCAGCCGCTAGCCAAAGTTAGGATTTCCGGGGGCGGCCGCTGCAATGCAACGCATGCTTGTTTTGACCCTTCGCTGCTGGTTAAAAATTACCCTCGCGGTGAAAAAGCCTTAAGGGGCCCTTTTAGCCGTTTTCAACCGCGCGACACTATTGAGTGGTTCGCAGCCAGAGGGGTCGCCCTTAAAACAGAAGAAGATGGACGCATGTTCCCCATTAGCGACTCTTCTGAAACGATTATCAGTTGCTTAACCCAGGCTGCCAGGCAAGCCGGTGTCGACATCAGGCTCCATTGGGCAGTAGAGTCTTTGCAAAAACAAGAAAGCGGGTTTATCATCCAGATTAAAGACAAACCGGCGCTAGGAGTGCAGAAAGCCCTCTTAGCTACCGGCAGCCACCCGCAACCCTGTTCCTGGGCGGAGCAATTAGGGCATACCCTTATGCCCCCTGTCCCCTCATTATTTACCTTCAATATTCCAGACAGCCCATTGGTTGATTTAGCAGGTATTTCCCTTGAAACTGTTGAAATCAAGATCCTAAACACTTCCCTGCAGCAAAGCGGCCCTTTACTTATCACTCACTGGGGATTCAGCGGCCCTGCCGTATTGAAATTATCGGCCTGGGGAGCGCGCACCCTGCACAACCTCAATTATGAAGCGCAATGCCAAATAAATTGGCTGCCAGGCCGTACCTTAGAAACTTTGCAGGAAACCTTGCGGCGCTGGAAACAGGAAAACCCTAAAAAGCAATTAGGCACCGACTCCCCTTTTACATTACCTAGAAAACTATGGCGCAGACTTGTGGAACTCTCCGGCATCGACCCTGAAAGCCGCTGGGCGACTCTGCCGGGCAATAGTTTGCAAGCCTTATGTCATAAACTGCATGCCGACATCTATCAGATCCGCGGTAAAACCACATTTAAAGAAGAGTTCGTCACCTGCGGCGGCATCTGCCTCGACGAAGTCAATTTCAAGACCATGGAAAGCAAGCTCGTACCCGGCCTCTACTTCGCCGGCGAAATCCTCGACATCGATGGCATCACCGGCGGCTTCAACTTCCAAAATGCCTGGACAACAGGCTGGATTGCCGGCCATGCCATGGCAGATGTGCAGTAGAGAAATATTCGTGCTCTTGCATATCTACGTGCCTGTGCTCGAACAAAAGGAGTAGGAATTTTAAGAAACGATTTCTAAACCATCACTTAAATTAATAAAACACGAAGACACAAAGAATCTAAGACACAGGGATTCAACTCTTTGCGTTTGCATTTCATTTATAATTAATGAGGTTGTAATTAAAGATCAGTTTTACAAAACTTAAGTTTATAAAATTAAACGCAAAGCTCTCAAAGACGCAAAGGGTTTAAATTAAAATATTTACATAAGGGATTATTAACTCTTTTCTTTCTTTGTGTCTTCGTGTTCTTTATGTTAAAAATACTTTAGGATCGTTTCCTGGAGATTTCTAGTCCTTTTGTTTGGCCACGGGCACGAAATTTATTTGTCATTGACTATTCTCCGATAGCAATGCGGCCAAAAGGGGTTACGCGAAAGCATTTGCGGCCAGCGTGTGTGCCGATGTCTACAATGCCGATCTGATAAAGACGCTCAAAGATGGTTTGTTCAGCAAAGGCCAGCTCTTCCGGGCTATAGATGGGAATGACATACTTCCACTGCTTGCCTTTTTGTTTGAGGGAAACTCCTTCTGTTTTGTGCAGGGCGGCTACAAAACTTTTCATAAACTCATCAAAGTATACCCAGCCTTCCATCGCCGCTTTCCGTAAACTTTTTTCCACAGCACGAATATTTTTTTCACTGTAGAGAAGCATATTTTCATCTGCCCCTTCCATAAGGTTTGCAGGATGTCTATATAAGGCTAGGGCTTTTTCAGTAATCTGCATGCGCAACCACTCCCGCGCTTCCGGATAAGCGGTTATGGCATCGCCCTCGCAACGGCCAAGGGATATTTGCGCAATTTTTTTAGCAGCCTCCTGCAGAGATCCTACAGGGGAAGCTCCGCGCAAGGATTTTTCCAATAAAGTGTCTATTTGATTGATAAAACAGAAATCGGCCTGCTTATTTTCAATATTCCCGTCTTCAAGTTTGGTCCTTTGATTGACGGCTTTTTTGTAGCTAGCATATTCTTGCCATTCATACAGAGGCATTACTACCTCTTTCCAAGTTCCTTGTTCAAAGCGATAACAGAGAAATGCTGCAAAATTAAACTCCATATGGAGCATCGCTTCTTCAAATTGCTCATACGTGAGGCCGTACTTTTCCCTGAGCCCTTGCGCCAATATTCCTTCCGGATGCTGCATAATATCAGCTAGCATTCCATCCATAACAGGGTCATCAAATTGTAATTCCTGCAAATAGCGCAGGTAAATTTTGGGCGTCAGCAAGTATTTTTCAATTATGGCCGAGAAAATGTGATCGGAGGTTTTAGGAAGAACATACCAGTTGGGAAGAATATGAATGGGCACTTTGTTTAGCGTTTGCTGCAAAAAAACGACATCGGCTTTAAATCCCTTCTCAAATTTTTCAAGTTGGAATTCATAATATTTACGCATCTCTTTATCGATGAGTATTTTAGCCCCCTCCCGTTTAAAGAGTTTAGAGTTTGCCAGCTTGTCTAACAAGGTTTCTATCTGCTCTATCCTGCAATTGAAAACGTCTGTCAAATCCCTTATGTCTATTTTAAGGGAGCCGCTTAGCATTTCCCTTAGCAACTCGACTTCAAAATTACTCAACGTTGCTATCAATAACCGGTTCTCTATGTCCCGACGATAGGGATAATCGGAAAGAGTGATCTTATTCTTTTTTATTACAGAAGCTGTCATTAAAATTCTCACCAATTTAATTATCTTGAGTCATTCTAGTGACGTAATACTTTCAAGGCAACAGATTATTTTTCTATAAAGTCAGCTTAATAATAAATATATATTATTATTAAATTTTAATATTCAACAATTCTTGCCAGGAAGTAGTGTAGCGGCAGGAACAGAATTGCCGCTGCCCCTTCCATTTTTTTTCAATCCCCTCTGCTGCAAAATAGACTGTCTTGCATCCGGCACGCCGATTAATAGCATCCATGGCCTGCATGGCGCGCTTCTGCGCTTCACTATTGGGCTGGTGCGGCGCAAATAAGTCTGGCTGAAAAGCAGCTTCCGGCACAAGCCCTCCCGCCATAATTCCGGCTTTCCGATACGTTAAAGTTGGGTCGTATAAAGTTTGTGCAATCAGTTTTGCGTAGTGAATAAAATGCGGCGTATAAGCAGAGGCTTCTGGAAACACAATTTGACCATAATGCTTTACATGCGAACTATAGGGGTGCGTTTCTAAAAACACACCTAAGGTCAGCGCCATTGTTTTTTGCTCGCGTACTTCTTCAGCCGCCTGAGAAGCGTGATAAGCTACGGCTTCCGCAATTTCCTCCCAAGCTTTTAGGGGCTGGCTGAAAGCTCGTGAACTGATGATCGATTTTTTAGGCGCGGCTGTGTTTTGCAGATCAAGGCAGGGAATGCCTCTTAGTTCCCAGGCCATTCTTAACCCAACCACTCCCATTTTCTTCTTAATCCAACCATCCTCGCACTCTCTAAAAGCTGCTGCGCTCCAAATGCCTTGCCTATGCAAAAGCTCCCTAAACCCTCTGCCAATTCCCCAGACATCGCCGACGGGAAATTTTTGTAAAAAGGCGCGCGCCTCTTCGGGATCTATCAAAGCATAGACCCCTTGCAGGCTGGCTTTTGATTTAGCTTCTTTGTTGGCAGCTTTAGCCAGTGTTTTAGAAAGCGCTATCCCGACGGAGACGGGAATCCCGGTCCACTGCAGCACCGTTTCACGAATTTTTCTGCCTAATGCAAGCGGGTCGTTATTGTCTATAAGAAGAAAAGCCTCATCAATGGAATATATTTCCATTTCGGGCGCAAACTGGCGTAAGGTTTGCATCACGCGATGCGACATATCCCCATACAGCGTATAGTTGGAAGAGCAAACGATTACATTATGCTGCTGCAATAAGCGCTCCTGTTCAAATAAGGGCGCCCCCATTTGCACCCCAAGCGCTTTTGCCTCCTTGGAAAGTGAAATAATGCAGCCGTCATTGTTGGAAAGCACCACAACCGGCTTGCCATTTAAACGAGGGTTGAAGACCCGCTCGCAGGAGACATAAAAACTGTTGCAGTCTATCAGACAATAGAGAGCCATATCCCCTCTAATACTTATTTTGGCTTATGGATCACATAGGTCACAACACCCCAGACTTGAAATTCTGTTTCCGGAGTAAGGAGAATGGGCGCGTAGCGCGGATTTTCGGGAGCCAGGCAGGCCTCTTTGCCATTTAACAGAAGCCGCTTCACTGTGAATTCCCCGTTGACAAAAGCTACAATAATCTTGCCATTGGCCGCAGACAGGGAGCGGTCCACTACGAGAATATCTCCAGAAAAAATACCTGCTCCTTGCATGGAATCCCCGTCAACCCTGACAAAAAATGTGGCAGGAGGGTTCCGTACCATCAACTCATTTAAATCTAACGATTGTTCAATGAAGGGATCCGCTGGTGACGGAAAGCCTGCAGCAACCGCTGAAAAAAGGGGCGGGGGCAAGGAGGTACCTGGCTCTGGTAATGACTGCTCTTGATACATAATGCAAATATATTAAAGTGGATAGCCTTAATATACTCTCAGTAGCTATTAAAGTCTGTTTAAATAAAGACTATAACTAAAGGTAAAAAGTAAAAGGCAAAGACGTATAAATGGACCTCATTTTTTATTTTAGGCTGTGAAAAATGAAAGTTTTAGTAAAAAAAATTACAAACTTTAACGTTTTTAATTGTCTCTTAATGATAAACGAACTCCAAGCGCGGCAGCGCTGACAGTTGTTAGCCCCGTTTGAAGGCTCCACAAGAGCCGGAACGCGGGGTAAATGCGTAAAAAAACTCCAAGCGCGGCAGCGCTGACAGTTGTTAGCCCCGTGTGAAGGCTCCATAAGAGCCGGAACGCGGGGTAAATGCGTAAAAAAACACCAAAGCTGCGGTTAGCAGCGACACTTATTCTGTCGCTGCTAACCGCAGCTCAATTGTATTTTCCGTCTTAACCCCACGTT
>JAEYWL010000058.1 GCA_023428915.1 Verrucomicrobiota bacterium
TGTTAGCCCCGCGTGAAAGCATCTGCAGGTCCTGCAGATGCTGGAACGTGGGGTTAAGACGGAAAATACAATTGAGCTGCGGTTAGCAGCGACAGAATAAGTGTCGCTGCTAACCGCAGCTCGATTAAATATTATCTCCTAACCCCACGTTCCGGCACGCCTACAGCGGCCTTCACGCGGGGCTAACAACTGCCAGCGCTGCCGCGCTTCAAACTTAATTTTTCGATAAATCTGCTCAAAAAACTTCAATTTTTTCAAGCAAAGCTAATTACGCAAGAACTATTTTAACCGGAAAAATCGGCGGCAAACTGGATGCCGGTGGAGAAGGCAGCTTCACCATATTTTTCCCTAATGTATTTCTTGGAAACATAGCAAACATTTCTTGAGCTCTTTGGGTTCCTAAAAATCCCAGAACCCGGTTTTTTACTGAGGTTAGATTGCTCCTCTGGCTATGAAAGTCGAATCCACCTTCATGTACTTTTTGCAGCAAGCGGACGCCTTCATCTTTATCGGCACCTTCGCTATTCGCAACTTCTATAAACTTAGCAGCTAGCAAGTTGCATAGAAGCTGATTATCTTCCAGCTTTGAAAATATTCCGGAAGATTCAGCTAAACTGCAAGTGTCTGGATCCTCTAAAAGTGCATAGATCAATCTATCTGGAAATTGGGCTCCATTTTTCAGTAATTCCCTTATATACATGCTGCGCTTTTTTACATCTTTAACCTTTAAAGCAGCTTCTAAAGGGTACCCATAGACAGGATGAGTGTTATTTAGGTCGTCTGGTCCAAAAGGCTGATTGAAAAGGGATAGCATCTCAAGGTTTTCATCGAGAATGAGCTCATGGATGAGCTCATGATAAATACCTGGCCGTTTATTGATCATTTCTTTTGCAACGTCGAAGGAATGTGTTTTGAGGGCCCAGTAAAGATAACTTTTTCCATCTTTTTTTAATAAAGGATCTAACTCATGCTTGAACCTTTGTTCCGATAATGATGCAATTGCGACAGAGGCGGGTGCGAGGGGGGCTTGTGTAATGAGGCTGCCTGAGGAAATTTTCAAACTAGGTGATGCTTGTGGAGTAGACAGGCAGCTGTGATCATTTGTTTTCTGCTTTTTGTATTTGGGTTGACCTTCTGTTTGAAGAGACGAAGGGAGACCTCTCTTAGAATTGTGCTCAAGAAGAGACTTAAGATATGCGGCTGTTTTTTTACTGCCGCTTTCTTCAGCTATTTGAAGCAGAGTTTTGCCTTGTTGATCGGGCAAGTATAAAAGTGTGTGTGAAATGGCCAATAAAGCCCTTAATATTGGCTGCGAGGAATCTTTTTTGACTACATAATGAATAAGAGCTTGACCTTTATGGTCTAGCTGTTCGAGATCTAAGCTTTGAAAAGCTAATTGTTCCATTACCTCAATGAAAGTTTCAGATTGAAAAAGAGACTTGCAGTAGGCGTAAACAAGCAGGCTTTGTCCAATAAGAGGGTCTTGATGGTTCGGATCATATTTTGCAGCAGCTAAGTTTGCAATTTGCCGTACATGAAATGCCGCTTCAGTAAACAAATAAGTATCATTTTGAAGGCTCTTGAATGTTTCTAAAAGCAAAGCTAATGACTCAGGAGCGCCTAAGCACACTCTGGCCAGACGAAAAATTAGTTTATGCGCCGGATCGTTTTGTTCGATAAATGTTATCACCCGTTGATTTGCTAAAAGCCTTTTTAAGAGGTCGTGAGAAGTAGCTGCTTTGATCAAATGACTTTCGATTAGAGGCAGTTCAGCTCCTAAGTCGAGCAATTTCATAGCAATTTGTATCTGTTTTGGGTCAAGGCCAAAGGAGCCGTCAGCGAAGCGGGAGATACCATTTTGATCTCTAGCGGGAATTATTCTTCGATCTGCCAATAGCTCTTTTAAAGCAATGGAAAGCTCTTCTTTTTCCTCATTTGTTAAAGGCTCAACTGTTAAAAAAAGCTTTGCCAGCTCCCAATCATGATGCCCGATAGCCATTAAGTATGGCTTTATCACCCCTCCACTCTCGATGCATTTTTCATAGGGGGAGGCACCCAATTTAATTAACTCGGCCGCAAGTGCCAATTTACGGGGGTCGCCATGTTGGGCTTTCCTGCTTAGTAAATAGGCAAGCATGGCGGTAGCATTGGACAAATCCCTATGAGGGTGGCCAGGATGAACATTAAGCAGGGCTTTTGCATTCTCAGCAATTTGTTCAAGGGTGCAGGTAGAAAGCAGAACTATCAGCTCTTTTAGCGGGAGCACAAAATTTTCTGGGGGAAGTGCTTTTAACATCTCTTTCACTGCCTCAATTTGCGCTAAATCGATGGCTCTTTTTAAGGGAGAGGATTGCCTTTTTGAGCGGCTTTCATAAGGATTAGCCCCTAAAGCTATTAACTTAGCGATGAGGATGATTTTAGCTTCTAATGATAAGGCCGCTTGTTGAATGACAAAGGAAAGCGGCTGAACCACACCTTGTCTTACATTGGAGTAATTTACGTTTGCCCCTAGGAATATTAGCCGGTTTAAAACACCATGGGTTGCATTTTTTGGATGTAACAAGGCTCTGTAGAGCAATTGATTTGGGGTAAAGGTCGGTTTGTATTCTTCGTTTAAAAGGAATTCAGCTGTTCCGGCATGCCCTTTTTCCAGTATTGTTTCAATTAATGGTATAGAAATGACATCGCGCCTGGCCCCATTGGCTAACAACCATTTCACTAGGGCCAGTTGTCCGGCTTCTATGGCCACATACAGGGCTGTATTATTAGGAAGGAGGCTGCCGTCAGAGGAAGGGAAAGTCTCATCAACGCCTGCTTGCAGGCATTTCATTGTTTCTTGAAACAAGGCTACATTTCCCCCTCTTGCGGCAGCAAAAAAGCATGCTTTATTCTTTAAAAGATGTTGAAAGGCTGGGCAGCCGCAATTTGCCTCGACAAAATTAAATAGCTTTTGATTTCCCCTTTCCAAAATTATGAGTAAAATGGCGTGTTTTTCTTCATGGGATAATGTGTAAAAGCAAGCTCCCGCCCTTTTAAATAGCGTTATCTCGTCTTTTTCAGCGGCAAGCTTTAGGATAGCTGCTTCGAAATCTTTAGATGCAGCTCCTAAATCTAAAAGTAAATGGCAAACTTCTGCATTTCCTTTTTCAAGAGCTAATTTAAGAGCTGCGGCGGCATGGACATTGGTTTCTTCCCGTTTAGCAGCCTCTTCCTGTGTTACAGCAGGAGGCTGTTGCGTGTTAGACTCAGTTGAAATAGCGGGGGCTTTTGAGGGAATAGCTTTGATAAATTGCCCCTGGTATTTAAGCAGATAAGCCAATATTTTCGGGCATTGGTAAATGACGGGACTTTTGAACAAGCGGAAAACATCGTCTTGATGCAGGTATTTAAGATTAAGGAGAGTCCTCCTAGGGTTGAGAGTGAGTGCAGCACCCGGAACATTGTTTTTTTCATTCCATGAGGCGTACCGCTCTATTATCCTGCCCGATTCATCAACGAGGGCTTGATAGTTTTTATCTGCATCTGCGAGCTTTAGCAGTTCAGCTTCGATTTCGCGGATAAATTTTTGCGCCTCTACTAGCACATTTGATGAAGTGATATCGCCTGTAAAACCTAATTCGTAAGCTAAGGGAATCAATGCAGCATTTGTACGGGCATGATTTTCTTTAGAAGTGCATATAAAATTCGGCAGCGAAACATTAGGCACGAAATAAATAATGCGGTTGAAAATTTCGTTCGGCAGTTGATTTAGATAGTTTGTAGTATCTGTCTCGACTGTAATTGGAGTGCAGGCTGCAGCTTTGGCTCGCTTCAAACAGGGACTGCTATTTTTTTTAACTTGCGTGTGTCCAGCTTTAATTTCAGCATACGGCCTTTTTAAATTAACACCTTCTATCATAAACATCATACCTTTATAAAGTTGGTGAGATATTATAATGTTAAGTTTTTATTAAGTAAAGAAAGTATAAAAAACAAAAAGTAATGTTATTGCATAGGGTGGGTTTTGAAAATAAATAACTAACTTTTTACGGCACGAGCTTGACGACAATTGCAGAGCAGTTATCTTGAGACCCCTTTTGTAAAGCTGTTTTGACAAGCTCTTCTGCGGCTTCTGAGGAATTTTTTCCTTGCCTTAATGCTGCTTCGACTACCTTAACGGCCTCATCATTTTTTATGGCGTCCCAAATCCCATCAGAAGCTAGAATCAAGAAATTATTAAAATGCACGCTGCCGAGTTCGCTTAAAGCAAAAGTCGTAACAGTGGGTTTAGGGCAGGCGCCATTAATTTTATAGTCGCCAAAAACCCTGCCTACAGCGAGCGCTCCGTTTCTTTCGTCGCCGATGCAAAGTTGTCCATTATGCATGAACAGCAGTATTTTATTTTTTATAAACTCTATTTGCATATGTACAGCATCCACTTTATCGTCTATACTTAAAGGTTTTGCCTCTCCTTTGTAGGCGAGGACGGCGCGGCTATCGCCAACATTAACCACATACAGCATCTTATCAAAAATAAAAGCAAGGATCGCTGTGGTGCCGCCTTTTCTAAGTATGCCATCACAAGTAAGCGCTTGCTTTAATTCAGCATTGCAATCTAAAAACTGCTCTTCCAGTAAGTTTTCAAGGCAACGAGGCTGGCGCTGCTCAAGATCTGCAAAGGCTTTAACTGCTATTGCTAGTTTAGCGCCAATAACTTTGCTCACCCGTTGTGCATAATCAAGACCAAAATACCCATGGCCGTCAAAAATTCCAAAAAGGGGGAGGGAGGTATCGTTAACTTCAAAGGAAGAAAAGAGCGCTTCATCTTGCATTTGTTCATAAACACCGGCAGTTGTGCAGCCGCCTGCTGTAATGCCAGCAATTGTGTTTTCGCCATACTGATTCAAGGTAATGGTTGTATTGATTTCGGCTTCTTCTTCTAGAAAATTATATAAACCAGAAACGGATGGGGTAGGTCTAGTTGCTTCCATAATAAAGTTTCCTATTTAAGTGTTGAGGTTGTTCGGTGATTTGTAACTATTTGTATTTATTTGGTTTTGTTTTATTACTAAAATGTAAGCCTTAAATTTTAAGTAGTGATTAAAGAGTAGTGTATGTTATTCTTGTATAGAATTTAAGAAAAAAAGAGAGACTTGCTGGGATGTCAACGGATACCTATTCTAAAAAAAATAGTGAGTACAAATACGGTTTTGTCACCGAAATTGAAACCGAGCGGTTGCCTAAAGGGCTTAATGAAGAGGTCATCCGGGCGATCTCGGCAAAGAAGGAAGAGCCGGAATTCATGCTGGAGTTCAGGCTTAAAGCCTATCGGCGCTGGCTTGAGATGGAAGAGCCAGACTGGGCTAACCTTAAGCACTCGCCTATTGATTTTCAAAATATCACCTACTATTCCGCTCCCAAGAACAAACCCAAACTCAACAACTTATCTGATGCCGATCCAGAACTCTTAAAGACCTTTGAAAAATTAGGTATTCCCGTTGAAGAGCAGATGCGGTTAACTAACGTCGCCGTCGATCTTGTATTTGATTCTGTCTCCATAGGCACGACTTTTAAAAAGAAGTTAGAAGACGCTGGGGTAATCCTTTGCTCAATCTCTGAAGCGATCCGCAAGTATCCGGAATTAATTAGCAAATACTTAGGCAGCGTAGTGCCTGCGGGAGACAATTACTTTGCCGCCCTGAACTCCGCCGTCTTTACTGACGGTTCTTTCGTCTATATCCCCAAGGGGGTGCGCTGCCCCATGGAAATCTCTACCTATTTCCGTATAAATGATAAAGAATCCGGCCAATTTGAGCGCACGCTTATCATTGCCGAAGAAGGCTCTTATGTAAGCTATTTGGAAGGCTGCACAGCCCCTGCTTATGACAATAATCAGCTGCATGCCGCAGTAGTGGAACTCGTGGCCTTGGAAAAGGCCGAAATTAAATACGCTACAGTGCAAAACTGGTATTCCGGCCACCCTGAAACAGGAGAAGGCGGAATTTACAATTTTGTGACTAAGCGGGGGCGCTGTGCCGGCAGCCACTCTAAAATTTCCTGGACTCAAGTAGAAGTTGGAGCCGCTATTACTTGGAAGTATCCAAGTTGTATTTTACAGGGCGATCATTCCATCGGGGAGTTTTACTCTGTAGCTTTAACTAATGGACATATGCAAGCCGATACAGGCACCAAAATGATCCATTTGGGCAAAAATACCCGCTCTACTATTGTATCAAAAGGAATCAGCGCCGATAATTCCCATAATAGCTACCGCGGGCTGGTAAAAATTGCCCCCCGCGCGCATGGCGCGCGCAACTATACGCAATGCGACTCAATGCTAGTGGGCAACAATTGCTCAGCCAATACTTTTCCTTACATCGAAGTGAGCAACTCTACCAGCCAGGTTGAACACGAGGCAACCACCTCGAAAATTAATGAAGAGCAGTTATTTTACTGCCGTTCAAGAGGCCTCTCGCAAGAAGAGGCTGTTAATATGATTGTCAATGGCTTTTGCAAAGAGGTGATGGAAGTGCTGCCTCTGGAATTTGCTGCAGAAGCGCGCAATCTTTTAAAACTTAAATTAGAAAACTCAGTCGGATAGGAATTATGCTGCAAATCATCGACTTATGGGCCAATGTAGAAAATGCCCCCATACTTAAGGGATTCTCGCTCACTGTAAACAGAGGAGAAATCCATGCCATTATGGGGCCCAATGGGGCGGGAAAATCAACGCTGGCAAAAATTCTAGCCGGGCATCCTGCCTATGAAGTGACTGGCGGCGAAATCCTTTTTAACGGACAAAACCTCTTGGAAATGGAACCCGAAGAACGGGCTTTGGCTGGAATCTTTATGGGCTTTCAATACCCTGTGGAAATTCCTGGGGTTAGCAACCAGCTGTTTTTACGCACCGCTTATAATTTACGCCGCAAAGCACAGGAACTGCCTGAGGCCTCCGAGGAGGAGTTCCAAAAAATGCTGGATGCCAAAATGAAAGAAATGGACATCAAAGCAGAACTAAAAGAACGCAATGTCAATGAAGGGTTTTCAGGCGGCGAAAAGAAGCGCAATGAAATCTTGCAGATGGCCATTTTAAAGCCGGAGTTAGCCGTTCTGGATGAAACAGATTCTGGATTAGACATCGACGCTTTGCGTATTGTAGCTAAAGGCGTCAATCAGGTAATGGGCCAGGATTTAGGTTTGATCCTCATAACCCACTACCAGCGCTTGCTGGATTACATTCAGCCCGACTTTGTACATGTAATGATCGATGGACGCATCGTCCATTCCGGCGCTGCCGATTTGGCATTGATGCTTGAAGAAAAAGGCTATGACTGGCTACAGGGTGAGGGGCAAAACTAATGTTGCAGCGCGAAGCAGAACACGAGCAATTCCATGCACTTTTGTGCGAGCAGTTTGAAAAATATTCAGGCGATGCCTTGCAGGCTGTAAGAAAAAAAGCTTGGGAGAAATACCTGAGTGTCGGCCTGCCTTCCCGCAGAAATGAGGCGTACCAATATGTTCCTATCCGTTCGCTGCTTGAAAATCCTTTTAGTTCTCTTTCCAATGGCGCCAAAATCCTGCATAATCTTTCGGCCCATATTTGTGAAGAAGCACACGAAAGCCATCTCGTTTTTGTAAATGGCAGTTATAAACCCGAGCTGAGCTGCAGCAAGGGCTTGCCCTCGCAAATTATTATAATGACTTTGCAAGAGGCTATGAAATCTTATAGCGCTTTGCTCAACAACCATTGGAACCGCAGCCTTAAAGATGAAAGCGATGCTTTTGCCGCAATCAATGCTGCTGTCCACTCAGAAGGGCTGTTTATTTACGTCCCCCCTAAATGCCGCGCAGCTATCCCCATACAATTGCTGCAAGTCATCGACAGTGAAGTTGGCTTCCCTGTAATTATGCCTCGGGTGCAGATTTTTGTTGGCGCTCAGGCAGAAGTGCAATTTGCTTGCACTGCCGCAGCTACCCCTAACTCAAATTTTGCCTGCAACCAAGTTATTGAGATTAATGTTGAAGAAGGCGCCAAAGTGCAAGTTGCGCAGCAGGTTTCTTGTGAAGGCTCGCATGGATGGTATTTTGAGGCTCTGCGCGGCAACGTGAAGCGCGATGCCAGCCTGCAATGCGTAAACTTAGCCCATGGCGACATCCCTACCCGCTATGACTATAATGTCAAGCTGCTAGGTGAAAATAGCGAAGCCCTTCTGCATGGAATTTCAGTGCTGACCAAGCGCCGGGAAGTACACAATCACATTTTGATGGAACACCATGCGCCGAATTGCCGCTCCAATCAGCTATTTAAAAGCGTGCTGCATGATGTCAGCCGCAGCAGTTTTGAAGGCAAGATTTTGGTGCAGAGGATAGCACAAAAGACCGAAGCCTATCAGCTTAACAAAACCCTCCTCATTAATGATGGAGCCCAGGCTTTCAGCAAGCCGAATTTAGAGATCTTTGCCGATGACGTTAAGGCGTCGCACGGTTCTACAATCGGACAATTGAACCATGAGCATTTATTCTACTTGCAAGCGCGCGGTTTCTCTTTCGATTATGCCCGCCGTTTATTAATTGAAGGGTTCTGCCAGGAAGTAAGCCAGCTTGCCTGCGCGGATTCGTTAGCAAATGCCTTTCTTAAGAAAATTCAAAACAATTAAGCTATGGAACACTACCGACGCGATTTTCCGGTGCTGGGCTGTCAAGTACACAACAAGCCGCTTATCTACTTTGATAGTGCGGCCACTGCACAAAAACCCCAAGCAGTGATTGACTGCATGACAGAGTTCTATCAGAAACGGTATGGGACTGTGCATCGAGCTGTGTACTATTTAGCTAGCGTAGCTACTGAAGAACACAATCGCGTCAGGGAAAAAGTTGCGGCATTTCTGGGGGCGAAATCCAGCGAGGAAATTATTTTCACCCGCGGCTCTACCGAATCGATCAATCTGGTTGCAAGCTCCTTTAGCAAGCAGTTTTTATATCCTGGTGATGAGATCCTGATATCAGAGATAGAACATCACGCCAATATCGTGCCTTGGCAGATGGCTTGCAAAGAGCGGCAGGCGCATTTAAAGGCCATACCGGTAGATGATAGAGGCTGTTTGGATCTCGCTGCCTTGCAGAATTTACTTACAAACAAGACTAAACTAGTAGCCATAAGCCATATATCCAATGCCCTTGGGACCATTCATCCCATACGCGAAATTGTTGCACTCGCCCACGCCAAGGGAGCGAAGGTATTGATCGACGGGGCGCAAGCTGTTCCTCATCTTGAAGTCAATGTACAAGAACTTGATGTCGATTTTTACCTGTTTTCAGGCCATAAAATTTACGGGCCTACCGGCATCGGCATCCTATATGGCAAAAAAGAACTTTTAGATGCCATGCCTCCCTACCAAGGCGGCGGGGATATGATCGACACGGTAACTTTAGAAAATACCACTTATAATGACTTGCCGTTGAAATTCGAAGCCGGAACGCCGAGTATAGCCGAAGCAATTGGCTTAGGGGCCGCTATTGATTACATTCAAGCCATCGGATTAGATAAGATCCGTACTTGGGAAGAAAAGCTTTTAGCTTATGCCACAGATAAGCTGCAGCAAATAAAGGGCTTGCGAATTATTGGCACCGCGCCGCAAAAAGGGGCGCTTATCAGTTTTGTAATCGAAGGGATTCATCACTTGGATTTAGGCACCTGCCTGGACTTAGAAGGAATTGCTATCCGTACCGGCCACCATTGCGCCCAAACAGCCATGCACCGCTTTGGTGTTACAGGAACTTCCCGTATTTCATTCGGACTCTATAATACTTGTGATGAAATTGATAAATTTATCATTTCTTTACAAAATATTATTAAAACTCTGCAATAATAACCCCGACTATTTTGAATCGAACTTTTAGCTGATAAGTAATAATCAATAAGGATGCGGCTATTATGAATTTAACAAAAGTATTGTGTTATGGCAACGAAAAAGCCGACCAGTATTTATTGCGTATGTATAATCAGTCAAAAGGCATTACCGAATCTTTTTGCGCAAAACCGGCATGTGCTGATGGCACAAAAGAAGGATTAGCAGCCAGAACAACCCGAGCTCTAAAGGGTATGGGCCTTGAACTAGCCTGCCGTGCAGAACGGGCCGCAGCATTTGCAATCCTAAGCATTTCTATCCTGCCGCAATTGTTTTTTTTGCCGATTGTTTTTGCAGCTTCAGCCGTCCATTCAATCAAAGGCAATTTCGCCTCGCGCTTTGCACAGGCTTATTTTGCCCTAATTTATAAAGAATTGTGTATTCTTGGCGAGCTGCTGCCTTCCATGGCTGCACCGGCTTTTAAGCCCACGTTTATTCCCGCTAATGCCTTTAGCTTAATGAAAATGGTAACCCCGCTAGAGCAGTACCAAATCGCAACCTCTCTTGCTTGGAGAAGCTCCTATGCCCGTTACAAGCAAGCAAAACTTATGCAAAGCAACCTTGGAGTGCCTCAAGATTCATATAAAGCACGAGAAATATTTAAAGAGTTAGCTAGTAAAGGAGACGCAAAAGCCCACTATCGGCTTGGTAAGAATTATAAATATTCCGATATATTTCCGCAAAACCTTGAAAAAGCCTTTAAGCATTTAAAGATTGCTTCAGATAAAGGATTGGGCAAAGCTTCAAGGATGTTAGCAGCAGACTTTAAATATCAAGTCTTTAAACCCTCCGGCGGCAATAGCTCGCAAACGCTGTATGAAAAGGGGGCTGAGCAAGGGGATAGATATGCACAATATGAACTCGCCCTTACTCTTGCAAAAGATAGCAATAAAGGAAAAGCCAATAAAGGGATAAGACAGCTAGAGGAAATTACCACCTGGCATACTCAAGAAGCTGTTTATGCTGCTATCAGCTTAGCTTCGCTCTATCGTTCCGGGACAGTATGGATTGATCCAACTGCACCTGCCTCAGAAGCCAAAGCACTATATTGGGCTAAGAAACTTTTAAATGAAGACCTATTTCTGAATAAACGTACCAATGAGGATGATCGTCAAAAAATAAATGGTTCTATCGCTATTGCTGCTATCTATGAGAAAAAATTAGAAAAAATAAAAATTGATTCAAAGGCTTATGAGGCGCAATGGCCGCAAATGATCGAAGATCTTAAAAAAGCTGATTCTTACGGCGGGGCCTGCTATTTCTTAGGCTGCATTTATTATGAAGGGATCTTAGTTAAAGCAGACGTCAAAGAAGCTGAACGCTATCTTGTCAAGGCCCTTGCAGACCCTTATCATAGAAAATATATAGAGGCCCGCGAGCTTTTAGCTAAAATTAGACATCCTATTGCCGCTAAAGTGCCATTACTAAATAGATTTATATAATAAAAATTTTGGGGAAAAGATGATGAATTTAACAAAGACCTTGCAATACTGCAGCGAAAAAGCTGATCAGTATTTGCTGCGCATGTACAACCAATCAAAAGACATTACCGGCGCTTTTTGCGCCAAAGCCCCAGCAGCTGATGGCGCCAAAGAAGGATTAGCGGCCAGGGCAACTAGAGCCGTAAAAGGTGTTGGCTTGGAAGTTGCCTGCCGTGCTGAAAGGGCTGCGGCATTCGTACTGCTATCTGTTGCCGTGCTGCCGCAGCTGTTCTTTTTGCCGATCGCATTTGCAGCTTCTGCCGGGAGCTTAATTAAAGGCAATTTTGTGTCGCGGTTTGCTTTAACCTATTTAACTTTGGTCCATAAAGAGCTCTGCATTTTGGGCGAGTTATTGCCTTCAATGGTTTCACCGGCCTTTAGACCAGCTTTTATTCCAGCGAATGCTCTCGCCATAGCAAAAAAGGTAAAGCCAGCGGAACGGTATAAGATTTTCTCCTCTATTGCTTGGAGAAGCAGCCAAGCTTTCTATAAGCAGGCAAAATTACTGCAAAGCGGGCTTGCAGGAGTCCCTAAGGATACTTATAAAGCCGAAGAGATGTTCGGAAAGTTAGCCAGCCAAGGGAATGCCAAAGCACATTACCGCCTAGGAATGAGCTACCAAACTGATGGGGTTTTTGCCAAAGATCTGAGAAAAGCTTTTGCACATCTTAAAATTGCTTCTGAAAAAGGACTCGGTAAAGCTTCGAACGAAATGGCTAAAGCATTTCAAAAAGGCGTCTTTAAAAGCACTGATGAAAATGACAAATATACCTGGTATAAAAAAGGGGCTGAGCAAGGAAATCTCTATTGCCAATACTCGCATGCTTTTTTTCAAGTTTTAAACCCTGACAGGGAGAAGGCCAGCCAAGGACTGATGCAGCTCGAAAAAATGACCTCTGTAGATACTGTGGAGGCTGTTTTTGCAGCTGATAGTTTGTTTGAGTTCTATTTTGGAGAGAAAGGTCCTTGCATGGTTATCAACCCTGCCGATGCATTCTATGAAGCTAAAGCTCTTCATTGGGCAAAAAAGCTCTTAAATGAAGAGTTAGCGCTGAATGAGAAAGCAAAAAAGGCCATTTCTCAAAAACGTACAGGGGCTGTCGCTTTGGCTAAAATCTATGAAAAACGATTTGTTAAAACAAAAGCAGATCCCAAAGTCTACGCTGCAGAATGGCCGCAAATGATTGAAGAGCTTAAAGCGGTAGCTAACGACAGCTACCGAGCTTGCCTGCTTTTAGGCCGCATTTATTATGAGGGAATTTTAGTAAAAGCTGATGTCAAATTAGCTGAAGAATACCTGAAAAAAATTTCTGACGATTTCCCACGTGCTAAAGAAGCCAAAGAGCTGCTAAATAGAATTCAGCATCCTATAGGAACAAGGATCCCTCTTTTAAGCAGACGGTATAGCTAATAACAGAAAATCAGCATCATCCGTGGTATTTAAATAGTACCATGGATAATTTGGAGTCAAAATGAATTTAACAAAACTGCTTCATACCGGCAGCGAAAAAGCCGACCAGTATTTGCTGCGCATGTACAACCAATCAAAAGACATTACTGGCGCTTTTTGCGCCAAAGCCCCGGCAGCTGACGGCGCCAAAGAAGGATTAGCGGCCAGGGCTGCAAGAGCTGTAAAAGGCGTTGGATTGGAAGTTGCCTGCCGCGCTGAAAGGGCCGCCGTATTCGTACTGCTATCTGTTGCCGTGCTGCCGCAGCTGCTTTTTTTGCCGATCGCATTTGCAGCCTCAGCCAGCCGCCTGATAAGGAGTAGTTTTATTTCCCATTGTGCTTTAGCTTACTTCAGCTTAGTGCATAAAGAGCTCTGCATTCTTGGTGAATTGCTTCCAGCCATGTTAACACCTACTTTTAAACCGACTTTTATCTCAACAAATGCCTTTAATTTAGCTAAGAAAGTCAATTGTGAAGAGCAATATCAAATTTACTCTTCCATTGCATGGAGAAGCTCCTACGCATCCTATAAACAGGCAAAGCTTTTGCAAATCGGATTTGGCGTACCTGAAGATAAATACAAAGCAAAAGAAATATTTAAAAAATTAGCTTCTCAGGGCATAGCTAAAGCGCATTATCGTTTAGGGATGATTTATCAATACGATGGCGTCTTTAAGCAAAACCCTGAAAAATCTTACGACCACCTAAAGGCTGCTTCCGACCTGCATTTGGCAAAAGCAACGCGAAAACTTGCCGAGTATTTTGCAAAAAAATATTTTCCCGTTTCCGGCGATCACAAGGCTGATAATTTTTATCAAAAAGCTGCCGAACAGGGCGATCACTATTCACAGTATAAACTAGCAGCTGCCAAGGCAATTGATCACGATAAAAAAACGTCTTTGCAAGGTATCAAGCAGCTGGAAGCAATGCTTGATTGGGATTCAGAGATAGCTCTTGATGCAGCGGATAAATTAATCGGTTTGTATACTAGCAATACCTGCGCGTTAGTTGCAGATGGCAGCAAAGCAGAACTTGAAAACAAGGCTGTTGAATTAGCCAGAAAACTGCTGCAAAAAAGATTTTCAATCGCAAAACCGCGCTTTTTAAATCATTTCATACAAAATGGCGCCAAGCACTTGGTCGATATTTATGAAAAGCGTCTAGACTTACTGAAAAAAGATCCTGCTGCGCATAAGCAAGAATGGCCGCAAATGATAACGGATCTTAAAGAGGCTGCAGTCATAACGAATCACGCCTCATATCTATTGGGCCGCATTTATGCTGAAGGGATTATGGTGGAAAAAGACCCTAAACAGGCAGCTGAGCACTTTAAAATAGCAGCTCGTGCTGACGGGCTGTCGTATAACAACCCTAGAGGGTTTGCGGCTTACCAGTTGCTGAAAGAAATTGAACATCCGATTGCGAATAAAATACCGCTGGTCAGTCGGTTTATTTAATCAATTAAAGAAGCTTATGTGCATTTCAAGCCTGTCGCCTAATTGTCTTCAGGCTTTGCACGTAATCTCCCTGGCTCCCAGGGGGCGCCCCAGTCGGATTTTTTGGCGGCTTTGTATAAGGAGCCTTGCTTTTTAGATATGGTTTCTTTAAGGATTTGCCCTTGCTGGCATAATGTCAGGGTGAGATGTCCTGAATGTTTCTCGGGGAAACGGACAATTCTGGCCTCAGGCAACTGTTCAGGGGTTTTGCCTGCTGCAATGTAAGAGAACTTTTCATCTTCATAGCCCAGCTCCCCCTGCTTGCTGCGCCGATGTTCGCTGCTGCGTTCCACCCGGGCATAAAAATGGCACCAGTCTCCTTGCGAGGCCATTGGGCAGGCTAAATGGTGCGGACAGGGGGCCAATAGCCTGGCCTGTTGCTGCAGCAGCCAATCGCGATAACGCACAATACCTCCAAAGCCTTGAGGCGTGCCCGGCTCGATAATAAGCAGTACTTGTGCTTTTTCCCAGGCATTAGCCACAATGTGCATGGCATCTTCCGGTTTTAGCTCATTAAGCACATAGGAAAGGATGACGAGGTCGAAAGAGTCTTCAATTTGGTAGCCGGTCAAATCGGCCTGTATCCAATTTGCTTGAAATGGGGCCTGAGAGGTTAATTTTTTGCCTAAAGAGATAAGCTGGCTGTCCCGCTCCACTAAAGCGGCGCGCTGCATATCCGGTAAAAGCGCTGCAGCGGCATGGCTGGCTGTGCCTGGGCCCGCCCCAAGATCGAGTATGCTGGTTATGGTTTGACCGGGGATTTGTTTTAAAGTATGCTGCAGGGTTGATGCGACAGCTTCAAACGTTGCAGGCAGGCGTACGGTCAGGTAAGCAAGCCGCTGCGCCTCGCTGCTTATGCCCTGGCGTCCAGCTAAAGGGTTTTTATACATTGCAGTCAATTCTGCCGAAGCTGCTGCCAGCGACTTTAAAGAGCTTTGGTTGAGATGTTCCGCGATGCCTTCCTTTAAATAAGCCGGTAAACTCATGGATTGTAGCTCCATTTATTTTTAGGAGTTGATTTGGAAATTTCGTAATTAATCATATTTTCAAAACCTAACGGAGCTTTTGTTTCAAATTCATACTTAAATTCATCTTGCAATTTACTGCTTAAATTATTGAACTCAGTTTTGTATTTGTTTTTAACTTGGTTAAAATAGGAATCCCGCTTTTTCATAATGTCTTTGACAATATTTTCATCTTCATAAAGGGCCAGCAAAAGCTCCGGGGGGAGAAGCTGAAGCCTAAAAGGTTTTTTGGCCTTACTGCAGGAGATGAATTCACCTAAAGGAGGGTATTGATCAGCTTTAAGCTGTTTTTTTTCAGCAGGCATATTGCCCAAAAGCATTTTAGCCAAGACTTCTTGCAATTGTTCATCGCTTAGTTTTAAATTTGCGAGCTGCTTTACATTTTGCAAATTTTTGGGCAAGTCTGCGCACTTATCTATTAATTCTGCTATAAGCTGTTCCATAAAATGGGGTCTCTTATGCAGCATTTCTTTGTAAAATTCTTGTTTGCCATAAAGGATTTCAACGAGCCTCAGGAATAGAATCTTTGCATTTTCCGCATCAGCCCCATGTTGTTCGCTTAGCTGCTTATTTAAAAATAGGGCGACATTAATTTTCGAAACAGCCTTTACCTGGGTTTTAGGTTCCTGCTCCTCTTCGTCAGGTTTATCGCTTTCGATTCCTGTGTAGTTTTGATAGAGCAAGTACTGCTGGTCAGCGACAAGGTTTTGCCGTTTTTGCTGCATGTGCTCCAGGTATTGTCCTTGCAGGCCTGTTCCCACCAGGAAGGTCTGCATTTTGGCATAGCTGGTCATCCCTAGGATCATCAGCAAGGCAAATACAAACAGCAGTACGTTCATAAGATTGTTCTACATTAAACCCTTATGCTTGCGGTAAAAGTATACCGGTATTCCGCAAAGCGTAAACAAACTGGCAACTAGAATGGTTGCAAGCGAGGTTTCGTAAATCACCCAGGAGCAAAATAAAAGAGCGGCTATGCCATAGGCCAAAGGCCAAAAACGGGCCATCTTTTTGCCTGGCAATAATTTTAAAAATGAGAGGCAGCAGCTTAAATATACAAATAAAAAGGCCACGACTGAAAAATCAATAATGGTTGTCATCTGTTGCGCTAAATTTTTATCGGCTGTAAGCATTAACAGGGGAATAATTCCGGCGCAGCTGATGAGCAAGCTCATATAGGGGGCTTCAAATTTATTTTTTTTGGAAAAAAAACGGGGCATCAGTCCATCTTCTGATAGGCCGAGCGCGATTTGTCCGCTGGCCAGCATCCAGGCATTCAAGGTGCCGATGCAAACGATAGAGGCAATTAACGAAATCATCAAGTGCCAATTGCCGCCAAAAATATATTGGGCAGCGGCAGAGTAGGGTGCGCTTGTGTTTGCCAGTTCAGCGCTGGGAATAACGCCTAAAATGCCTAAACTATTGAAGAAATATAAAATGGCAACAGAAATTGTGCCCAGGATAATGGCTCGGGGAATAGTTTTTTCGGGGTTAACTACTGACTGTGCCGGTGTAGTGGCTGATTCCAAACCGACAAATCCCCATAATGTGAGCAATGTGACTTGACTTAGTATATGGGGCGCCGGCAGGGATTCAATTGCCGGGGCTACTGCGATATTTTCCGCATTGAAATACATAAATGCGGCTAGCGGCATGAGCACCAAAGGAATAATTTTGAGTGCTGTCAGAATAAACTCAGCACTGCCGGCAGCTTTTATCCCTCTTAAGTTTAGCGCTGTAATCAAAAGCACAAGTAAAATTTCTAATAGAAGCGTCACTTCGGTTGAGTGCACGCCTATAATTGGGCCTAGATAACCGATACTGGTCACGATAACGGCGGTTGTACTTACCCAGGAGATGACCCAATAAGTCCAGCCGACAAAAAAAGAGGCGGTTGAGCCAAAAGCTTCTTGCACATAAGCGTGCGGCCCGCCGGTTTTGGGAATCCAGTTGCAAAGTTGTGCAAATACAAGAGCTAAGGCAATGGCGCCTAAACCGGAAATGATCCAGCCAAGCAGGGAATACCCTCCATAGGGGGCGAGGCTGGCAGGCAGCATAAATACGCCTGAGCCGATCTGACTGCCTGTAACTAAGGCAAATACAGGCCAAAAACCAATTTTACGAGACATTAGAGCTATTTTCCTCTTTGATCAATTGACAATATTAATAAGTGTTTTTTTTAGATGGAGATGTTGACTAAAGCCTCGAAAGGCTTTTGATAGAGAAGAAAATAGGCGTGTTTAATAAAACCCATAATAAATCCAATGTTGTTCAAATGATTATAATAGAGGAATTTATTATTGGCTATTCAAAAATAGCTCCATTTTCGCGCCCGTGAGTATTTATGCAACAACGCCGGTCTAAAGTAAGGTCTGTGGGAGGGGGGGGACCCCAACTGATGTGTGAATTTGCTTTTCAAGGGGCAAGGGAAATAAACCTTGCGCCCTTTTTTTAATATTAAGCAGGTACGGCTTTGCTGGCCTTACGCTCCTGGAATAAGATCACCAAAAATCCCATGGTACCTAAAGTCAAAGCCACCGGAATAACAGCTATGCCATAAACAAAAGCACTGCTTTCTATTGTGCCTAAGCTGCTGATTACGCCGCCGATAATAGTATGAAAGGCATAACCGAAAATCATGATGATCATATTGGCTACAGCTGTCGTTAAACCGACGACGTTTTCATTTACATAGGTAGAGGCTTTAAAGATGGCGATAATTTGGTAAGCGCTGCATACGCCCACGGCTACAAACATAATCCCAATGGCTGCAACTGGAATTTGTCCTGTCAGTAATGCAAAGAAGCAGCCAGCCATTACAGCTCCTGATGCTGCGATTGTGGCGACTGCGTTGCCGCTTTTTTCGGCAATCAAACTAAGTACGGGCGCTCCAAAGCACATGCCTATGAAAATCAAAGAAGGCAGGCTGGCGGAAATCGTACTGTCCAAGCCATAAACCTGCTTTAAAAACTGCGTGCCCCAGACATCGGCAAATCCTTCCAGAGGGCCTACCATTAGACCGGCAAAAAAACAGAAGGCCAGCACTTTAAAATTTGAGAAGACTTCGCGTAAATTCGAGATAACAGAACTGTCTGCATCTGGTTCAGCAGTTGTACGAGGCAGAATTAAGTATGTGACCAATGCCAGCACGACACCTAAAGCAGCAAATAATGCCAAGACCGTCTTGTAGCCTAATTCCTGGCACATGTAATTTACAGGCCCGCCTCCATAGATAGCCCCGATTAATCCGATGGTTACTGAAAAACTGAGCATTCTGGTGAATTTAGCTTCGCTAAAGGCAATCCTGACAGCTTTAAAAGTGCCCAAAATGGCAGCAGAGGAGCCTATGCCTATTAAAGCGCGTCCTAAAATGGGATAAAGCCAAAAGTTGGCAAATAGCAAGGGCATTAAACCGATAACTGTAAGCAAAATGCACACCGGCATAACCCGTTTGGCGCCAAAGCGGTCTAATAAAATGCCAATAGGCAGATGCATTAAGGAGTAGCCGATATAGTACACACCGGAAAATTGTCCAAAAGTAGCTGTATCGATGTGGAATTGAGTTAAGATATCGCCCATCATAATATTGGGCATAACCCGCAAAATATATTGATAAGCATAGAAAATAGAAGCAACTAGCCAGACCGACCAGGCCATTACACGCGAGGTAGACATTGTTTCCTCATTCAGGTTAGGTAGTTAAGATTTTAGTTAGTAAAAATATTTAGGCAGGGGTGCATATCTCCGCGTTAGCGGAGGAGAAAAAATGAGGAGATGAATGTAACTAACTGATTACTAACCATAATAAAAACTAAAAGCTAGAAACATTATATCAGGAAACAACTATAAAGTCAAAAGTTCATCAAGCAAAAATGTTATTTATCTCCTTGTCGCGCAAAATCGAAAACTGTAAAGTTTTTATTTTGACTCAAACGAAACAAGAAAGGAAGAGTATGAAAAAAATGTATCACATTGTAGCAGCGCTGGCGCTAGTGCTGCAAGCCAACTTGGCCGCTGTTGTGCCAGGCTGGACCCCTGAGCAAATTTCTACAGCAAGCCCTGTAGTTCCTGATGAAGGGCCAAACCACACTTTTTCAGGAGTTGATGCGCATGGAAACTTTTTTGCTATTTGGAATGCCGAGGTAAACGGCAATACGGTAGTGATGGCCGCCATTAATAGACCGGGGCTTGGCTGGCTGCCTGAAACGATTATCTCCAATCCGTTGCAAGATAGTAGTGCAGCTACCTGCACCTTAAAAGAAAATGGCGAAGCTTATGTCATTTGGCAGAATACTACATTAGGAGAAATAGAGGTTGCGATCAACCCCAATATAGGCGCCTTAAATTGGTTGGCTCCTGTGCAAATTTCCAATGCAGTGGCGGCCGGCCATGTTTTAGGAGAAGAGTACCGCCCTGTTATTAGCTCTGCCTCTCAAATTAGCGCCGTAGTGGCAGTATGGCGTGAAGGATCTTCTACAGCCGATACGCAAGTATATGCCAATTGGGATAACGGCAGCGGCTGGAATTTAGATAATATTCAGCAATTATCTGCCAGCGGTTTTAATGCGCCGCAGGCAAATGTTGATGTAGGTAATGGCGGTATTGCAATCGCAACTTGGGTAGAAGACCACACAACTTTTTCTGCTGTCTATGCCAATGTTTTCAGATTCGACACTCTCTCTTGGGGATCTGCTTCTACAGCACTTTCAAGTACAGCAGCCGGAAGTTCAGTAATAGTTCCGAATGTTATTGCAACTTTTGACGTGTCTAATATCCCTGCCGTAGAAGTAAGCGGTTTTGGAATAGGCTTTCTGGCTTGGCATTATGCCCCAAGTGTTGCCGGGCCATATGACATACAAGTAGCCTTTTATCAACCCGGTGTAGGATTTACTCCTGCAATTACATTTACTGCAGCCTTCCCCAATACGCTTTCATACATTCAGCCTAGATTGGTACAAAATGACGAAGGCATTACTTGGATTGGTTTCTTAGGCAGAAGCGTAATGAGCCCGGTGGCAAACTTTGTGTTTGTAAGCAGTACCCATATTTCAACTGAAGGCGCTCCGGAGTTTACAACTCCCGTACAAGTAAATCCACTCTCCTTTATCCTCACGCGCAATTTTGATATTGCCGTCAATGGATTGGGCAATGCCCTTGTTTCTTGGTATAATCAGACAGAAACTTTTGCTTCTCCTGTCACATTAGGGCAAGCGCCATTGCCGCAGCAGTTAGTGTACACTTCAAGCTCTCCTCTGGCCACTATGTTCGATGTTAGATTAAGCAATACCAACATAGCGGAAGTCTTTATCATTGATAATGTAACTTCACTAACTTCAGCTGAAAATGTGATTGCAGTACGAGGCGTTGGCGTAGTAGCCCCGCAGAATGCGCCTAACTTTTCAGGCTATACTGTGGAGAACAGAACACTAAGCCGTAAATTCCTGGCTAACAAGCTTAGCTGGAATGTAACTGTGGACCCCACAGTGGCTTCTTATCAGCTATTTAGAAATGGCGTGCCGATTGCAGCTTTCCCTGTTTCTGCGCCTCATTCATATACTGATGTGCTGTTCGATCCCTCTATTCCTAACATCTATACCCTCTACTCTTTAGATATAAATGGTCTAGTTAGTGAAGGCGTTAGCGTAACGCTTAATCAGTAATAAAGAAATAAGCTTTGTGCTTAAAAACCCGGGATATAAATTCCGGGTTTTTTTATTCCAAATTTTCGTAAATATTTTCATTTAACTTATTCAAATATTAACAAAGAGAAAACGATATGAAATATATGCATTGCATAATAGCATCGCTAGCTCTTCTTGTACTGCCCACTAATCTGGCAGCTATTGTGCCAGGTTGGTCCTCAGAGCAAATTTCTACTATTACACCCGTTACTGCAATCAAGCCGGTGGCTCAATTTTCAGGGGTAGATGCACATGGAAACTTTTTTGCTGTATGGCAGGATAGGATAAATGGCAATGGAGTGGCTGTAGCAGCCATATACAGGCCTGGACTTGGCTGGCTGCCGGAAATAATCCTATCGGATCCCGCACAGAATGTAGGCATTCCTACGGCAACCATAAAAGAGAATGGCGAGGCTTATGTTATTTGGAGCAATTTTTCTTTAGGCGAGGTAGAAGCGGCAGTCAACCCTAATATTGGAGCGTTGAACTGGTTAACGCCAGTCCAAATTTCCAATACGGTTGCAGCAGGCAACGAACTAGATCCTGACAGCCTGCCAATAATTAGCTCAGCTTCGCAAATTAATGCCGTAGTAGCTGTATGGCTTGAGGGTCCGGTTCAACTCGATGAGCCGCAAGTATATGCCAATTGGAATAACGGTTTTGGTTGGAATATAAGCAATGTCCAGCGGCTGTCCACGAATAATAATATTTCGTCATTGCAGCCAAATGTTAATGTCGGCAACGGAGGGATTGCTATTGCCGCCTGGGCGGAGGAGCATATTACCCCTGATTTCTTCACAGCAGTCTATGCAAATGTGTTTAGGTTCGATACTCTTGCATGGGAACCGGTTTCGACTCCAGTCTCTAGTACAGCTGCCGGCAGCCATGCTGTAGCGTCTATTGCACAGAGCCAGGCTCCTGCAGTAGTGGTTAGCGGCTTCGGTATTGGGTTTTTAGCTTGGCACATAACCAACCCTGACCAAACTAACGATATTCAAATCGCTTTCTATCAACCGGGAGGCAGTTTTACAGCTCCCATAACTTTTACAGAAACATTTCCTCCGCTTCCGCTCGACTATGTGCAGCCAAAGCTTGTCCAAAATGATGAAGGCGTGACTTGGCTTGGTTTCTTGGGAATAAATTTATTCAACACCTCCCAAAGTTATGTATTTGCAAGCAGCACCCTTATTTCTACTCAAGGGGCTCCACAATTCACAACCCCGGTAGCAGTGAATCAGCCGGCTCCGCCCGCCCCCTTCTACCCTCCTCCAACTACACTTAATTTTGATATTGCCATCAATGGCTTAGGCAATGCACTCTTTACTTGGAGCAGTCTAACGGAAATTTTTGCCTCTTCTATCACTCTTGGGCAAGCTCCTTTACCGCAGCAGCTGGTGTATGCATCAACGGCCCCGCTAGCAGCTCAATTTAATGCCAGATTGAGCAATACCAACGTAGCGGAAGTCTTTATCTTTGATAATATAACTTCATTTTCAGTGGTTTCGCCTGCTGTTGACGTGATTGCAGTGCGCGGTGTTGGCGTAGTAGCTCCGCAAAATGCGCCTAATTTTTCAGGCTATACGGTGGAAAACAGGACCCTTAGCCGCAAGTTTCCGGCTAACAAACTTAGCTGGAATGTAACTGTGGACCCGACAGTGGCCTCCTATCAGCTATTTAGAAATGGCGTGCAGATTGCGGCTTTCCCTGTTTCTGCGCCGCATTCTTATACCGATGTGCTGTTCGATCCCGGTATTCCTAACACCTATACTCTTTACTCTTTAGATGCAAATGGCCTAATGAGCGAAGGAGTTAGCGTCGCGCTCAATCAGTAACAGACGATTACAGACAACCACGGAAAAGCTTCTTCCGTGGTTTAAAGAAGCAATAATTTCCAAATATGCCGTTTAATCCCTGCTAGATGGATAAAGAATTGGCCGCTACCCTTTTCTTTTTAATGGAGATGTTTTTCTCTATTAAGTTATAGAAAAGAGCCCCTCCAAAAATGCTTAAGCTAAGCGTAATTAAGAAAGTCAGAACTGGTGCATGAAGATTTAGAGCGATGGAAATTTTATAGGCCAGCAAAATTATCGGTGTATGAATGAGATAAAGCGAGTAGGAAATTTTTCCCAAATACAAAAGGGGATTAGGGATATTTGCTTGTAATTGTTCATCATGGGCAGACCCTATCAAAAATAAGGCTGCGGGAATCACTGCAAGCCAAAAGGGGATGGGTAAAAAGTAATTAATGACTATGCCAGCTGCCGTAATCAAAATAGCGCTTTTCCAAAGAATAGTTGAAGAAAACCCTTGGTAATACTGGAGGCACATGGCTGCTCCTACTCCCACAAAAAATTCTAAGTTTCTTAAGCCAAAAAACTGACGGACGGTTTCCAATGAAGGAGGCAGGGGAATGATAAAATTAAAGGCAAAAATGGCTGCAATCCATGCTGCTATAACAGCCACTCCCATTCTTCCATTGAGAATCAGCAGTCCAAAAAATGAGTAAAAAATCATTTCGTAGACCAAAGTCCATGAAACAACAACAACCAGCCGCTCCTGCTGGGGAAATAAAAAAAAGGATTTTACGGCACTCAGTAGCGAGATCTCTTTGAACTCTCCGATCCTTCCTTGAAATAGATAGAGGGAAAAGAGAAGAAGAAAAGCGGCCCAATAGGAGGGGTAAATTCTGTTGATGCGCCGTTTTATATAGATAGGCCACTGTTGCGGATAGTTGATATCCTTTGCATGGACCCACATCATAATAAACCCGCTGATTACGAAAAATATATCCACTCCCCAATAACCAAATGAAAATACCTGCGGCAAAAATACTCCCTTATAATACTCGCCATCGGCGCCAGCTAAATGCAATAACAATACAAATAAGGCCGCAATGCCCCTTAAAGCTTGAAGGGAGTTAATTTGATTAGACTTTGACACTGCGTATTTCCTTCTCAATAGACTTTTTGCATAACCTAATTTTCGTGCCGCGCGCGTGCCCGGCTTATTTCCGGGTCATCTTGTTAACATAGGATCGAAACTCTATTTTTGCATAAGCGCTCATAATGTTGAATAAGTGTCATACTGTACTAAAAACTTAAATCGTCAGAAAGTTAATTTTTTCGGACAAGGGTATGGGCACGCACACGGGCACGAAAATTCGGTTATAGCTCGGAAAAAATAAGAATTAAGCAAAGGAAGAAACGGAGGAGGTGGGATTCGAACCCACGATACGTGTTTAGCGTATACACGATTTCCAATCGTGCTCCTTCGGCCGCTCGGACACTCCTCCGCAAATAGATGTTGAATAGACTAAAGAAATTGGATTTAAGGGGCAAGAGTTATTACCTTGCGAAAAAAGATATATGGGGGGCATAGTAGACGGTTTATTGGGGTTATCAGGTATGTTTAAATTTCTTCTTCTTGCCTTAACTTTTGCAATTTCTTGCGTGCATGCAATTGAATCAACGCCTGCTGAGGCAAGCCGCTACGTCTTGGTCAGCGTGGCTCCTTATAAATTCTTTTTAAATCGGGTTGCAGGCGACACGGTAAAGGTGGGGCTTTTAGTGCCGCCGGCAGCCAGCTCCCATACCTATGAACCTACACCGAAACAAATTTTAGAAGCCAGCAATGCAGACTTGTGGTTTACCATTGGAGAATCCTTTGAATGCCGCATTTTACCTGCTTTACAGGCGCGCAACCCAAGTTTACAGGCGGTTGATTTACGGCAGGGATTGGATTTGATTGCTGCAGCCAGTACGAATAGCTGCAGTCATGGCTGCTGCAAGGGTTCCGGTGGAGAGGATTTACATATCTGGTTGAGTTTAAGGCAGGTGGAAATTCAAATTAGGACCATTGCGGCTGCTTTAAGCGCCCGCTATCCTGAAAATGCTCAAGTTTATGCACGCAATGCAGAGCAGTTTGTTGCGGAATTGCGCGCTTTGGACCGGCAAATTTCAACTTTGTTAGCTCCCCTAAAGCAACGCACTGTTCTCGTCTCGCATCCGGCGTATGCTTATTTCTGCCGCGACTATAATTTAGAGCAGTTATCTATCGAGTTTGAAGGAAAGGATCCTTCTCCGCAGCAATTAACCAAACTGCTGCAGCAAGCCAAGCAGAAGAAAATTAAAGCGATTTTTATTCAAAGGCAATACAGCAATAAAGGGGCCAAACTGATTGCTACCCAACTTGGGGCAAAACTAGTCATGCTCGACCCTTATTCAGAAAATTATCTGAGTGCCATGCGGGAAATCGCAGAGAATTTTGCTAACCAGTAATATGAACCCGTTAATTGAACTCCAAGATCTAAATTTTCAATACCAGGGAGTTCCTGTCCTGCAGCGCATTACTTTTAAAATCGTGGAAGGGGAGTTTATCGGCATTATTGGCCCAAATGGCGGCGGCAAGACAACACTGTTAAAAATTATTTTGGGGTTTTTAAAGCCGCAATCCGGAAAAGTTAGCATCAACGGCATGGCGCCTGCAGAAGCCCGCGGAATTATGGCCTATGTGCCGCAAACCAAAGGGTTTGACCGGGACTTCCCGATAACTGTGCTGGAAGTTGTGTTAATGGGACGGCTCTCACGGCTTTCCTGGCTGGGTAGGTACAGCCGCTCTGACCGGCAAATCGCTTGCGAATCATTGGAAAAAGTGGGATTGGGGGCTTTTGCCAATCGCCCCTTTGGCACACTTTCCGGCGGGCAGGCGCAACGCGTATTAATTGCCAGGGCGCTGGCTTCGCAGCCCCGTTTACTGCTTTTGGATGAACCCACTGCAAGCGTTGATGCGGAGTCCGAAAATGAGATTAATAGCATGTTGAAAGAACTTTCGGCACACATGACCATTCTCATGGTCACCCATGACTTAGATGCAATTATCAAAGATGTGCAAAAAGTAATCAGCGTGAGGGGGGAAGCGGCGATGCTGCAGCCTGCTGACGTTTGCGAGCATTTTACCTATGGCCTTTACCATCGGCCTCTACTCAATACCAAGTTATGATTTCCTTTTTTGAAGCCCTTAGCACAAATCCTTTACTTCTTTCTGCCATCATAGCGGGTTTTTTAGCCTCAATTGTCAGCGGTGTGGTCGGCTCCTATGTGGTGGTTAAACGCATTGTTTTTATCAGCGGCAGCATCTCCCACTCTGTACTTGGCGGCATCGGTTTGTTCTTATGGCTGGAGCGTTCACAAGGTGTGGAATGGGCCTCTCCCCTGATTGGAGCTCTTCTTGCCGCGGTATTGTCGGCTTTGATCATCGGCTGGATTCATCTCAACTACCGGCAGCGGGAAGATACGGTCATTGCAGCCTTATGGTCCATCGGCATGGCATTAGGCGTGCTTTTTATACATTTAACACCCGGCTTCAATGTTGAATTGACGAATTTTTTGATAGGCAACATCCTTTGGGTAACCCCCGACGATTTATTGCTGCTGACTTGTCTCGATTTATTTGTTTTGGCAGTAGTTATCCTGCTGAATAAGCGTTTTTTAGCGATTTGTTTTGACGAAGAGCAGGCGCAGTTGCAGGGGCTTTCCCTAAACCGGCTTTATTTATTTTTGCTGGTTTTGATAGCCATTTCTATTGTATTGCTGATTCAAGTTGTAGGTATTATCCTGGTCATGACCATGTTAACCATTCCCTCTGCGATTGCTAACCTGGCCAGTTCCCGGCTTTCTTTAATTATGGTGCTGGCCGTCATAATTAGCGCTGCGACTACCTTCCTGGGAATCGCCGTTTCATATCAACTTGATTGGCCATCGGGAGCGACAATCGCGCTTTTGGCTGGTATATTTTATTTAATGGCTTTATTAGTCAAAAAAAAGAGCCTTGGGTAGAAACTACCTAAGGCTCGGTGCGGAAAGAGAGGGATTCGAACCCTCGATACCCTTTAGGGGTATGCGTCCTTAGCAGGGACGTGCTTTCGGCCACTCAGCCATCTTTCCATCCTTCAAAGACAAAAACATTCTAGCTGAGATGGATTGTTTCGCACAAGGATAAGATCATGTTTTTTTAATAGTCTCACTCTCACTATGGCCAGCTACTAGCGGCGTTGTTTCTGCCGCCTCTTTTTTCTCCGGTAGAACATCAAATGTATGTACGATAAGGCGTACATTGCGGTGGCCTGTGATAAACAAAAACAGCCATTCTGCCATTACCATGAAGCGATTAGTAAAGTTGACTAAGTAGGCAATATGGATTAAGCTCCAGGCCATCCAGGCGAGAAAGCCGCTCATTTTTAACTTGCCTATCATAGCAATTGCCTTGCCTTTTCCAATAGTGGCCATCTGCCCTTTATCGAAATATTTAAATGAGGTGCGCCCCTCAGAAGGTATTTTGCGCTCAATGATTTTTGCCACAAATTTTCCTTGCTGCAGGGCTACCTGGGCCACTCCTGGCAAAGGACGGGTTTGCAAGTTGCCATTGGCGTCTTTTTCTTCACTGGGAAAATTGGCTGCATCGCCGATTACAAATACATTGGGATCGCCTGGAATGGAGCAATCTTTCTCGACCAGGACACGTCCCATTTTATCTAAGGGAGCGTTTAACGTTTTAGCCAAGGGCAGGCCGCGATTGCCTGCCGCCCAAATGACAGTGTGGGCTGGTTGCAAGCGGTTGCCTATCCACACGCCTTCTTCGGTAATACCAGTGACAATAGTTTCGGTAAATACGTGGACCCCGAGCTTTTCCAGGTCTCTCTGGGCTTTAAGGGAAAGATCGGGTGGGTAAGAAGGCAGGATATATTTGGCGCCTTCGAGCAAATAGATTTTTGCCTGCTGCGGACGAATTTTGCGAAAGTTTTTAGTCATAGACTTATTCGCAATTTCAGCAATGGCGCCTGCCATTTCAACGCCTGTCGGCCCGCCTCCAATGATCACAAAATTAAGGTAGGAAAGGGCTTCAAGGGTGGATTCGCAGCGCTCAGCTTTCTCAAAAGCCATCAGCACCCGCTCCCTTATAGAAAGGGCGTCATCCAAAGTCTTTAATCCGGGAGCAAATTCTGCCCATTGGTCATTGCCGAAATAGGAGTGAATTCCTCCAATGGCTAAAATTAAATAGTCATAAGTGTCCTTATCCCCGTTTTTTAAGAAGATGGTCTTGGATTTGGTGTCAATTTTTTCCACTTCACCCATGAAAACAGTGCAATTTTTCTGGTTTCTCAAAATTTCCCTAATCGGCTGGGCAATATCTGAGGATGATAAGGCAGATGTGGCTACTTGATATAAGAGTGGTTGGAATAAGTGATGATTTGTGCGATCATATAGCGAGATGGTGGCATCTGCTTTTTTTAGCGATTGGGCGGCAGTTAATCCGCCGAATCCACCGCCGATGATAATTACTTTAGGAGTTGCCATATTGGCTCCTTTTGGTAGTGATTTGATGGAATGCCATTTATTACAAGGAAATTACTCCTAATACTCAAATAGGATTTGGGTGTATCTTCATTTTACTATTTTATCTAATTTTTGAGGGAATTATGGAAACACGTGCAGTAGGCGCTTGACAAAATGCTTTTTTTTCAACACCTATGGTTGAGAAAGAGACAAGGGAAAAAATGAATGCTCAATGGAAAAATCTGGCATTTCCTCTTATAAACGATTCTCAAAACGCCCAGGTTACAAAAGAAAAAGTGATTGAGTTTTGTAAATACACTTTTGAATTTATAGAACAATATTACCCCCATATTTCGGCAATTTGTAAAAAAGAGGGCATATATAAAAACTCATTTAAAGATCCCAGCTCTAAAATACGCGTTCATTGTCTAATACAGGATATAGATGATGTTACAGTTATCGTCACTGACCCTAAGGCAGTTTCCACTTCAAGTGAAAAAAAGTGTTTTTATGGATTAGAAATTAAATTCATGCGGCAAAATAGTGCAGAAGGCGAAGAAAAAGACATTGAAATCAACTCTATTTGCAAGTTAATGATGCACGATTTAACAGCAGCTCAACGTGAAGTAAATATACGCCGTAAATTAAATAATGCCCCGGGAACAATTGAACACATTGATGCCATGGTATATATAGGTACGAATAAGGTCAGGTATGCAGATGGCAGGATTGAAAAATATCCTGCGAAAAAAGCGGCCATTTTTGACGAGTGGGCCACCTATCCATTTGACAATGTGATACAAACAATGGAGTATAACGCCCTCTTTTTTACGCGCAGTGCGATAAAAATTGCTGAAGGACTAAAAGGATTTCATGATGCAGGTTTTGCGTATTTAGATTTTAAACCTGAAAATGTGGTTGTTGTTCAAGAAGACCGGCTTGATGCTAAAGGAAATTTAGCATTGGATGTTGACAATCCGAAAATAATAGATTTCGGCACTGTTGAGGATGCCTCTTTTGCACAGCCTTTCATGCCCGTAAGCGGAACGAGAGCCTATTGGCCCCCCTATCAACTTTTATGGGAAATGGTCTATTTCAAGGCCATCCCCCAACCTGAATGGCTTGGCTACCCGCAAAATAAAAAAGCTTTTGATATGTTTTCTTTTGGAATGTTTTTGTATCAAATGTATTTTCGATGCGAGCCTAAGTATATGAAAATTGCCGATGCTTGGCAAAACCAAATTCAGCGGTATCATTGGCTTTTAAATTTCATCCAGCAAAACATGAACTCAGCACGCGCACATTATGCAATAAATAGAGTTTGGCAAGTTATGCAAACCACCGGTTTTCAATTTTTGGACTATCTGAATAATTATATGTCTTTGCTGAATAAAGATTCCGGTATTGATCCAAGTTCGGGAAAACACCGTTTAAGTCAAATTCCCTTGATAGCAGCCCTATTAAGTCCGGATGAAAATGAACGGCCAACGATTGACCAAACCCTGCAAGTGCTCAAAGAATGGGAGCAAATGTACCTTCAACATGAAAAAGAACAGAGGCAACAACTCTTGAAAGATAAGGAGCTGGATCAGGTTACTAAAGAGTTCAGGGCAATTACCGGCAGATAGAAATAGCAATCGGGGTCTGGGACCCTGATTGCTGCCTTATAATAGGTCATATTCGAGAGTTTTTTCTCTCTAGGAGCTCCTAGAGGAAAAGAACTCGAATCTGACCCTTAGAAGGCAGCAATTAGGGTCCAGGGTCTTTTTTTTAGGATATGCTCTATTGCAAAATATACAAATAAGGGCTTATCCTTTTTGGCATTATTTCTTAAAATCTTAGTTTTCCTGCGTAAGCAAAAGGCGCCTCATGAGTGAAACAGCTAATTTACGCCTGCCTCCTAACTCCAAAGAATCAGAGATGATGGTTTTGGGCTGTATGCTGACAAGCATTAACAGCCTGAATATTGCTGCTGATGCCCTGGACGAGTCAGATTTTTATTACACAGAACACAAGATTATTTTCCAGACCTTGAAAGATGCTTTTAGGCAGGATAAACCCGCCGATGTGCTGCTGATCAGTGAAGAACTCAAGCGGCAGGATAAGCTCAAGGCTGTTGGTGGAATTGCGTATCTGACAACTTTAGCGCAGTATGTCGGCACTTCTGCCTATATTGAGGAGTATGCTGAAATTGTGCGCAATAAGTCCATATTGCGCCGCATGATCAATGCTTCCAACCAGATCGAAAAAAATGCCTTTGAAGAGCCTTCGGATGTTTCCGGTGCTTTGGATGAAGCCCAGCAAATATTCTTTAAAATTAGCCAAACGACTAATGCCTCTTCAGGCATCCTATTGAAGGATGTGCTTTCCGGCAGTAAATCCGCCGGCCAAGTCTCTTTTTTAAAGGAATTGCAGGAAAAGCAAGAACGCTACCAATTGCTCGGCCCTGAAGACACCGGCATTACGGGGACCCCGACAGGCTTTACTGATCTCGATAAAATGATCAATGGCCTTAATAATTCTAACTTGATGATTCTGGCGGCCAGGCCTGCAATGGGTAAAACGGCCTTAGCCATCAATTTAGCAGAAAATGTCTGCTTTAAATTTGGCGTGCCGGTAGGCATTTTCTCTTTAGAGATGAGCGCAGACCAGTTGGTGCATCGTATTGTCTGCTCGCAGGCTGAAGTTGAATCGGATAAGATCAAAACCGGCGCTTTGAACGGCATTGAGTTTCAGCGCGTATTGGCTTCCGTGAACGAGATGCAGAACCATCTTATGGTGATTGATGATCAGCCCGGTTTAAAAATTACCGACTTGCGGGCGAGGGCGCGCCGTATGAAAGAAAGCTACAACATCGGCTTCCTAGTAATCGATTATTTGCAGCTTATCACAGGCTCCGGCAGCAATAAAAACCAAGAGAGCCGCCAGCTGGAAATTTCGGAAATTTCCCGCATGCTGAAAAACTTGGCGCGCGAGCTCGATATTCCCGTCCTCTGCTTGTCGCAGCTTTCTCGAAAAGTAGAAGAACGCGCCGGCCATCGCCCTATGATGAGCGACTTGCGGGAAAGCGGCAGTATCGAACAGGATAGCGACCTGGTCATGTTCTTGCTGCGCCGGGAATACTATGATCCAAACGACAAGCCTGGCATGGCTGAGCTGATTGTGGCTAAAAACCGCCATGGGCAAATCGGCAGCGTGAACCTGACTTATCGCAAAGAAATTGTCCAATTTGCAAGCTACACGCCGATGAACTATCCCCACGAAGCAGGGGTAAATTAAAAGGTTTCTTTTGAGACCCTGATTGCGGAAAAAATAATGCAGCAAATTTAGTTTGCCGCCAGCTTTACTTATTTTCCTTAATTAGCTATGATTTATCTGCTAACTAAACCAAACTGGAGAAGTAATGTCCTCTGTTAAAAAAAAGCGCAAATATAAGATTGCGAAGCACAAGCGCAAAAAACGCAGTCGCCGCGACCGTCACAAGAACTAATCTTATGCTCCACACAATGGCTCTGATTGAGTCTAAGTGGAGCCCTTTTACTTTTTCTCAAGCAATATGATGTGGAAATACCCAGAAGAATATGATGTCATTGTCATAGGCGGCGGCCATGCCGGTTGCGAAGCTGCTTTAGCTGCTGCGCGTATGGGCTGCCGCGCCTTGCTGCTTTCCATGTCTTTGGACACTATCGCCAAAATGAGCTGCAATCCAGCTGTCGGCGGTACTGCTAAAGGGCATATTGTACGGGAAATCGATGCCCTCGGCGGTGAAATGGGCAAGGTTGCCGATGCCACCGGGATTCAATTCCGCATGTTAAATGCGACTAAAGGGCCGGCAGTTTGGTCTCCCCGAGCCCAGGCTGACAAAGTAGCCTATCAGTTCGAAATGAAACGGCGCCTCGAGTTATGCCCCAATCTCTTTATTAAACAGGGTACTGCCGAAGAGCTTATCACCGAAGATAAGCGAGTGATAGGAGTGGGCACTAAAGAGGGGATTGCCTATTACGGAACAACGGTTGTCCTGACTTCCGGCACTTTTATGCGCGGGTTATTGCATATAGGCGAGGTGCAATTTGCCGGGGGGCGCGCAGGCGATCAGCCGGCTGTCGGGCTTTCCGCAAGTTTGCAGCAACAGGGGATTGAGCTTGGCCGCCTTAAGACCGGGACTCCGCCTAGAGTCAATAGCCGTTCCATCGACTTTTCGTTAACGGAAGAACAACCAGGCGATGAAGGTGTAAAATTTTCGTATGACGATGAGGGATTGCCCCGCATGCGTCAAGTCCCCTGCCATATTACCTACACTACCGAAGAGACCAAGAAAATTATCCTGGAAAATCTCCATCGCTCGCCGATGTATTCCGGCCAGATTAAAAGCATCGGCCCCCGTTATTGCCCTTCTATCGAGGATAAGGTGGTGCGCTTTAGCGATAAGGAGCGCCATCAGATATTTTTAGAGCCGGAAGGTTTGACCACCTCCGAAATCTATGTCAATGGTGTTTCCTCTTCCCTGCCATTTGATGTGCAGCTGCAGTTTATCCGCAGCATACCAGCCTTGCGCAATGCTGAAATCATGCGTTCGGCTTATGCCATTGAATATGATTATATTCTCAGCGGGCAGATCAGCTATAGCCTGGAATGCAAATTAGTAGAAAACCTCTTTTTTGCCGGTCAAATCAATGGCACTACCGGTTACGAAGAAGCCGCCGGCCAAGGATTGCTGGCAGGCATCAATGCCGCTTGTAAAGTCAAGGAACGCGAGCCCTTAATTTTGAAACGGTCTGAAGCCTATATTGGTGTTATGATCGATGACTTGGTGACTAAAGGAGTCGATGAGCCCTACCGCATGTTTACAAGCCGTGCCGAGCATCGTTTGCTGCTTAGGCAGGATAATGCCGATTTGCGTTTGCGCAAATATGGCTATGACCTAGGGATTATCAATCAAGAACGCTATAACAAGCTATGCCGCAAGCAAGAAGCGATGGCCTGTGAAGCTGCGCGATTAGCCGGAATCTTTAAACAGCTCGATGGCAAAGGGTATAGCCTGGCTCAGTTGCTGTGCCGGCCGGAAAATAACTACCAATCTTTAATGCAGCAATATGCAGAAATTATCGATTATGGCGAAGAGACCAACTTGCAGATCGAACTGAGCTTTAAATATGCCGGTTATATCGAACGGCAATGTTCAGAAATTGCTAAATTAGCCCATATCGAGAGCGTACGCATTCCCGCTAATTTTGCCTATGGCGAAGTGTCAGGCTTGCGTGCTGAAGCCAGGCAGAAACTAAGCAAAGTCGCACCCCAAAACTTAGGGCAGGCTTCCCGCATTGCCGGCGTCTCGCCGGCTGACATCTCTGTTTTATTGGTTGCCCTCGCCAAAAAGTAACTGTAAGCTTTAATCTCGCGTCCGTACCCCGAAATTTTACCTGGGTCTAAATGCCGCTATTAAAACTTTTGCGATTATTGAATTATCCGATATTGCAGCAGCTCCAGCTGGAAGAGGCGCTTTTACGTGCAGATAAGGGGAATTGGTGCCTGCTCAATCAAGGCACTCCCGATGCGGTAGTGATGGGCATTTCCGGCAAAGCAGAAGAGCTGGTTGATTTAATCAGGTTGCATGAAAGGCAGCTTCCTCTTATACGCCGTTTCAGCGGCGGCGGAACCGTTTTAGTGGATCGCAATACCTGCTTTGTCACATTGATTTGCAATGAATCGGCCGTGCCCATAAAACCTTTTCCAGAGCCGATCATGCAATGGAACGCCCGGCTCTATATTAATTTGCTTAAAGAAGCAAACTTTTCCAAGCAAGCTAATGACTATGCTTTGGGCAATAAAAAATTTGGCGGCAATGCCCAGTCTATTGTAAAAGGGCGCTGGCTGCACCATTCGTCCTTGCTATGGGACTATTGTCCCGACAAGATGCAAGTTTTGCTGCAGCCTAAAAAAACACCAGAGTATCGCGCTGACCGTTCCCACACGGCATTTTTGTGCACCTTAAAAGAACACTTGCCTTCAAAAGAACATCTCAATCACGGCATCCTGCAGGCTCTGCAGCAATTTTTTACTATCGAAGAAGTCAAACAAGAGAACGTAATGCCCATTCTTGAATCCCCCCATCGACGCGCAACCACCCTCCTGCATCCCAATTAAATCATTAGAAATCTTTCAAAACTCTGAATTAGGCGCTTAAATGGACAATGGACCTTATGGACTTAATGGACTAAGCGCCAGTCTTTTGAGTTTAAAATTCTTAGCGTTGTTAATGTCCCTCTAAGCGACAGTTCTAAAAATCCAGTTTTTGATATGTGTGTAAAAATAAATAATTAGCGCTTAGTCCATTAAGTCCATAAGGTCCATGGCGTCCCTATTGTCCCTTTAAGCGCTTTATTCAGACTTTAGGAATCGTCTCTTGAGATTTCTTAAAGAAAAAGGCCGCTGAAAGGGGTCTGAAAATGGTTGAATCAACGATTTTTGTACAGGTGGGCCGGCTTCCTAAAGCCGCAGTTCATAAATGAAGCAGTTGCCTTAGCGTTGCCATCCCCTAAATCATTAAACATAGTTGACGGGAACCTTTATTTTCAGGGTTTCCCAATCAGCAGCTGGCTTTATTATAGCGGGTTATCTATTGTTTGTCAGTCATAGATGTACTTTCTCAATAGTTTTAAAAAATGTTTCGTCTGACGGGAGCTGCCACACTTTTCTTTCTATGAGGCTGGGGCAAATTGCAGTGTACATGGGCTGCGGGTCTTTCAAAAAACAGGCTAATTGCAGCTGGGTACAGGAATGATTACGTACAAGCTGGGAAACAAAATAGCGCGCAATGCCGACATAAATTTTGGGGGACCTGTTTTCAAAGTCTTCGGTTGAAAACTCTTCGTTCTGTACTGCAAGTTTTAAGGAAGAAGCTACCCTGCTTACATCATATTTAAAGGTATTGGCAACTATAGTGTTTTTTTTCACAATTACTTTAGCTAAACGTAAATAACGGCTCATAAGCGGCCATATAGACTCTGCTTTAGAAAGCCTGCTGGCAATGCAGGCATTTTTTAGCATTTGGGCCAGCAAATAAATTTCGAGGCTGCGGCATAAACAACCCCAGGTTTCAAGAAGGATTGCGGACAGTTCTATTACAGGCAAAGGCAATGGATGCTGCTTGTTGTTTGTGAATAGAGATTTAATGCAGGGCAGGGCTTGAATAATCTTGCCGTGCAAGCCGCTAAGGTTTGTAGTTAAATTTAAAGCAGCTCTTAAACCGAAGAGGGAAGCTGCAAGCTCCCCAGCCTGCTGCTCTGGATACAGGATTATCCGGCTGCAGTTTTCAAGCAGCTCCCTTAATTTCAGCTGTAAAATTGCTTCTAGAGGGCCTGTAAGTGCCAAAATACTTGGCGAGTATGCAGTCCAGCCCTTTTGGCTTGAAATTGCGAACAAGCTGAGCAGAGCCTGCAAGGGATAGATAGCATCTTTCATCTCAGCCATAATGGCATGCGCTTCTGCAAGGTCGCTTTCTGAAGCTGACGTAAAAGAGCCGCCAGCGCGGCTTTTGCATAGAGAATTATGCTCTAAACGCTTAATGAAGGAAGCTATTAAAGACGCAAACAGGGTTTTGAGAAACTCCTGATGCTGTAAGAAAGGCTCAAGCTCAAGATTAGCTGGCGGGCAGGGGAGAGTGTGTTTAATTAATTGCTGTAAAAGCTTGTCTGAAAAGGGTTGAGCAATGCCTGCTTTAACTTTAATAAGTGCTGAAAGAAGAAAAAGCTCAGGAGCATGCTGCTGGTTTTGTTCCTTAGCGAAGGATTGAAAGCATTCATTCCATGCCTGCGAAAAAAGAGCTAGTACTTCTTGTTCTGTATCAGGATCAGTCGGCCAAAGAGGGGCAAGGTGTTCAAGCAAACACCAGATAAACGGGATTTTTTCACGCAGTATCCGATTAGGGTTGACTAAATACCCTTTTAATACACTGGAGGAACTTGTTTGTAAAAAGCTTGCAATCGCTTCCCTGGTTTTGCCAGCTGCTTCGTTTGCCTGTGAAAGATACCAGAGGGTGTTCATTAAAATCTGGCAGCTATTGTCAAAATTTTGGGGGGCATCTAAAAATGTTTCATGCGGCTGCAGATCAGGCTCCCTAAATATCTTAAGAATATTGTTGAGACTTAACCAGGTCTGCTGCAAGCCTTGCATAATGTGGTTTGGATGAGATGCCTGTATTGATTGGGGAGTTAATGGGCAAGAGGGCCTAATGAGCTCGGTGAACCTAAATAAGGCCCGCATGGTCAATTATCCGAATAAATGATTGGAATAGTTGTTTGGCCAAGTACAAAGGCAAAAGTGTATTCTTTGTTGTTTGCTTTTACAATTACTTGCAGCAAAGTGGGAATGGCTGGTTCGCCAAGAGGCCATCCATGTTTGTGCCAGCGGCCGTATAAATCAAAGTTGATCAATTCCGGCGCTTTTTGGCTGCCGGCTGCTCTGGGTTTATCTTCTTTATACGGGGGCACGTAGAAGGCAAATTCCAATTTTTCGACGTTTTCCAATAGAATTTCATGCAGCATGGGCGGATTCTCGTCGTTGCCGGTCAAAGAAGGCCAGGTGGCCAAGATGAGCCGTTTTTCAGCATCTCTATATAGCCGCCCTATCACAGTATTGGCATAGAGGGGATCTGCCTTGATGCCGTTGTCATAGACAAAGACCAAGCTGTCATCATCAGATGCAATTGCCCCTTGCCCATCTTTTGAGGTATATAATATGTATCTATGGAATTTTCTTCCTAAGGGGTGCTTAAACATAATCTTGGGCAGTACTTGGGCCAACCTATACTGTGCATAAAGGATTCTGAAGTTTTCCTGCCGTTGCTCCCCCATTTTTTGGCTAAGCACTTCCATGTAGCGGTAATACCCGAAGAGTGCAGACAGCAGGACCCCTAAAAGCACCAAAGCAATGATCACCTCCAAAAGAGTAACAAGGCGGCGTTCACGCCTATTCAGCGTCAAGTTCTTTTTCATCTTCAAGTTCTTCAAGTTGTGCTTCTGCTGTGATTCCGGGATGTTCCTTCACCAACATCACCTCATAGGTGTAGTTCATTTTTGGCAGATTGGCTGTTTTTGGGGTTACGGCAATGATGAGTTTCTTCCGGTAATAGTGCCTGGCGACTAGTGTGTCTTCAGCCGGTTTGACCCTTCCATCCTTAAAAGTGTAAGTAGCAGTGCAGGGAAGATGCTTAGGAAAAAAAGACTCCGCCTCATTGCCAAAGGATTGTTCTTGCTGTTCTGCGATCTGCTGCCAGGAAATCTTATTTTCATACAGGTTTTGCATGACATTGACAAACAATAGATTGACAATCCGTTCCAGCTCCAGTTTAGTTTGAAATTGCGCTTCTTGTTTGTATACAAACACTTGAGAAGAAAAAAAAGGAGATGCACATAAAACAACCAGCAGCAAAGCGATCAAGACCTCTAAGAGGAGGAAATTGCGCCTTTTAAATTGTATGGCATTAAGAGGAGATTTGCGCATTGGCAGGTTCTTCTTGTTTCAATTTCCATTCGGCGCGGAGATCGCTTGGGTACACTGCGGCGCTTTCTGGTTTTTTAAAAGCGGTATCCGGCTTTGGCTTTAAGGCTATCGGACTCATTTGACCTGAGAGCGCTAATTCCCTATACATAGGGCCTTCCTGACGCAGATCGTTATAGCCGGAAAGGAGCAATACTCCCTCAGGTAACTGCGAACGCAAGCTGGAAAACTTAAGGCTGTTTATTTCCCCGTTTGTTTCTTTATCTTTAAAGCTCACCCGTTTGATGCCTTTAAGCACTTGGTCTTGGTTTAACAACTTTGCAAGCTGATGCGGAAGGGGATAGTCGCAATCGATAAGGCACAGCTGCTCGCCGTTTGCGCTGCTTTCAAATTGCACAGTTACATCGGTTTGAAAAATCAGCATGAGGTTTTGCGCGGAGGCTAGTTTGTCTACAACCTGGTCAACCCCGGCGCGAAAGCGCTGCTGCTCTAAGAGATCGGCTACTTTAAAACCGATAAGCCCTGCTGTCATGGCGATGAGCGCCATGACAATTAACATTTCAAGCAAGGTAAACCGGTAGGGATTTTGCTTTCTATGCAGGGGCAGGGAACGCATGAAGCGGCTTACTTTTTATCCCCAAACATAGTCCCGGGATTCTTTCGAAGGTAATCAGTGTAACGTTCAGAATAAATTTCTATTTCACCTTTATCCGTTAATCTATGGCTATACTTTTTGCCCCAGCCGTCATATATTAAATCATTGGCATTACTTACCAGCGGTGATCGTTGTACGTACTCATCCCATTTGTCAATATCGAATGAGGGGTCGTTCGACGCGATCAAAGTCAGGATCGTAGATAGTTTCTCCATACCCACTTTAGTCTTAAAGGCTTTGCCTTCTTCCAAGCTGCCCTGATATTTATAGGCCACAGCGCCGATAATCAATGCGATTAGGAACATGACGATCATCATTTCGATCAGAGTGACGCATCTTCTTTTTAGTTTGTGCATATAAAAACCTCATTATATTAGCGCAATTATACCTTATTAAATCTAAAAAAAGAAGATAATCTCTTAGTTTAATGAGAAAGAAGCTACATCTGTCAGCGGGAGCAGAATGGCGATCATGACCATGCCGATAATGCCGCCCATTATAATTAAAATAATAGGCTGGGCTAGAGCGGTGACGGTAGCCAAGGTTTTTTCCAGATTTTCCTCGTACATATCGGCAATTTTTTCCAGCATGATGGGAAGGTTGCCGCTGTCTTCGCCGACCCTGACCATGCGGCTGACCATGGAGGGGATAAACTTGGAGCGGCTTAATTGCGTGCTCAAGGAGCTGCCCTCTATGATTTTTAGTTCTGCGGTTTTCATTTCCTCTTCCAAGGCAATGTTTTTCATCACTTCGGTGGACATGCGCAGCGCGTCGATAAGCGGAAGGCCTCCTTGCTGCAGTGTGGATAGGGTGCGGCTAAAACGGGCCACTGCTGTTTGGATGGCCAGCCGCTTCACTACGGGAATTTTTAAGACAAAACGCTGCAGCCATAATTTGCCTTTCTGCGAACGCAATTGAAAAAAAGCCCAGCTGAATATTCCAAGAGAGGCGGGGAGATAAAGCCACCACTTTTCCCGAAAAAAACGGCTAAGCCCCAGTACGAAGCTCGTAAATCCATTGAGCTGCCGCTCGGCAAACATCCCTTCAATAGAGGGGACGACAAACCCTAAAAGCATGCCGATTACGAGCAACGAAAAGCAGGCCAATACCCCGGGATAAATCATGGCTGCTGAAAGTTCTTTGCGCATTTTAAGCTGCTTGGACAGCAATTGCGACAGCCTTTCTAAAATTAGGCCTAAAGCTCCTGCCGCTTCGCCGGCCGCCACCATTGAGCTGTAAAGCTTGTCGAAACTGTCCGGATATTGCTTCATCGCTTCGGATAATGAACTGCCGCGTTTGATTTGGTCGCAGAGGCTTAACAGAATGCGATGGAATGATTCGTGGCGGTACTGTTCTTCAATAGCGACGAGGCTTTCGTATAGAGGCACTCCGGCATTCACTAACTGCGCCAGCTGCATGGTAAAAGCTTGCAGATTTTCTCCTTTTAAATTTTGCCGCGAGGATACTCCCGCCTTTTGCGCCAGGGAGACGACCATTAAGCCCCGCTCCCGCAGCCTTTCTTTGGCTTCTTTTTCTAACTGGGCTTCAATAACTCCGCTTTGTTTTTTGCCGAGTTGATCGAGAGCCTGGTATTGGTACAAAGGCATAAATGCTACTCCTCATCAATGCCGCGAGTGACGCGCAGCACTTCGGGAACTGTAGTGATGCCATTTGCCGCTAAAAAGGCTCCATGGTCGCGCAAGGCCATCATGCCATTTTCCATGGCAAGGCGCCTTAACTCGATAGCGTCGGGACTTTTTACGATTTGTTTTTGCAAGACGTGGTTGACAGGCATAAGCTCGTAAATACCGTGGCGGCCGCGGTAGCCGTAGCCATAGCAGGATTGGCAGCCTTTGCCTCTGAAAAGCCCTCCATGCGGCAGCTTATCTGCGGTTAAGCCCAGGCTTTGCAGTTCTTTGTCCGCGGGCGTATAGACCTCGCTGCAGTTAGGGCAGATGCGGCGCACTAAACGCTGGGCCAGCACTCCGGCAATGCTTGAAGAAAGCAGGTAAGGCTCAATTCCCATATCCACCAAACGGGTGATAGCGGAAGGCGCATCATTGGTGTGCAGGGTGCTTAATACCAGGTGTCCTGTTAAAGCAGCCTGTATGGCGATTTCAGCGGTTTCAGCATCCCGGATTTCACCGATCATGATAACATCAGGGTCTTGGCGGAGAATATGCCTTAACCCTTTGGCAAAGTCCAGCTGGATGTTATGCCGCACCCCGATTTGGGCAATCCCTTTCAGATTGTATTCTACAGGATCTTCTATGGTCATAATATTGATTTCATCGTCGTAGATGTCGGAAATGGCGCTGTATAAGGTAGTGGTTTTACCGCTGCCTGTAGGGCCGGTCACTAATACAATGCCTTCCGGCAGGTGGATAAGGCTGCTGAATACTTCTTGTACATTTGGAAGCATGCCCATCGTATCCAAACCCAATTGCACATTGCCTTTATCCAGGATACGCAAGACGATTCTTTCGCCGCCTACAATGGGCACTGTGCTGACGCGAAAGTCGATTTCGCGGCGCCCCATCTTCAGCTTGATCCTGCCGTCTTGCGGCAAGCGCCTTTCGGCGATGTCTAATTTGGACATCACTTTTATGCGGGTAAGCAGCTGTGCCTGGTATTCAAGGGCGGGGGAATGGCGGTTGTGCAGCACGCCATCGATGCGGTAGCGCACGCGCATGCCGCTTTCTGTCGGCTCAAAATGGATATCGGAGGCGTTTTGCTGTATGGCTTCAGATAGGATTAAATTCAGCAGTTTGATAATCGTAGCCTGGCTTTGCGAATCATCGAGCAAGTCGTAAACTTCAATTTCGTCTTCTTTACTCTCTTCATTTTGGTCTGAGAGGTTGGCCAGGAGTTGGGAAGCCTCGCCATGCTCTACATTGTAGCGGTCGTTGATGGCGGAGATAATGACTTCTTTGGGGGCGTATACCGGCTTCACCGGGTGATTGAGCATAAGCCTTAATTCTTCCAAAGGCTCGAGATTGAGCGGGTCGGCCACGGCAATGATAATTGCGCCCGCTTCATCTTCGATCGGCAAGACAGTATGCTTTTTTACAAATGCATAGGGCACTTTGCGGAACATATCTTTATGCAGCCGGGACTGCGGAAGATCGGCATAGACCGGAATGCCGAATTGCCGCGCCAGCATTTGATGGGAATCTTCACCGCTGAAAGCGCCTTGACGCAATAATTCATCGCTAAATGATAAGGTATTTAGCTGGACAGGCTCATGATGCGGTTGTTCTGCTTGTTTTCCGGTTAGTCCTTCCAGCCATTTTTTCCCTCTTTGCAGGAGGTTTTTACCTTCCATCGTACTCTCCCATGTACTCGCAAGTTTCCGCGGGGCAATCCATTGTTGGTACACCATCTAGCGGGGCTATGCAACGGCCGGGTTCGCGGCCCAATAAAATTTTCATGCTTTGGGCGAAAATGCGGGTCCTTTCATATTCGCGCGCTTCTACCAATCTGCATAGAAAATCGGGAATATCGCCAGGGCGGCGGGCCATTTCTTCTGCACGGATCCGATAGAGGTCTTCGGCTGGATCCACCACTATTTTGGGGGTAATGAAGATATACATATCAGTCTTGTCATCTTTCATGCCGACAGTGCTAAACAATTTACCTATAGCGGGAATTTCACATAAAAAAGGAATGCCATCCCGTTTATCATGGGAATTTTTCCTTCTTAAGCCTCCCAAAATTACAGTTTGTCCATCGGGGATGATAACTTCGTTAGTGATGTTGCGCCGGACAACTGTCGGGCGGTTAGCGATATCGCTCTGGATAGTGTCAAAGTTGACGTTAGTCTCCAGGGTGATCATATTAGGCGAGTCATCGTCAAAATCCTCGCAGCTATCACGCATATGGATGGTTGGAATGATATCCAAGGTAATACCATACTGGCCGCGGGTATAAGCATCCTTTAACGTCACCCCTTTTACCGTTTCAACCTCAAAAGTTCCCGTATTGATTGAAAACTCTTCCACAATCGCCACTCTGGCGGGAGTTTGGTTCATCGTGAGTACAGAGGGGTTGGAGTTAATTTGCACGTCTTCCTGGGAAAGGAGAAAATTGTAGGCAAAGTCATAAGCAGGCAGTCCGTGATTAGCCATGCGGCTAATCATAAAATGCAGGATGCCATGGCAAGGGCCGTCCTTGTGGTCATTATAGGTTAAGCTTGTGGCATGGGTATTGGAAGCAGCTGCACCTATTCTCAAAAGATTTAAACCATAGTCGGTGCACTCGCGCAGCCTTTTTTCAAACAGCAAAACTTCGATCTGCACCATTTTCTTGGGGACGTCTAATTTGCGGGCGACCTCCAATAATTTTTCCAGCAGGTCTTCTTCAACAACCATGACGATAGCGCCTGTCTTTAGATCTACAATAAAGTTAGGGCGGCCCTCATTGGGCGGCCTTGCGACTCTGTTGGGCACTAATGTGACTGGCGCAGGGTTGACTGCGACATCCCCTTCCTGGAACCAATTCTCTTGATAGAGCTGTTCAGGGTATTTATAAAGGGCTGTAGGCTTTTCTTCCACTATTGTGGTGACGTTTCCGCTATCCACTACCGGACCGCCAGGGCCTCCCGGAACCACGATCACTCTTTCCTGAATCATCATATTGTAAATGCGGAACAGGATGTCGGCTAGCTCTTCCGGATCGGAATATCTAGTGATATACCAGTAGACCACCTTTTCACGGGCATTTCCAATTTGGCACTCCACTTCGCAAATCATTTGCTCGGCGCGGCAGATCTCATCAGGCGTTCCTACTAGAAACAGGGCTTGGCACAATCCCGACATGACAATGATCTTCAAGCCGCCGGCTTCTTCATTGCAATCAAATTCAATGGGAGCTGGAATTACAGCAGGGCCTCCGGGGGTGCATGGGGGCGTTGCGGGTTTGGGGGGAGGAGGTACCCGCGGGCCGCAAGCGCGGCTAATGGGGGCTTGGTCAAAAAGGGCGTACAGCATTTGCGCCATTTGCTCAGCCGGCAAGCGGCGTAAAGGAATTAGCTTATACTGCTGGTCATGGCGGTTCGCCACTACAAAATCGTAAAGTTTTAAAAGGTCGACGATTTCCGCTGCAGAGGCGACAAGTAATATATCCCTGCCTATCAGATGCAGGAGGGTGGTGTTGGGATTGATGAATTTATCCAAAAACATGAGGATGCGCCTGATCTCGGCCGGATTTGGCGAAAGCATAAAACCGACGCGCGTTTCTGGCGGGAAAAACTCCAAGTCCATGCGATTGTTCGTGATGTACTTTAGTCCGCAAGGCCCATTATTTATTACATAGAGCTCCCGCAGAAAAGGGTTTACCTGCCTGATGCCGATCCCATTTTGGGAAAGCACCAGCTCAAGGAGCTCGCTCCAGGATTCCCTGGGAATCGGAATGTTTGAATTAACGCTTAAACGGATGCCCGCAATTTCAGGCGTCATCAAATAGACGTATTCCTGCGAACCGAAATCGATGACAAGCTGTTCAACATTTGTTTCCGGTTGATGCCATAAAGCATAGTTGTCGGCTTGGCTATGCTGGGATGCGCGGTCGCGCCATTCCCGTTCCTCCATGGCCATTTCAGCCCGTATGCAATTAATATGCTGCAGCAACTGCTGGTATTGTTCAGGGCAGGCTTCTTCATTGTAGAGTTCAACAGCTTGCGCATAAAGGCTTTTAAGTACGCTTTTTTTTAGTGCGAGCGATTGGTTTACGGACTGCAGCACCCTCTGGCTTTCCTTATCCATGTCCATGCCGCCCTTATGCAATCCCTGTTTTTTTTCCGCTATGGTTTGTCCATACAGAGAGGGCATAAACGATAAGGCTATTATTGTGATAAAGAGTTTAATCTTCACGGAGGCTCCTAATTATTATCTAAAGGCATATTAATTGGCGGGCGGATAGGCCCCATATGACTTGGAATTAATGGTTCTGCAGGCTGGCTTGTCTGCGCCGCAGGCACAGTGATTACACTGACATTGCCTTGGGGAAGCGGGATTTCAACCACATGGCTATCGGAGCGGCTGGGGCTGAAAAGTGTCGCCTGCAGCATCTGCCTTTCCTCTTTTTTTGCAATCCCGTCAAACACAAACAAAGTGCCTCGAATTTTTCGGTTCACGTAATCGTCAATTTCCTGTTCATTGCTAAGCGCTTTCCATGATCCGTCAAGGAATATCAGCCAATCTTGCGGCTTTAGCAATACCCTCTCTTTTTGCACTTCAAATATATACTGCGATCTTGTGCGGGCAGCAATAAATTTAAAGTCCTGCTCTGCTTTTTGCGGCGACCAATTTTCTGTGGATTTAAGCAAAGTCAGCACGATTTTATTTTTCCCTTCACTATCCCATAAATCGAGGTTCATTAGCCGTTCATCGATTTTTTTTATTAACAGTAATGGCTTTCCTTGGCTGAGAGGACCTGGTTTTACCAGGCGCCAGCGGCCGTCTTCCCATATTGCTGTATCATTTAAACCGACATAGATGGAATACACTTCATCATTTTCGCCAAAATCGATCCGCTGCTTGCCGCTTTCTTCCTTGTACTCTTCTCCGCCATGTTTTTCTAAAAATTTATCGGCCCCATACCAGCGGGCTTTTTGCCTGCCTAAAAGCGTGCCATCCACCTTCCATTTGCCGATTTCCCAATTGCCGAGGCTGCTTGAACGAATCATTTCTTTTTGTGCAAGTTTTAGTTCCGCCAATGCTGGAGGCGCATGGATGATTTGCTCGTTCTCCCCTTTCATATAGACTTTAACTAAAGCTTCATTGCCGCGGATATCTGCTTCTATCCAGAGAGATGTGGGTTCGTTTTGCGGGCTGAAAATGTAGCGGTTCGGTGTTTGGGTGCGGTCATATAGCAAATAGATTTTCTTGCCGGGAGCCGAGGTGGCTTGGCTTTTGCCGTCGGTAAGAGAGAAATGCATAGCGGCTTGGTCTTGAACTATGTCAGGTCTGCCGTTGGGGCCGTAGTAGGTCAATAACTGCCTTAAATCAGGCAGCTTAACCGAAGGAGGCTCATACACCAAACGCAGCAAAGAACTTTCGATGGCATCATAGGCCTGTTGTTTTTGGGTGAAAAAAAGGCTGGGTTTAGGCCGGGTTTTGTTTATTGGTTTAAAGTCAGTCAAAGAAGAGCTAAAATTAAAGTGAAAAAATAGGGCCAGCAATAACAGTAAAGCTGCCAGGCCAAAAAGAGCTAAATCTATAAGAGTAAGTACGTTTCTTGTCATGCCGCACAATTAGTAAAAAGCTTAAATCAGATAAAGGATAGCAAATATAAGCATAAAATGCACAAAATGATATAGTTACTGCGAAAAAAACTTATTTGTAAAATTAAAATGCAGCAATTTGATACTAAATCCCTAATTACTTGGTTTGAAAAAGAGCAGCGGGAATTCCCCTGGCGCGACAAACCCACTCCTTACGCCGTTTGGGTCTCTGAAGTTATGCTGCAGCAGACCCGGGCAGAAGTAGTGGTCCCTTTTTTTGAGCGCTGGATGCGCAGGTTTCCCTCCATTGCTTCGCTGGCCGCTGCGCAATTGGAGGATGTAATAAAAAATTGGGAAGGCTTAGGGTACTATTCCAGAGCGCGCAATCTGCATAAAGCTGCACAATTTCTGGTGGAGTACTATGAAGGTGAATTGCCTAGCGATCCAGAGGATCTAAAAAAAATTAAAGGAATTGGCCCGTATACGTTAGGCGCCATCAGAAACTTTGCCTTTAAACAACGTGCTGCAGCTGTTGACGGCAATGTGCTGCGGGTGATAAGCCGTTATTTTACCTGTTGTGAGGACATTGCCAAAGTTAAAACACAGCAAAAACTGCGCGAGCTGGTACAAGGGATCCTGCCTCAAGCAAAGCCGTGGGTATTTAGCGAAGCCTTGATTGAACTTGGTGCCCTGATCTGCACTAAACAGCCGAAATGCTGCCAATGTCCTTTAAAAATGAGCTGTGGTGCCTATCAGCAAGGCTTGACCCAGAAATTGCCGGTGAAAAGCAAAGCGCAGACCATAACCAAACTAATGCGGCAAGTAGTGCTAGTGTTATGCGGAGATGCTTGCCTGGTGAAAAAAGGAAGGAAAGGGGAGATTATGCAGGATTTGTACGAGTTTCCTTATTTTGAAACTGAAGAACAAAACCTCTCTTTAATTGCAGAAGCTGTCTGGCTGGATAAAACTGTTTACTTAGATAAATTAGCTCCGGTGCGGCAGTTTTTTACCCGCTATCGCGCAGATTTAATTCCTCATGTATTGCGTGCGGAACAGCGTTTTATGCAAGCGGATTTTATTTGGATTCCACTCAATGAACTTCAGCAGCTCCCTTTTTCTTCCGGCCATAAGAAAATTTATCAACAGTTAGTGAGGCAATCGTGAATATCCTCCATACAGAAGCCTCTATAGGCTGGGGCGGTCAAGAAATACGCATTTTAGCTGAAGCCATTGGCATGCATCAGCGAGGGCACACTTTGCTATTTGCTGTAGCTCAGGGTGCAAAACTGGCGGGCAAGGCCCGGGATGCAGGTTTTATTGTTTATGAGCTGCCGCTGCAAATCCGCCATGCGCCTTCGGCTATTTGGCAGCTTTGCAAAATTATTAAAGAACACCACATCGACCTGATAAATACGCACTCTTCAGCCGATGCTTGGCTGGGCGGGATTTCAGGGCGTTTAATGGGCCGTAAAGTAGTGCGTACGCGCCATTTATCGACTCCCTCAAAGCCTGGCCTGAATAGCCGCTTGCTTTACCATTACCTGGCCGATATGACGGTCACTACCTGTAAGTCTATTGCGGAAACTATTCGGAAGGAAGCGCAGATTCCGGCAGAGCAGTGCATTTCCATTCCAACGGGCATAGATCCGGTTAAAATACGTTCTGATGCCAGTTTAGAAACAGCATTGCGGCAGCAATATGGCTTGCAGCCTTCTGATTTTGTTATCGGCACCGTCTGCATGCTGCGTTCCTGGAAAGGGGTCATGGATCTTTTGTTAGCTGCAAAACAACTGGAAAAAGAACCAGCCTTAAAATGGCTGGTAATTGGCGCTGGCCCCTATCAGGAGGTATTGCTTAAAAAGCGGGAGGAGCTGGGCCTGGCTGATAAAGTTATTTTTACCGGGCATATGGCAAATCCCTATCCGGCCATGGCCTTGATGAATGTATTTATGCTGCTAAGTACGGCTAATGAAGGCGTCAGCCAGGCCAGCCTGCAAGCGGCTTTTTTAAAAAAACCGCTCATTACAACGACGGTCGGGGGATTGCCGGAGGTGTGTCTGGACACTAAAACGGGCTTCACTGTGCCGGTCAATGCTCCGGAAGAAGTTGCCGAACGGGTTAGGCGCTATTTGCTGATGCCGCAATTGCTCAAGATTCATGGAGAGGCCGCCCATAAATTGGCCCTGCAGTCATTTACCTTTGAGCAAACCTTAAATGGCATGGAAGCCGTTTACCAAAAGCTCCAAAAGTAAATCCTGTCCATGTGCTCATCTTATTACCCATAACTTTATATTTTAAACGCAAAGGTGCAAAGAAAGGGCAATGTGAAAAAATCCTAAAATTATAGGTTGGAATCTTTGCGCCTTTGCGAACTTTGCGTTTAAATTGTAAAAAATATGTTGATAAATTGAATGCGCATAGGAATAAAAAAGGGTAGGGCAGCGTGGATGCTGCCCTACCCTTTTTTATTCGCTTTTATGGTTTAGGATTGTCTAAGAAAAGAGGGAAAGAAGAATGGGGCTCCATTCCTGCCGTCGTTCTGGAGGACATTCCAGGCGCGTTGAACGCCTTTTTTGACATTATGCAGTTTTTCGCCTGCAATTTCTACGGCAGCATTCACGCCCTCTTTTGCTTTTTCACCAAGGGTTTTAGCAGCTTCTTTGGCCTCTTCTGCTCGTCTGGCTTTGATGCCGCGGATAGCAGCATCGGAAACCTCTTGAGAATACATGCCGCTCAAGTGTCCTAGGTGAGGGAAGAAGGCATATTTATGATTTTTACCTTCATAGTGGGAACGGCTAGCGGGTACGATTAAGTCGGCGCCGAAGCCAAAGTGGTTAAACTGTATCTTGTCTAACTTTTTGCATCTTTCTTCTAAGTCCACTGGAAACTGGCTGCGGCTGCGCATTTGGTCGGCGCATGGGCAAAAACGCGCCAATTCGGCCATCGGCGTGCCTTTAATCGGACCGCCCAAAGTGGTAATAGAGCTGATTCTAATGCCTTTTTTAGGGTTTTCTTGCAATTTTGCAGCATAATCGATTGAAACCAATGAACCCATCGAGTGAGCCACTAAATCTATTTCTAGTTCAGCGCCGCCTGCTAATTTTTTTATTTCATCGACTTTCTTAGCCAAAACTTTTTCAAAGTCCTCTATAGAATGAAGCGGATGCCCCAAATTTACAGTAAATACCGGCCCCATGTCATTAGCCTTAAAAGTATGCTTCATGTATTCCCAGCCGGACTTATTATGCAAGAAGCCGTGCACCATAATCGTTACGCGTTGTTTGCCATTCACTGGAGGCGGCAGCTCTTTTGGGTCCAGATCAATTGCGGCGCTTGGATAGAGAAGAGCGCTGGCAGCAACTGCCACTAATTCCACCGCTGAGCCCCAAAGATAGTGGGCGGCTGAACGCAGAGGTTCAGGAAGAAGCGGGATAAGTTCAGGTATTGTTACTTTGAGCATGAGTGCTGTCAGGGCTACGCCTGCCACTGCAAATACCAGCACAGAAACCGGATTAGGAGCAAAAACGAAACTGGCAGCTGCTCCAATCATGGCTGCGCCTAAGGCAGCAAATAGAAATGCGTGCATAAATCTTGAGGTTTTATCTACAGTAGATTCTTTAACTTCAATCTCCGGGTGAAAATCTTTTGGATCGGTACTTACTTGGTGTTTTTGATTTTCAATATCCATTGATTTTCTATCTATTGGTGATGACATATTTAATATCTCCATTTACTAATTTATAATTTAATTATAGATGGTTGATATTAAACTTTTGTTAAACTAATTTATTTATTTAGTAAATATTTAATTTTGTTTGTTTTTGTTTTTTTCAGCTAGCTTTAAATACTTATAAAAAGCAGTGTTGGCATTATAAACGGCTATAGTAAATCCTTCTGCACCTCCAAGAAAACCTTTTTTAAGAAGGTAGGATTTAAAAAAAGCATAAAGCGCGTGTTTAATTGCCTTGCCGGTAGAGGAGCTTTTCTTACCTTTATTTTGTTCAGCGAAGAGTTCTGTATATTTTTGCATTTTCTGCAGAAAGTCAGCAGTTGAAGAGTAGGGATAATGTATCAGAGCATTTTGCAGGGGGGTGCGCTGCATATCCGCGAGCATAATGGATTCATGCACCTGGGCATCATCAAACTGCGTGCGGTGCCGATTATATAATCTGTATTGCCGGTCCGGATACCAGCCGCACCACTTAATCCATTTGCCATTATAATAATTATTGCGTCTTATGGAATACACCTTAGAAGGGTCAAGTTTCAGCCCTAGAATTTCCTGCTGCAACTCGGGAGTGACAATTTCATCGCTATCTATGGAGAGAATCCAGTCGTGTTTAGCAGCAGCAGAAGCTTTGTTGTGGGTTGGCCCGAACCCCTCCAATATGCCTTCCCTTATGGTGACATTAGGGAATTTTTTGGCAATAAGCAGGGTATTATCTGTTGAACCGGTATCATAAATGAGGACTTCATCAAAAGATACTAGAGCAGCTAGCACCTGTTCTAAATAATTTGCGCTATTTTTTGTTAAAATTGTTACACTGATCATAATCTATCAGAATTATCCTGGATTCTTTAATTAAGCTAAAGAGGAAAGCATGGACAGGTTAGAAGCGGAGAGAGAAAATTTAGTGGCGCCTTATCTGGTAAGACGGCCGCGGCGCAACCGTAAAAGCGAGGCTATTCGTTCGCTAGTACGGGAAACCCGGCTCGATCCGCGGCAATTCGTGCTTCCACTTTATATTATTGAAGGCGAAAAAATCCGGCAGGAGATTGCCAGCATGCCGGGAGTCTTTCGCTATTCGCTTGATTTAGCCATTGAAGTTATTAAAGAAGCTATAGATCAAGGAATACAAGCTATCGATCTTTTTTGCTACATTCCACGCGAAAAAAGGGATAGCTGGGGGAGCGAGGGTGTAAGAAGAGGCAATCTGCTGGGGAAAGGGATTGAACGCATCAAAAAAGAATTTCCGCAATTATGTGTAATGGCTGATATTGCATTCGATCCGTATACAGACCATGGGCATGATGGGGTATTGAACCGCCATAACAGTGTCGACAATGATGCCACTTTGGCTATGCTGGCAGAAATGTCTTTACTGGCAGCCCATGCTGGGGCTGATGTAGTGGCGCCAAGCGATATGATGGACGGCCGGGTAGCGCACATTAGACAGACTTTAGATGAAAATGGCTTTCCAAATGTAAGCATCCTTTCTTACTCTGCAAAATTTACTTCGGCGTTTTATCGCCCTTTTCGCGAAGCGCTCGATTCTGCGCCGCGCATAGGCGATAAAAAAGATTACCAGCTAAGCCCTGCTAACATTCGAGAGGCACTGCTTGAATGCGCCTTGGATGAAGCAGAGGGGGCTGACATCCTCCTCATAAAACCTGCGCTGGCCTACTTAGATATAATTGCCAAGGTGCGCGCAACAACTAATCTTCCCATTGCCGCTTTCCATGTCAGCGGGGAATATTCGATGATTATGGCCGCTGCGGAAAAAGGGTGGCTCGATGCCGACCAGGCATTTTTGGAGTGCCTGCTCTCTATCAAACGCGCAGGCGCCGACTTCATTCTTACCTATGCTGCAACCAGAGTTGCCAAGCTGTTATATTAAAACCATTGTAAAAAAGTATTTTGTCAGCTAATTAGGTCATAACTTCATTTATAATGAATAACTGGATCGATCATTTCATCATCGGTCTAAAGGACTGTATGCGGCGCATTTTTTTTAGTTTACTATTATTGACAGATGCAAACTTATTTTCAGAAAATTTTTGGGAAGTCTATACAGAAATAGGAGCGCATGTTGAAAATTACCGCTATTCAGCACCTTTTCTTTTCTACAATACCTTTCAAGATATAAAGTGGAAAGCTGCTGCCTTAGATAGCTGCATTGGATTAAAGGTTGCCCCGCAGGAAGGGCGCCTTGCACACATGGTCTTTCAAATTGAAGGCGGCGGCATCCTATATGGCAAAGGCTATGATTTTAAGGGTAATATCCAGGAGAATGCTTTCAGTGTATTTACTAATGAAAAATCTCATAATTCAAAAATTTACGGTGAATATTTTGAAACAAGCCTCGGGTATGAATACTTAGTTTGTTCCGCGTTTTCCATCACTGCCAAGGCAGGCTACCTTTTACAAAACCGTCGTTTTCATAATAGCCGGTCCATTTTTACAAGCCCTGAAGACTCTCTTAACTACACTATAGAGAATTTCAGGGACAACAAACTTTATCAAGATGGATGGATAGGAATTCAATCGAAATATTATTTTATGCCCTGCATGCTTATGAAAGCAGACTTAGAATATCATTGCGGATATGTGAAAGGCGATACCAAATGGAATTCAGAGCAGTCATCTACAGATGGTTTTTCAGCATTAGCCGCAGGAAAAGTAAATACAAAAAAGAGCGTTTACGAAGGCTTAAAAGTAAAATTAGGTTGGGAATACGATTTATGGGAAGGGTGCATCATAGGCTTAAATGGTTATTACCAGTATTATATCAGTAAACACTCAAATGATTCGCTTCAAATTTCGCAAACCCTCATCAATAACTCAGGCACAATAATAGGGCAATCCAGCAATTCCAGCCCATTGACCGGTAAAATCGATTGGCAAATGTACTCAGTTTCTGCAACTTTCGGCATCTATTTTTAGGAAAAATATGAATTATAAGGATAAAATTGCTGCGCTGATACTTTCTTTTTTACTATTTGTAAGCTTTGAACTATCTGCCAACCAAGGAAAGATCGCTTTACTCTTTTTAACCAGGTCAGATCTCAATCACCCTAAACTTTGGCAACAGCAAATAGAAAAATCTAAGGATCTCTACAATGTCTATATACATTCAGTCAAACCTTTATCTGACCCGTATTTTGCAGGCAGCCGTATTTCTAAAATTGTTCCCACCTCTTGGAGTATTCATGTCAAGGCTTGGCAGGTGTTAATTCAAGAAGCTATAAAAAATCCTGAAAATGAAAAATTTGTATTTTTATCCGAGGCTTGCATTCCTTTGTATAGTTTGGATAAAATCTACGCTATTTTAATATCCGATCCTCGTACACACATGGCTTTTTCAAAACCATGGTGGCCGTCTAGCAATCCAAGGGAAATCACTGAATTATTTCCACAATATCGTTTTGGCAATGCAGAATGGATGGTATTGAATAGGCGCCATGCAGAAATTATTGCCCAAGATGAGGCTATTATACGTGTAGTTGCCCGGCATCCAAACGATCAAGAATCCTATTTCGCCAGCCTTTTTGCAGTTCATAATTGTCTTCCTGAAGTGGCAAACCATTCCTTTACTTACGTAAATTGGCGCGATGCGATCAATGGCGGGGCCAGCCCTTGGCATTTTTTTGAAACATCAAATTTTAACGAGAATTTACTTGGCCAGGCATACTCAAGCGGCGCTATTTTTGCCCGCAAATTTACAACAACATATCCCGAAGATGTGCTAATTGATATGATTGAAAACCAAACATTGCATTACGGCGGCCCTTACTAAAAAACAAGTCGTGAATGTGGCGTAGCAAGTAGCTGTAAGTATTAACCCAATGTCATCAACTTAAGAAAATCGATTTGGAGTGCGGTGACTCGTCACCGCTTTAGTCGTGTTTGACTTGTCAAACACTTCAGAATAGGGATTTAACAGGGTTTTTTTTATGTTCGACAAGCCGCAGCACTCCAAATATGTAAGAACATATTCTAAAACTTAGGTTAGTAAATCCTTTGATCCCTTACAGTCTCATACAGCCTTAGGCCAGAAGGTGCGCGGTAGCCAACGTCGCGGAGCCAGGCAGACATGCCATATTTCCACTTTTCACGGCAGCTGCAGGTGTAGAAAATATCGAGCGGCATGCTGATTGAGAAGCCTTTATCGTAGTAGATGGAGCCATTGATGCGATCGTGGCCATTTGTCACCGTATACCAAAAAGAGAGTTTTAAGCCGCTTTCGAAATTGCGCGACACTTCTGTGCGTACGCCCCAGTCATTAGCAAGGAATTTTCCGGCGCTGACTTTCAGGTCGAGCATAATTTCATCTAAGTTGTAGTAGAAATCGACAAAACATTGAGAGCCTAAAAAGTGCACCCAGGTTGGGATGTAGCCTTTATTTTTGCGGATTTTATTGGTGAAGCCGACGCCCGTAAGGGTGCGGCGTTTTAGGCAGGCTCCTTCCAGGCCCACGGCCCAGCAAGAGTTCACCGGATAGTAGAGGGCTTCTGCTGAAATACCGCCATAGGCCTGATCAAAATAGCCAAGCGACAACCTGGTAAATACTCCGCAGCCCATATTCCAATCCTTTTGCAAAAATGCCTTGTCTACGGTGATGCATTTTTGCTTGTAGTAATCGACATAGTCTGTACGCACGTTAATCAACTGTGAAGGGTTTAACAAGTCAATTGATTGAATATGGTGGATGTTGCCAAGCGGGGTCCACCCCAGCATAAATTGGTAATAGACATTATTGGGAAAAAAGCCTTCAATTCCAGCATTGAGGCCAAGGGCATATTTGAATTTACCTGCAGAAGAGCCAAAAAAAGTCTGCGTTTTAGGCAGCAATTCCCAGCAAATAAGCTCCTTATCTTTTTTATAAAGTTCCGTTGCCCGGCAAGGGTCTGGACAACTTGCTTCACATAATGGTGATAACAGGTCTAATTCATATCTTGAGATTTCTTTGCCGGCATACAGGCGCAAGAAATCGCCCTCAAAATAGTATTCTTGAATGGGCATGCCCATGTCTTCAATTGTAACAATAACATCATCGATATTGGCAGGCAGCAAGGCAGCTAATAAAGCATTGAGGCGATCGCGGACATCGCACTCATCAAAGTAAATGCAATTCAAAGTAGTGATGCGCAATAGCTTGCGGTTTTCTTTAGTGTACTCCAGGTAGCATTCCAGCAAATCGAACCCCTGCTCTTGGAAAGCAAATACTAATTCTTGCACCATGACTTCTTCAGGCCTAATGTAGCTAATGGGCTCGATGATTACAGGCGCACTGTAAGGAAGAGGATCGTCGATTTTTGGAACAAATCCTGCCGTTTCACCAAAGTTGTAGGAAGCTGAAGCCATCCAGGAAAATTTGTTGCCGCGAATGCTGGCTACGGAGAAGTCAAAATAGTCCCATAAGCGGTATTTTAGGCCGTAATTGAAACGGGAATGGGTTGTGCGGCCATTCGGGTGAGGGTCGTGCTTGTAATTTGTGCCATCAATTTCAGCGACAAAAGTGATGGGATTAAGCCAGGAACACTCCCATCTGCGGAAAGGCATCCATTGCAAGCCGCCAAATAAATGGTTTAATCGTTGGAGGCCCATGCCAAAGCTGCATTCGAAATCCAAGTCGAGAAACACTTGGGTTAGCACTAAATACTGTGCTTTGAAAGCGCGGGTGCCTAAGATGTCGTCAAAACCAAATGCAAGGCCGGGCAGTTTATAATCGCTATCTTCAGGCAAAAATAAGGCAAATTTAAAGTTAGCCCCTTTATCGGAAAAATCTCCAAAACCATGGGAACTTAAGACCTGGTCTTCAACGCCTGTAAAGATGCGATAATTTCCCGTTAGTTCCAAATGCGTAAATGGCTGGCAGCGGACGCTCCATATGCGATAAGGGGGAACTGCTGCATAACCTAGGCCCAATTCCCCCATGCATGGCATGCGGGCAGAAGGCATAAGAATATACCCGCCCTGTAAATACATATTGGTAGCTACAGGTAAACGATCGTTGAGGCGTTGGTTTATGGCTTCAACTGTCAATAAATCGCGCATCAAACTTTCTTGCAAATCCAGGGGACTCAGTGCCTCGGCCTTTAATGAGCAGATACAGAGTAAAAGAAATACAGTGAGGGTGCGGCAAATAGTAGACTTCTTTCGAAACTCGCCTTGATTGAAAAAATTAGCTATTTTTGAGCAAATTTTTAGGGAAATTTTGAGAGCATGTGTAAACACATGGTTGAAAAATTTTACGAAAAAGATGCCAAAAAGAGCAATTTTAGCAATCAAATGGAGTGTCGAAAGAAGTCTAATCATTAAATTTTTTAGATTCGAAGAAATAAAGCTAATGTCATAGCAGGTAATTAGCAGGAATGCAACTTATGTTTTTTAAATAGCTTTTGGATAACCGGTAACCCTATCATTAAGGCAGCCGGAAGCAAGGGATGAATGCCGCCATCCTGCCAGAGAGTCATTAAATCATGCGAAAGGTCATTCGCATCGGTTGCAAAAGTACTAAAGCAATAGAGAAGGTCATGGAAAATCTGCACCTGGGCATGTATGTTTAAGCATTCCGCTAAGCTTGGAAAATGTTCTTGCAGAGCATGGCTGATAGCGAATTCTACAAGAGCAGTTAAGGTGGTGAATAAGATGCCTGCCGCAGCAACTGCCAGCAATGCTGTTTGCCTGCCGAGCATTTTTCCCAAAGGAGTAAGCCCATAAGAGATGGCATAATTAGTTTGTCCTGGCCCAAAGGGATGAAACTGTATTTTAGGATTAGCTTTGCGAAATAAGGCTAAAGCCATCAAGGCATGCCCTCCTTCATGTACGAAATAATACGGCCCGCATAAGTTAAAACAATACCCCAAGGTTAGCTTGTCAATGTAAGGCTTCAAGCTGGCAGGGGCGCAGTTATTTAGCCAATTTATAGCGATGCAATAAATCGTAAGCGTAAGAGAAACTGCGCTAAGGAGTGCAATTCCAGTTGTGCAAAAGGTGCAGCCGAATTGATGGAGCATCATGCAGCCAAGTAGAGGAATAGCGAACTGCTGCACTTTATCTTTCAGGGTTTTTAATGGTTGAGAGCGAGCCCAACTCAAAGACGGGGCGAGGTGGGCAGATAATGGGGTTATCATGATAAAAAAAATTTAAAAAATGCAGGGTTATGCGAAAATCGCTTCTAATCTACTTACTAAGGAGTCATATGTTAACAAAATGTCGATTTTGGGCGCTCTTTATCCTTGCCCTGTTGCCTGCCTGCTTATTTGCTGATTTTCCCCCTTTGCCAACCGGCACTAATATTTCTGAAAACTTGACGCCGGCTGATTCTGCTACTTTGCAAAACAGCATTAGTTTAGCTGTAAATGATGCCGACCAGGCCATTGCCGTTTGGTTAACCCCTTTAAGCAACTGTTCCTGTACCTTAACGGGAGCTTATGCGACAGCTGAAAGCTTTAGCGATACATGGTCATTGCCCGCATTAATTCCTTTAACAGGGCTTGGGCTGCCGACTAATGAGGTCATCCATATTGAAGTTGATTTAGATGAAAGCGGCAACGCTTGGGCTATTCTGACTGTAGGGGATGGGGTACAAAATCAAGTCGCGGTTATGCAGTATTCATTTCTAACTGGAAGTTGGGGAGCGCTTACTGTACTAAGCAGCGATGTCGACCCCATTTTTAATGTTTCTATTGCGCAATCTTCTTCGGCAGGATTTGCCGCTGCCGCTTGGGTAAGTGCCAGCGATCAGGCTATGGCTGTTATTTTTGATGGAGCAGCCTGGGGAAATGCAATAACTGCTGGCCCTGGGGGTGAAGTAAGCTTTGTCGACATAGATATCAATGATAACCAAACCGCAGTATTGGTGTTTACGCAAAACTTTACAAGTCTGGCCAGTAGAGTCTTCAATGGAAGTACGTGGACAAGCGCGGACCAAAGCTTAAGTCCGTTTGGGGCAAATGTCGTCACTTCTGCAATTGCTGGTTTAGATAATTTCGATAATGGCCTTATCATTTGGGAAGCACAAATGAACCAGAGCTCTATATATGCAAATGCGGTAGCAGGAGGAGTTGTAAGCGGGACTCCGACTTTGCTTTCTTCGCCATTGCAAGATGGCAGCGTTCCAGCCCTGGATGTTTCTCCAAACGGGCGTTTTATTGCAGCCTGGCAGGAGACCTTGCCTGCTGCCGGATTTGCCATTGTAGGGCTTGCAGGCACTATAATGGGCTCTGTATCAAATATTGTCCTTTCACCAAAGATGGACCAATACATTTGTGAAATGCAAGCTTCGATAAATGATATTGGCAATGCGGTGGCGGCTTGGTGCTTGGATATGAATACTATCCAAGCCGTAACCAGCCAGGCAGGTGCTGCTTTTACGGCCCCGCAAACGCTTAGCGCCCTTAACGATATTTCAGACCAGCAAGTTACTGGAGTAAGCCTGGCAGGGCCTGTAGTCGCCTGGTTTGATCACGACCCGGCAAATCCAGCTGTTTTAGTTTCCCGCTTTGGCGGATTGCCTCCTGGCCCTCCTGTAGCTGCCCTTTCTTTTACAGGCAAAGCTTATAGCAACAAATTCCTCGACAGGTCGCAACGCGTGCATCGCTTAGTTTGGGTACCAACTAATGACATGAGCATTACAGGCTACAATATCTATAAAAACGGGCAGTTATTGGATATCATTCCTGCGTCAGGGCCATACTTTTTATTAGATGTGTTGCCGTACAAGCAGCTCGATGAGTACCAGTTAACTGCATTTAACATTTATGGAGGGGAGTCGCCGCCGTTGACCGTGGTATTGTACTAGAGGGTCTTAGGTTTGAAGCAAAAGAACCTCAACGACCCCATGGACTTAATGACAAGAGCAAACTGCTTGCCGTTAAGGTCCATGGCGTCGTTGAGGCCGATAATGTCGTTTGTCCATATCGCAGAGTTTAGGAATCAGTATTTATTAGCTGCGTTGGCTCATGATGTACTTAAAGGCCATGACTAATGCCGTTCCTAACACAATACCTGGAGCCTGTACGAAGAGGCCTAGAATAATGCCCCCGAGGATTAAATTTTTGATTAAGTCTTCAGTATCCATCTGCTCGCTGAGCTCTAGCACCCAGCGCAAGATATTATCGCCAAAATAGATGCCGCCAATAACACCGATTAATAAGCCGCCTAAAAACGGGTGGAAAATAGAAAGCAGAATGCCGATAAATAGGACCACATAAGCGATTGTGGCGCCCATGTTGCTTTTTGTGAATGAAATAAACCCTTCAACTTTTGGGCTGCGGCTAAATTCATCAAATCTGTCGGCTATTTTTTTCATGTGATTAGGTTTTTCATCATCCCTGCGTTTGTTAGGGTCGTTTGGATTTGCCATAGTATCTCCCTATTGTAAAAGTAAATTTGAATGTACATAACTCCCCGCCTAAGATCAATATTTTTTAAAAGGGTTAATCAATAGACGTCAAATTTTATACATCTATTTAAAAGAGGTAACAAAGTCCAAGTTGAATATAATCTTCCCTAATTGTATTCTCTTTTGGAGGATTCAAGGATTTTCATGTTCTTTCTATTTTTAAGCATGATCTTATAATTTAAGGTGGTTCAATGAGCTATTTGGAGGAATTTAAGGTAAGTCTGGCCAATAATGATATTTCTAAATTTCTTCAGCTTTGGGAAGAATATGTAAATGATGATAAGGTCGACGTCCCTGAATTTAAACAAATTTTAGAAGCAATCAAAAAATCAGATCTGTCCAAAGTAGTAGGTGGTTATATAGAAACCGCCATGTCGCTTTGGCGCACGATTGAAAATGCAGACGACTCTTATGAAATACTGCGTCTGCTGGTAGACATTCAAAATGTCAATACCCCTGCAATGGCTGAAGAGGCCTATCAAGCACTGCATAAAAGACATGGGCATGACCCCCAATTTAAAGATCGTTTACGCCTTATTGGGTTGAGAACAAGAGAGAACTATCAAGGTTCTTTGAGTAATTATGAGCTTTTAGCTCATATGGCGCGAGGCAAATTTGTATTTCATACAGGCGGATGGGGCGTTGGCGAAATCGTTGACATTTCTTTAGTGCGTGAGCAGCTGGTAATTGAGTTTGAGCAAGTTGGCGGGCGGAAAGATGTTTCTTTTGAAAATGCATTTAAAAATTTAATCCCCTTAAGCGATGAGCATTTCTTGTCACGCCGTTTTGGCAATCCCGACAAATTAGAAGAAGAAGCCCGGAATAATCCTGTTGAAGTGATTAAATTGTTGCTGCGCGATTTAGGCCCTAAAACAGCTGCCGAGATAAAAGATGAATTAGCTGAATGGGTCATACCTGAAAAAGATTGGACAAAATGGTGGCAAGCTACAAGGGCAAAAGTAAAAAAAGACACTTTAATTGAGACGCCTGAAAGCTTGAAACAGCCGTTTGTATTGCGCAGTTCCGAGGTTTCGCACGAAGATCGCTTCCATCAGGAAATTCATAGTCAAAAAGAAATCAATGAAATTATTTTGACTACTTATAATTATGTCCGGGACTTCCCTAATCTTATAAGAAAAAATGATGTAAAGGATTCTATTATTGCAAAACTGGCAGCCTTGCTTGAGGAACCAGATTTGACTCCTGTGCAAGAATTTCAAATATACATTTTCCTGGAGCATCAATTAAGTCATAAGCTAGCCGACAAAGGGGTAAAGGAGTTTTTACAGCGTCCTCAAATTGCGGCTAATATTTTATCTATAGTTGAAGAAATAGAGATCATTGCTTTCAAAAAACGCGCCTTTGTTGCCATACAACAATATCTCAGCAATTGGCCGGAGCTATTTATTTCCCTATTATACCAAGTGCAGCAAAATCTTCTAAGAGACTATCTGGTTTCCCAGCTAAATAAAGAGCATCCGGGTCTGTTGAACAACAAAATAAGTGCTTTATTAAAAAATCCATTGGAAAATCCTGAGTTTTTCTGTTGGTATTTCAGCAAAGTTGTCGAGGGAGATGGTCTGCCTTATGCCAATAAAGCCGGCCAATGCCAATTCCTGGAGTCTTTTTTGATTCTCTTTAATAAAGTGGAAAATAAGCCTGAGTTTAAGGATCTTACAAAAAAGATGTACCTGATGCTAACCGGAAAACGCTACGCAATTGTAAGGCGCATTATAGAAGATTCCAGCCTCGAGTTTATCAAGGAATTTCTATTGCTGGTAACCAAATGTCAAACATTTAATGATCACGACCAAAAGATTTTACGCTCGCTGGCAGAAGTGGCTCACCCAAGCCTGGCAGATGAACGTTCCAAGAAAGACAAGCATGACCAGCATACGATTTGGACCACTGAAGAAGGGTATTTTAAAACTCAAGAGAGAATCCGGCATCTGGGTACTGTGGAAGTGGTTGAAAATGCCAAGGAAATTGAGGCTGCAAGGGCTCATGGTGACTTGCGGGAAAACTCAGAGTATAAATCAGCTCTAGAGCGCCGTTCAAGGCTGCAGCGTGAGTTAAAAGAGCTTTCTGATATGCTGAATAAGGCACGTGTTATTACAGAAGAAGATATTTCCAAAGATGAAGTTTCGATAGGCTCCATAGTGATTATTGCCGATAAGCAGGGAAATACGCAAACTTATACCATTTTAGGGCCATGGGATGCCAATCCCGATAAGCAGATTCTCTCTTTCCAATCCCGGCTAGCTCAATCGATGCTAGGTTGTAAAAAAGGGGATATGTTTCACTTCCGCGATGAAGAATTTGTAATTAGCGACATTAAGAGCTTTCTTAATTAGGCAATAAATAGAATGGAAATTGTGCTTGCTACCACAAATTTGCATAAAATTCGCGAATTTCGCGAGATGGTCAAAGCCATATTGGCTATTGACCTTCTCTCGCTGCACAATTTTCCAGATTATGCCCCTCCAATCGAAACAGGGGCTAATTTCAAAGAGAATGCTATTGCAAAAGCGCTGCATGCAGCTCAGAAATTGGGCAAAACAGTAATAGCTGATGACTCAGGACTGATTGTGCCTATCTTGGGAGGAGCCCCTGGCATTTGCTCCAAACGATTTGCAGGTTTTGACGCCACCGAAACTGAAAATAGAAAAAAGCTGCTTTCCCTTTTAGAGGGAAAAACCGGACTTGAGCGGGCTGCCTATTATGAATGCTGCCTCGCCTTGGCCGATAAAGACGGATTAAAAAAATGCGTTACAGCCAGGTGCGAGGGAGTTATAGCTGAGAAAGAAATGGGCAGCCAAGGGTTTGGCTATGATGCCCTATTTATTAAACATGACTATGATAAAACATTTGCCGAGTTGGGCAGCGTAAAAAACCGAATTTCACACCGCGGTAAAGCATTTGAGCTATTGATGCAAGCCCTTGCATAATTCTATTGCAATAATTACAGCAATAACCCATACTTGTTTCTTTCTATGCGCCTGTAGTTCAATGGTAGAACAGTAGCCTTCCAAGCTACGAGTGTCAGTTCGATTCTGATCAGGCGCTTTCCTAGGAGCCTGTTCAAAATCTAAGGTTTTGAGCAGGCTCCTATAAACTTCATTAACAACCAAGACCGAAATTCTGTTACAAGGACAGAATGCCGTCGTCAACATAAAGGGACAAGGCTTGGCGCATCAAACACAGATATCAGTAAAAGACCTCTTAGAGGCCGGTGCACATTTTGGACACCAGACACGCCGTTGGAACCCGAAAATGAAATGCTACATTTTCGAAGAACGCAACGGATTATACATCATCGATCTGGCAAAAACTTTGCAATTGATTCGCGTAGCTTGCGAATATGTAAAAGAGATCGTTGGCAAACATAAATCTATTCTAATCGTCGGCACTAAAAAACAGGCAAAAGCTGTTGTGCGCGAGCTAGCTGAACAGTGCGATGAATTCTACGTATGCGAGCGCTGGTTAGGCGGTATGCTGACTAACCTCTCAACTATCCGCCAGTCAGTAAAAAAACTGGAACGCATTGAGAAAAGAATCGCAGCAGGCGGCGAAGGCCTTATTAAGAAAGAAATTGTACATCTTGGCAAAGACCAGGCTAAACTTGACCGCAACTTGTCCGGTGTGCGCAATATGCGTAAACCGCCAGGGCTTGTTATCGTTGTGGATCCAAGCAAAGAACACATTGCTGTGGCTGAAGCTAATAAACTCGGCATTCCTGTAATGGCATTGGTTGACACAAACTGCGATCCGGATCCAATCCAATACGTGATTCCTTGCAACGATGACGCTCTCAAGAGCATTAAGTTGATTCTGCAAGCCTTAGTAGATGCCATTAATGAGAAGAAAGCAGAAATGCGCGTGGCTGCCAGCAAAGGCGACAGG
>JAEYWL010000096.1 GCA_023428915.1 Verrucomicrobiota bacterium
CCATTTAGCCGCTCTGCCGCCTAAGCAGCAGAAAGTGTTTTTCGAAGCCCAAACGCGCTATCAACAAGCCTTGCAAAATTTGCAGGGCAACCGCTTGGAGCAAGCCAAGATTGATTTTGCCGCTGCAAAAAAAAAACTCGAGCAGCTGCTTGAAACGATCCCGGCCAGCACCCTTGCCGATAAGCTATATTTCCTGGTTGATAAGTACAACTATGTTAGCAGCATGACGCTTTTGCCTGCATATGAAAGGAAAATTTTGCAGGCAAGGACAAGCAGCTTATTACAGGAAAAGTTACCTGAAAATACACTAAAGCAGATGAAAGCCGCTAGAGGCATACTTGAACTGGCTTTTAAAGCCGATGCAGCCGGGCAGCATAAGGAAGCCAAATATTATCTGACTGCCGCTTACCAACGCGTGCAGCGTGCCCTTTATGAATTTGAGACCGCCAATAAACACACCGCCCAATACGTATTAGAAAGCGCCATCCAAGAACAGCAGCATGCGCTTGAGCTTGCTGAAATGCTCGCCTCGCTGCCAGGCAGCGAACAAACAGAAGAAATGATAGCTCTCAATCAGCATGTGCAGGCAGCCGCCGAAACCATTGCCCTTGGGTTTACTAAAATAGCCCTGATCCAGCAAAAGCTGCTCTTTTACAGCGATGATGCGGCCAGGCAATGCCAGGATGAACCTTGGAAAGAGGTATTCCCTTTAGTTTATGAAGGCTTGAGCGCAGCAGCATTAGCGGAAAAATACCTCAAGCGAACCCCGCCGTCTTTTGGATTGGCCAATACCGCACAGAAAAAAGCACTAGAAAAATGGCAAAGTGCGCTGCAGCAATTAAATCGCCCCATGCAGCAGCAAAAACAAAGCAGCAGCCAATCTTCTCCAACTTCTCAAGCCAATGAGCAAGAAATTGAACAGATGCTGCAGGGGATTGTGGAAATGGATCAGGATGATAAAGAATTAAAAAGCTCGATAAATAGCCCTGAAACGGTAGAACGCCCATGGTAAAAATTCATCAACCCTGGTTACTTTTTTTCTTACTATTGACTGGCGCCTTATCGGCTTTAGAGGTGCAAGTCATACCAAAAATTTCAGAGAGCGATGGGGCCGTCTATATTGATGTGATTCATCCCAAAGCCGCAAAGTTGAGCGATGCTTCTTTTAGCATGGAGGGACTGCCGCTGCCTGTACGGTTTATCGCGCGCAAAGAATTAAACACTAAAGATGAGATCTCCACTTATCTCTACACACTGCCCCCTCAGCAAGGAGGATTGCATTTATTGCCTGCCATCCAAGTAATGGTCGATGGCCAGGCACATCACTCCTACCCGGTTACTTATACTATTCGCAGCCCAAAAAGAGAGGAAGAAAAGTTGGCAGGCAATAGCGCCTTAAAACTTGAAGCCGAAGTGCAAGGGCAGCAGCCTTTATTTCCAGGCCAGCGCGCTTCATTTATTTACCGCATTCTATACCGCGGCGAGGTCAATTTAACCAAAGAATTCCTGCCTCTAACCGAGGCAAAAGGTTTTACCAAAATTGGCGGACTTGATGTGCAGGATCATGAAGAGAATGGATTCGCTTTTCAGGAAATTGTGCAGGTTGTGCAAGCTAAAGAACCGGGCAGATACCGCTTTCCCGCCTCTCAAATTGAAGGAGTGACCTATCAAGGATTCAGCCCTTCTTCGGTAACAGCCGAATTTCCCCCGATAACAGTTGAAGTGCTCCCATTTCCAGAGCTAGGCAAGCCAGCATCCTTTAGCGGTGCTTTAGGTATATATACTTTTTTTGTGAAGATGCTTACCCCTCCGGAAATGAAACTAGGTGATTTTATCAAGCTAGAGGCCGTTATCTCCGGCGATGGCGACCTGGAAAATATTCAATTGCCTAACCTTCAATGCCAGCCAGGGTTTAGCGGACGTTTTTTGTTAAGCGATTTACCCCCGATTGAAAAAAACGAAGGAAAGAGCAAAACTTTTTTAATCGAAATGCGCGCTTTGAGCAGTTATGTGACCTCTATTCCGCCAATAGAGTTTTCTTACTTTAATCCAGTCCTGCGCAAGTATGGCAAAACCGCTAGCCAAGAGATCCCCATTAAAGTGAAGCAAGAGGAAAGAGATTTAGCAGCGGAAATTGCTGTGCGCGAACCCATAGCCTTAATGAAACAGTTTTTAGTTAAGCCTGAATCGTTAGCTCTCTTTTCCATTCCACAATCTCGTTTAGATGGACTAAGATGGCCCAAAACTGCCATAGAACAATTGGCAATGGCTGATAAGACTTATGGAAAAGCTCTGGAGGTAATCGATGCCCTTGAGCAAAAAAACCTGTTGAATCAAGCCTTGCAGCAATATTTAGATTTGGAAGAGAAATTGGATTACGAACAGGTGCCCCCTCAGCTTTTTGCCAACATCGGCAATCTGTTTACCCAATTGCAAAACTACCCCTTTGCTATTCTTTATTATAAGCGCGCCATACATGCCGGTATGGGCAGTTCGCAATTATTGCAAAATATAGCTGCCGCTGAAGAAAAACTGTTCATCCCTAAAGAAACCCCCGATCTTTTAGCCAAAATCAGCCTGTATCTGCCGGTATTCTCGATAGGGCAATGGTGGCTGATTATTATAGGGTTAGCCATCTGCTGGGGGGCTTTAGCTGTTTACTACCATTTGATAATACAGTCCAGAGTGCCCATCTTGCTGACTTGGCTATTTGCTATTCCACTGCTATTAGGAACTTGCCACCTCTTCTACTTGCGTTATTTGACGCCAGTTGAAGGAGTTGTCGTGCAGTCCAGCTTCCTCTACCGGGGGCCCGGTACAAATTATGCCTTTGTCGACGAACAGCCCCTGCCTTCCGGTTTTACTGCCCGAGTAGTGGAAATTACTCCTGAAGGAGAATGCATAAAGATTTGCCAAAAAGACGGCACTACCGGTTATCTGCCCGCAAAAACCATCCGCTTAATCTAACCCATGATTGCGTCCTAATCTCGCTTTTAGGCTGATTAGAACAATGCAGATGCGTATTTCCGCGCCGAAGCCAAGCTTTTCATCTTAGCAAGGCGCGGAAACTAGCAGATGCGTTGTTATAACCGGCCTAAAGGCGAGATTAGGGCGCAATCATGGGTCTAACTAGTGATGTATAGTTGCAGGAATAAAAGGCTGCATGCTATAGTGATATTTTAGATGTAATCAAGATGGCTATGCAAAAAAACTCTTTAAATACTGAGTTTCCTACGAGGCACCATTTGCGAACAGTGGTTGAAACAGATAGACGTTTTCGTAGTCTAGAAACTCGTTATTTTCAAATCCTCGCTCAATGCGACGCACTCGAACAGGAAATAGCACGCGTCGAAGAAGAGTGGCAAAATTTCCCCAACTAATTGGGTTGTCCTCCTTAACATAGGTTATTTAGATGCAAATGGAACGTAGAGCGCTTTACAATTCCCTGCGCATGCATTGGCTGCTCGACCCTTCTTTACATGTAGAAGAATGGCAAGTCGCTGACTATCGTCTTCTATCTCCAGAAGAAATTTTTAAGCGGCTAAAAAAATTGGGCATTCAATGGGATAAAGAAATTTTCTTAGCCTTTGCGCAAAACTACGATACCCCTGAAGAACTAACAGACGATGTTGCAGCGGATCAGGAAGTAAAGCCGGAAATCCAAGATCAAATTTACCTTTTGATTTTTGAGTTGTGGCGCCGTTATGTGCCTGAAAAAATGTGTATTTCCATCTTTTGCGATGAATTGGATCATTTGATTAACCGCTACGATGCTGAAGAGCTCTCTAGTTTAGAACCTTTAGAAGATGCCCTGTCTAACTTAGAGTTAATCTTAGAAGAGAATAGCGACCAAGGAGCCAGCCCCATTGAGATTTTTTCTACCTTGGCTCAAAACTGCGCCAATGACCTTGAGACTTTTCTCTATGATTTCATAGCTGAACAAATCGATCAAAAAAACACCGCTTACGCTTCAGAGTTGCTAGACGATTTTAGTGATTACGTCTCAGAAGTAAAATGGTTTGAATTTTTGCGCGCACGGCTCTTAGCCCTAAAAGATCCCGAAGAGACTAATTTGCTTGTTCGGCAATTGCTGGAACAGGAAAAAGGGCAGCCGGACTTAGAGTTTCATCTTGAGGTCTTGGCATTCTTAGTTAAAGACGGGGATCACGAATTATTCCTGCATGTTTTACAACAATCGATTCCCCTTATAGACAGTGAAGATGAGCTGCAAGAAATCTTGCGGTTGACCAAAGACTATTTTCATTATCTCGATAAAGATCAGCAAGAGGCAGGGGTGCAAAAAATCTTGCAAAAGCGCCTTTCAAAATCTCACGAAGAACCCATCCATAATAATGATCCTGATCTAGCGGCATTCAAAGCCCTGATTCAACCAAAATAAATTACTTTTAGAATTTGCCTTTGGCTAGCCGGTGCCGCAACATGGTGGGCAGGTAGGTGCGCTGGTTCCAGGTGGCAGATACTAAGCTGATTTTCCGCAATTTCCCGCCAATGTAGAAAACGCCTTTACGCCATGGAATGAAAAACAGATTAAAGACATTCAACGCAAATTCTTGCGGAGCGCGGTAAAGAATACGACCCGTTTCTTTTAGCCACTGCCAATAACTCAATGAGTCATAATGGTCGATAGTGCGGGTATCCAGCTCCTTGCGGAACTCTTTGCCGGTTTTTGGCAGCAAGCGAATAGCTTTTCCAATTGCCCCCATAAATCCTTCAGGGGTTGTTTTAATCCTGCTTGCTCGAAACACGTGAGGAAATTCTTGATTAATGGAATTAAAAAAATCGATTAAAAAAGCTTCTGTAAATGCGGCGCAGGACAATCCTTGAACTTGAAAAGGCATAGTCCCCTGATGCTGGCAATTGCCTGGATCGAGGGCAAATAATTCATTATCCCGCACACACTCTTCAGCTATTTTTCCAATCTTCTGCCAGAAAACTTTAGCTTCTTCTTCATTGATAGATTTTGCATAATAGGTGTGCAGCCTGTTAGTAGCCTTGCGATTCGGATCTGTCGGCACCAGTGTTCCTCTGACAGTATTGCCAAAAAAAGGCAATAATTCTGCCGTAGTATAGGGAAAAGTTGGAAACGTGAACTTGCCGATATCATAAATTCTATAATCGCCATTTTCTAGAGGCTCGGCAAAAACAAGCCAGGCATGATTTTTATTAAATCTATGGTCCAGATAGCGTTGCGAAGCTGCCGCACCCAAAACTGGCTGCCCGTTTAACGTAGCTTGCGGAAACATGGCCTGAGCTTCATCTTTTGAAACTATCCAAGAATTAGGTAACTTTTTTTGCCAATCTTTTTTGGTAAAGTCAGGATGTACCACGCGTTTTGTTTCTTCATCAAGATAGCCCCAAAATGGGGGATAAAAATGCCTAAACCCTCCTGAATTTGCATAATAGTCAAAACAGGTCCAGCGTCTTGCTGCTTGTCCTGCCTCTGCAAATATTTCTCCAATTGTGGCCGTCTTTCCGGTTAACTCCACTTGTGTATCAAGGGCATGGATATTATAGCGCCAACGCTCGAATGGCAAAGTTAATATATGCTGCTTAACCCCTTCTTCCTTCTGCTCTTCCTCAATTAAAAAAGCATTCTTTTTAGAAAGTCCAATTGGCTGCGATAATTTTTTTTGCTTAAGCAAAGCAGCCATCCAGGGGTATTTAAAAAAAATTTCTGCCGAATTATTGTCCCTCAAAGTCCACTTGGCAAATCTATCGAAATGCCATTCTGACTTAAGCAAAATATTTATCTGCCTTGTAGATAAGAGGCATAGAGAATTTATTGCATTCTTTAAAAGGATATCCGCATTTTTATTAGCAAAACAAATCTGCCCTTCCATCCAGGCTTTGCACTTATTTTGCAATGCCTGGATTTTGTTATGATCGTGCAATCTGGAAACATTAGAGACTCGAAAGTTTAATGCTTCGAAGTGCCATTGTAATTTGCGGTGTGCAAGCGACCGTTTTATCGTTGCCTTGGCCTCTTTTAAAATGGTTTCGGCCAAGTCATAGACATCGCTAAAAATTTTATTATGGGCATTTACTTTTTCCCGGTTCGTTCCTGAAACAATGGGTATGGCCTCTACCTTGTCCAGGATTGCAACCATTTGCTCGGTTATCCTTCTGCAAAAGGCTTCACGTCCTTTTTGAAACCTAAGGGAGATATGCCGTTCAAACCAAGTTGGCTGGCATTGGACACATTCAGAGGCAATTGTTAATCTAGAAGTATATTTGCTTTGAAAGTTTTGTACATCGGCAGATAAAGAAAGTAATGTCATAGGCTGCTGTTAATCATTTTATAAGCCACAGCCAGCAAGAATATTCCAAAAATAATCTGCATTTTTTTCACTGGCAAACGGATGGCTAATTTTGCACCAAAATAACTAAATAGAGGGCTGCCAAGAGCAATCCCGAATACTGCAGGCCAGTAAATATAGCCGGTGCTTAGTCCCGGCAAATCGGGCCGCGATAATCCTTCCCAGAGGAACACTATCGTACCTATTATAGAAACCAAAGCCCCGCAAGCCAGTGAAATGCCTATCATGTTTTTAATGGAGACATTGTAATAAGTAAGCAGCGGAATAAGCAGCGCCCCTCCCCCTATTCCAAACATGCCTGCCAGCAAAGCTACTCCAAATGAAGCCAGATTTAACAGTCCTGGGGGAGGCAGCGTTTCATGCGCTTCTATTTTTGGGGAGAAAAACATTTTAAAGGCCATCGCTATAAGAAATACACCAAAGAGTCCGCTTAGCACGTTGGATTTAATATATCCCGCAGCAATCACGCCAAAAACAGTTCCTAAAACAATTCCAAGAGCCATTTTTTTAAAAACAGGCCCTACTACAGCCCCATGACGTATATGCATCCACATGGAAAACAGGGCCGTTACGATCATGGCAGCAAGCGAAGTGCCTGCGGCTAGCCGCATAAGAATATTTTCCTCAAACCCAACCTGCTTAAAAATGGCAAAAAGGGCAGGCACGACGACAAGCCCTCCGCCCACGCCCATTAAGCCTGAGAGAAATCCAGCACCAACCCCTACAGCTATATAAGGAAGAATCAGTTCCATCATTGACAACTTAAGGTATTAATGGCTTATCGATCAGGTGCACAGATATGTTAGTCGGGGTAATGATGTTGGTCTTTAATACATGCACCCCGTTAATTACGTAATGCTCCCCGTCATATTTGACCTGCAATTTAACCCCATTAAGCGATTTTACCGTCGAGGTAAAGATCTTATTGGGCACTAATTTTCCATAAACGACATGGTAGCGCAGAAACATGCACGTTTTTGTCGGGTCATTGAAAAGGCTTTCTTGCATTTCCTTAGTGAAGGTGCTAAACGATTCATTTGTAGGGATAAGAATAGTGTATTGCCCATCTTTTGGAAATAAGCACTTGAAATCCACCTCTTTAGCTTTGTTGGCAAAAAAAGTAGTTGCGGGCTCGATTTTTTCAATCGCATCCCAGTCTATGGTCACAGGCTGTTTTTTTCCGTAAATGCTCTCATAATAAGCATCTAATTCGGCGTTTGAAGGGACATCGTTAGGGCTCCTGCCATCCATAACAGGATAAGCAGGCTGATAAGGGTACTGCCCTTGAGCGGCCTCCGGCACCCTGCTTGTAGCAGATGGTGGAATATACGAAGGGATCGTTTGAGGCGGCGGCGGCTGAACAACTGCCATTACAGCTAATCCCAGGCCAATAATTCCTGACAACATAATCCATGCCTCCTTTATTGCCGGTCGCCTGACATTGTGTTTTTATAAAATTGCGCTAAATCATTCTTTAATTTTACAAGAGATGGCTTATGCAAATACATCATATGGCCAGCTTCATAATAATTAACGGAAATATTTTTTTGCAGAGACCTGTCAAGGTTTAAATGGCTGAACGAGTAGTTTGCACCGCTAAACGGCGTAGCAAGGTCATAGATGCCGCTTGCAACAAAAATTTTAAGCTTAGGGTTTTTGATCATATTTTTTCTAAGCTCTTCGCTCATATGCACATATTCGTTTTTGGCGCTGCCGTAATCCCATGGCCATACTTCAGCAATTACTTTGTATTCCTTAGGACTATTCCAACCTAAATCATTTCTCAGATAATAATTAAAAGCGCCTGTATAAGCGCCCATCAAAGGCTCTAAACTTGGATCCAAACCGCAATATGAACCTACACCATCGGTATCATAACTTTTGTAGCGGCTGTCAAAACGCCCTACAACCTCGTTTTCATCCGCAAACAGCTCTTTTGCAAAACGGGATTGTGGAATACGCAAATCAGAGTCCAACACATACTTTTTGGAAAGGCCGGTGAATTTTGCTACTTTTTCAGCCACTTGATCCTTTGCTTCAGGAGAGAGGTTGCTTCCTTGAAATAGCGCTAAGGCATAATCGGTAGCTGCAAATTTTTCCGCCTCTCGAATGGCTTGAGTTAAGTCGCTTTGTAAATCTGCAGGCAGTTTCTTATGGTACCAGGCAGTAGATGTATAGCTGGGAAGGTAAGTTAGGTAAGGCAAATCATTGGCCGTGTCGAAGTTGTAAGCTTGAAAATCTAAAATGGTCGATACTAAAATCACTCCATTTAAGTAGATATAGAGATTGTCATGCAAGTAATAAGATAAGCCGGCTGCCCTTGTCGTGCCGTAACTTTCCCCTGCTATAAATTTAGGAGATTCCCAGCGATTATATTGCGTAAGCCACATTCTGATGAATTCGCCGACCGATTTAATGTCTTCCTCAATTCCGTGATAGTGCTTCGGATCTTGGGGAGATACTGCATAGCTATACCCAGTAGAAACAGGGTCGATAAATACAAGATCAGTGATATCCAATAAAGTTGATTGATTATCCTCCAGGCGATAAGGGGCTTGCGGGTAACCAAGATCTGGGAATTGTACAATTTTAGGGCCGAAAGCGCCCATGTGCAGCCAAATTGAAGAAGAACCAGGTCCGCCGTTAAAACAAAAAGTCACTGGACGCTGGTTGTAATCTTTCACATCATCGCGTATGTAGGCCACATAGAAAAATGAAGCTTTGGCATTGTCATTATTATCTTTAAGCAAAAAATTGCCTGAAATCGTTTTATACTTAATCTGAGCGCCATTGACTTTTACAGAACCTGCAGCTTCAACTGTTTTTTCTACTGGTGTTTGGGTAGTTGTCTCTGTTTTTGCCGCACCGCTTTTTTCTTCAGCTTGCAAGCCCATCATAGCCATAAGCATTGACAGCAGGATAATTTTGTACGCTTTCATCATGAACACCCTCTAACTTAAGTACTTTCCAGAATTTTCGTAATTCTTGCCATTAGTTCTGATGCCGACAGGCCTCTCACTAAGATCTTTTTGTGCTGCGCAGTCTCTCCCCCCAGAAGTTCAAATTGGGATTTTGCAAGCGATAACAGTTCTGCCAAGAAGCGGATAAGTTCGCGATTTGCCGCGCCCTTTACAGGAACTGCAGCAATGCGAATTTTAAGACGGCCGGCTTCCCAGCCAACTAATTGGCTTTTGTTTACCTTTGTAGCAACTTTAATTAAAATAATTACCCCTTCGGGAGTCTGCTTCAACATCTGATTTTTGTTATAACAAAATTATTCAACCCATTAAAGCATTTTAACGCCGGCGGCTTTCATTTCTTCAATAGCCTGGCTCCCGTCTATTGCTGCCCGGCAACCATCAAGCATCACATAAGTAGCGTAGCCCAAAGACACTGCGTCTAAAGCAGAATACTTGACACAATATTCAGTGACCATCCCGGCAATATACACTTCAGCAATGCCATGTATTTGCAAAAATTCATGCAAACCTGTGCTTTTTTGATGATTATTGTCAAAGAAGGCACTGTAGCTATCAACTTTAGGGTCGGCACCTTTATAGATAATTTTCTGCATCTGGTGCCAATCCCATCCTGGAGCAAATTCAGAGCCTTGGGTATTTTGCACACAATGGACAGGCCATAGAATCTGCTCTTTTTCATTTACTTGGATAACTTCTCCGGGACTTTTTCCATGGTTGCTTGCAAAGCTGATATGGTTTTTGGGGTGCCAATCTTTAGTGGCCACAGTCACAGCCCAGTCAGGCCGCGAACATAGAAGATGGACGGCGGGCCAGATATTTTTATTTTCTGCGGCCGGGAGAGCCCCTCCAGGAAAAAAGTCATTTTGCAAGTCCACCAGGATCAAGGCTTTTTTACCCATTAAACAATCCTATTTGTTTGCATTTTGGAACGGATAGTTTTGATCAAATCAAATTTCTGATCATATAATCTTTTTTCCATACCTACAACGTACTGATGCGGGTTTAAAAAGCGCTTAATCCCGACCGGAAAGCGTTTCAGCTCCTCTTGAGTATGTTCGCGTATGGCGCCGAGTTCCGGTTTTTCGTAAACTCTGCGCCCTGCCCTGAAAATAGGGACAAGCAGGTCTTTGCTTTGCAGGTTTTTTGGTATCACCTGCTCTTTGGTAGGATCAAGAGGGTCAATAATAGTAGGGCTATCTTTGATGCCAAGCCCTGTATCGTAAATCACATCGGCAACATTCTCCTTTGCAGAATAAAAGCGCTTTACTTGCAATATCCCCGGATTGGAGACTTTGAGAATTTGCTCTGATAATTTTAATTTGTATTGCCACTTCCCGTCATTATCTTTCAAGGCAGAAAGTTTATAGACGCCATCTAAAGCAGGCTGGTCCTTAGCTGTGATGAGATTTGTGCCGACGCCCCAAATATCTATTTTTGCACCTTGCCGCTTCAGTTCTGTGATCACAGTCTCATCGAGTTCATTGCTTGCAACAATTTTTGCTTCCGGAAACCCGGCTTCATCGAGCATTTTTCGACCTTGGATGCTAAGATATGCCAAATCCCCGGAATCCAACCTTATTCCCAGCAGTTCATGGCCATTTTCGCGCAGGCGTTTGCCGACATGAATGGCCTTTTCAATCCCCTCAAGAGTGTTAAAAGTGTCGACTAAAAAGACGCAATTGCCCGGCATTACCTTGGCATATTCTTGAAAAGCATCAATTTCCTCATCAAAGACCATGACCCAGCTATGTGCATGGGTGCCTGAAACAGGTATGCCGAATAACTTACCGGCAATCACATTAGAAGTAGCATCACAGCCGCCAATGTAGGCTGCCCGGCTGGCAGCAATGGCCCCATTAATGCCTTGCGCCCGTCTTAGGCCAAATTCTAATACTTTGTCGCCCTTGGCCGCGATGCAGATCCTGGCTGCTTTCGTAGCGATCAGGGTTGGAAAGTTGACTAAGTTCAGCAAGGGGCTTTCTAAAAGCTGGCATAGCAATAAAGGACCTTGAATGCGAATAAGCGGCTGCTGGGGGAAAATAATGGTGCCTTCCGGAACAGCATCAAGATCTACATCCAAGCGCAATTTACCCAGATAAGCTAAAAAATCGTCCGGAAATAGCCGGACATTATCAGTTCCTTTTAAGGTGGCAAGATAGGCAAGATCGCTTTCATCAAAGGCAAAGTTTTCAATATAGTCAATAACCTCTTCCAAGCCTGCTGCAACAGTGAAGCCTCCATGAAAGGGCGGTTTTCGAAAAATCAAATGGAAAACGGCTTCGCGGTTATGCAATCCTAGTTTCCAATATCCATAAGCCATTGTCAATTGGTATAAATCGGTAAGCAAGGCTAAAGACTGCTTGTAAAGCCTTGGGATAGAGTATTTAGTCATTTTTTCTTCTGCAATAATTCATCACGGGCTTTTTGCAATTCGGCTATTTTAGCCTCTATCATATCAGCTTTTCTTTCATCGCCTTGCATAAGCTCCATTTTTTTAGAAAATTCTCCCCACTCATTTAGAAAATCTTCTTGCGCCCCTAATTCCTCTTCATTTGCTTGCTTGCGAAGTTCATCCAGCTGGCTTTGCAGCGTTTCGATTTGTTTTTCGAGCTGTACTGCATCGGCTTTTGGCTCGGGCAGGGGCCTATCGCAGCTAAAAGCTAAAACAAAGAGCAATAATTGTAATGATCGCATATAGCATCCTTTGTGTAAAAACCCTTCGAATACAATAGGGATAATCGAATTCTAAATCCAGCAAAAGGCAAAAGTTAAAATAGACGTCTTGCATAATTCATTTTTGCAAGTGTGAGATGGGCTAGCTCGTCTAGGGATTGAGTGGAGCATTCCTCTAAGGAAGCTAAATAAGTATATGGCTGTTTGTTAGCTATAAGCCCTTTTTCTATGCTGCCCGCTAGCATAAGTGTAGGGATTCCCTGTTTTTGCGCCCTTTCGGCTGCAACATAAGGAGCTTTACCGAATTGCGTTTGGCTATCAAGCCTGCCTTCCCCTACAATTACAAGATCGGCATTTTGCAAGGCCGCATTAAAATCCAGCCAATCCAATACTTTTTCCCCGCCCGGATATAATTTAGCTTGCATAAATGCCGCCATGCTAAAAGCCGTTCCTCCCGCAGCCCCTGTAAACGATCTTTTAGCAAGCTTTGCCTTTTTTGCAACGTGCACAAACCGTGAAACCGCTGCTTTTAATAATGGCATATCTGCTGCCTCAGCTCCTTTTTGGGCGGCGTAAAGAATTGCCCCCTGGCCACCTAATAATGGATTGCTTACATCGCATGCGACCTTCAGGTTTATCGCTAATACCTCCTTATTCAGACCTGTCAGGTCAATACGATCTAACCGCAATAGTCCTTCCGGTCCTATGGGTAATGAACGCCCCTGCCGATCTAGTAATTTTCCGCCTAGCGCTTGAAGCATCCCTGCCCCTGCATCATGGGAAGCACTTCCGCCTAGGCAAACCCAAATTTCAGAAACGCCTGTTTTAGCCGCCGCCATTAATGCTTGCCCAAGCCCATAAGATGAGGCTTTTTTTATTTGTCTGGTTTTTGTGCCCAGGACTGCTAAACCGCATATTTTAGCCATTTCCACTATAGCAAGCGCTTTTCCAATTTTGCCAAAATAGGTATTCACAAGCTCTCCATTAGCGTTTTGAACTGTACATGGCACCCGTTCCCCGTGCAGCTTGGAAATCAACAGGTCTAACGTGCCATCTCCCCCGTCGGCTATTGGTAATAATAACACCTCGGCTTTTGGAAAAACTTTATGCACGCCTTCGGCAATTTGGCCAGCAGCTTCTACCGCAGTGTAAGTTCCCTTAAAGGCCTGCGGGGCAATCAATATTTTTTTAAACATAGAAAGTGGATTTCAAACGATAAAGTTAATATAATGGCATACTTTTGCGGAGTATCTACTATTATGCGTTTTTTTATTACTATATTGACCCTCGGTTTCTCGCTTTTTTTCGTTTCCAGCTTATCCGCAATTAGCCTAAAAGACAATATAGCCAAAGCAAAACCAGGCGACTACATTGTTACCGCAAGAAATAAAAATTACACTCTCCTGCTCGTAACAGCCAATACGAGTAATCGGCTTTATTTCGAAGAAATTACGGTTCCTTTAGCAAAAATTCCCAAAAACATGCAGTCATGGAAAGAGTGGATTAGAAATAATGCGCCCGGACATACCGGATGGGTACGCTATGAAATCAATCTAGCCACGGGACAGATGGGCGGACTTTATTCCTACACTCAAGAAAGCTGGTATGAGATGGCGGGAGCCGATGCCTGGCTTTCTACATTATTAAATCTTTCTTTTAGCCCGATTCCAGAAAAAGAGCGCAAAAAAGTCGGCACATCAGCCATGGTCTGGAATCCAAAAATGATCTTTGAAGGGCAAGAAATTGCAGAAGTGCCTTTTGATGCCTGGCGGACCAAATGGCCTAAGGATAACACCGAACTTTCAGGAAAACTTATTGAAATCTATTTACCTAAGGATAGCCAAACCTATCCTGCTTATTTCCCTTACTGGCTGCAGATAAGCGGCATGATCGGCAAAGCCAGTTTACGTATTGTCGATTCCGGCAAAGGACTGCTTTCTCCCAAAATGGAAAGCCAAAACCAACAAGCCACTAAGAATTAAACACTTAACAAAACCCTGTTTATCTTGTTCTGCTATTTCTCGGAGACTGCAGCTCAACAAGTTATAAACAATCTGTTTACAACTTTAGGCTGCAGCTCATTTACTTCAAGCCCCTTGCCGCTAGAAACCCAAACGGTTAACTATTAGTGGTTTATATCCATAATTTCTCAAACCACTAAGCCTAAGCGAACTCTAAAAATGCAAGGCTTAAGAAAAATTACGATCAATTATCTACAAGATATCCACATTTTAAACATATATATTTATCCAAAAATTCATTTGCAAATAGGGCGCCTTGTTTTAAGATGTTAGACTTCTTGCATTCAGTTTACAAAGAGGTATCATGGCCACCAGCAAACGCTTATCCCTACATAAATCACGGCAAATTTTACAAAGCTCCTTTAGCTGGTATAAGAAATATTGGCAAAAACTCAATACCTCTGATTTGCAGTTCATAGAAAATCATCTAGAGCGCCTTGATGCAGCAGTCTTAGCTGGAAACCGCGACGAAGCAAGCGATCTGGCCCAAACTACTGAAGCTTTTGTAAAGCCAAGACAACAAAAATCATGGCTTGTATATATCGGCGAGCTTATCCTGGCAATACTCTTTGCCTTAGTAATAGCCGGAATCGTAAGGGAGATGTGGTTTGAACCTTTTGAGATCCCCACGGGATCTATGCGCCCTACTTTTGAAGAAAAAGACCATCTCATTGTCAGGAAAACCACTTTCGGCTTAAATGCACCTTTCCAAAACGCCCATTTCTATTTCGATCCAAAACTGGTGCAAAGGACCGGTGTATTTGTTTTTTCAGGGGATGGCATCGATCTTCCTGATACAACTTCAGATTTCTTTGGCATTATCCCCTATACCAAGAAATACATTAAACGCGCGATGGGCAAACCGGGAGACACTCTCTATTTCTATGGCGGCAAACTTTACGGCATAGACGCTGATGGAAATGAGATTACCGATTATAAAAACGGCCCTTGGCTATCTAAATTAGAATATATTCCCTTCATTAATTTTGAAGGGCGCTTAAGCAGCTCCACTTCTCCTGCCAGCAATGTCTTAACCCAGCTAACATTAAAGCAAATGAACAAGCCAGTCGGCAAAATCATTTTCTTTCAAGATGGAGAAATTCGCGGAGAGATCTTTAACGGAGAAAAATGGGTAAAAGATAACCCGGCCGAGTTAAATAAGCCTCACGATACGTTTGTCAGCTACAGCGATTTTTGGGGCTTTAAAAATTTCGGCATGACAAGACTGCTCACAAAAAAACAAGCGGAAGAACTTACCGATCTTTCTCTAAAAGATTATCCCGAAGCCCCCCTTTATCTAGAAATTCGCCATACCCCTAACCTTTCCTCGCCGCAACCAAAACTTGCCTGGGATGATTACAGGCGTTTAAACCTCATACTTTCCCCATTTGTTGCCCTTGTGCCTCTAGATCAAAAACATCTAGAGACGCTAATGAGCAACATGTATACGGCCCGCTTTGAAGTCCGAAACGGCATTGGCAGCCGCTATCAGCAAGGGGGAAATCAATTTACTTTAAGCGGCCCTAAATTTTCTGACATACCCGACGGCACTTATGAGTTCTATTATGGCAAGGGCTATCAAGTAGGCTGGGGAGGGATTTTGCATGAATTGCCCGCCGGCCATCCTTTATATGCTAAGACACCTGAAAATATCCAGCGGCTCTACAACTTGGGCATTGAGATGTCGCTGGCATATGAACCAAGAAGCAAAACGCAAGGAGCTTACCCGGCACGCTATGCCTATTTTAGGGATGGCGATCTCTATACGCTTGGCGCCCCCCTCTTTTCCAAAGGTGAAAAGGAGCTGCAAGATTTCATAAAAAATGAAGAGAAAAAAGAGCAACAGGCCGCTAAAGCAAAGCCCTATGTTGCATTTAAAGATTACGGCCCCCCATTAAAGAAAGACGGCACTCTTGACAAAGAGTTTATTAAACGCTTTGGTTTAACTGTAGATGAAGGGCACTATTTAGCATTGGGCGACAATCATGCCATGAGCGCAGACAGCCGCTTTTTTGGGTTTGTACCTGCCGGGAACTTAAAGGGCTCGCCAAGCTTTATAGTATGGCCGCCCGGGCCGCGTTGGGGCATCCCCTTTCAAAAACCGTATCCTATTTGGACTGCACCGAATATTGCTGTTTGGAGCGTTGCTCTGCTTTTGCTGCTGCTATGGATGGCCTATCAGCGCCGCAAGAAAAAACAGAGAGTGTACTACAAGCAGTCACACTAAAGGCAGATGAATTAAGCGCTTAATGGACAACGGACCTTAATGACTCCATGGACCTTGTGGACTTAATGGATTAAGCGCAGCCGCTTGTCGTTAAGGTCCATGGCGTCGATAATGTCTATATTGTCGTTTTGGTGACGATGATTTTAGCCGGTTCGCCGTTAAGGTCCCAGCTAGCACCTTCGCAAGGTTCAAATAACACGCTGGTTGCCAATACTTCATGGAAGATGGTTTCACGGTATTTTTCGAAACTGTCTTTTACAGCTTGCGTGGTCTCCATCCGTACAGAGATACGATCGGTAACAGCAAAGCCTGCTTCACGGCGCATAGTATTGAGCTTGTTGACAATCTCGCGGAAAAGAGCTTCTTCAATTAATGCCGGGGTAAGTTCCGTGTTTAAGGCCACAGTCATCTCCCCTTCATTGCTTGCAACCAGCCCCTCTTTAACTTGACGTTCGACTTGGACGTCTTCTGGAGTAAGCTCAAAAGTCTCCCCTTCAGCGGTAATGGCAATATTGCCTCCTTTTAAGAGGGCTTCTAACTCTGTCTTAGGCAAGTTATCGATAGCCGTTTGTACGCTGCGCATGTGGCGCCCCACTTTTTTACCCAGCACGCGGAAATTCGGCTTGGCCTTCAAGAAGACATAATCCTCTTCTTTAGTGCTCAAGATGACTTCTTTAACATTTAATTCTTCAGCAATTAAATGCTGCTGTTCTTTGAGGAACCCGATAAGTTCAGTATTGCCGGAGGCAATATAGGCCGCTTGAAGCGGCTGCCTAACTTTTAGCTTATGTTCTTTGCGCAAAGCATGGCCCAAACTTGCAACCTGCTGTACTGCCGCCATGGCTGCTTCTAAATGCTCATCGCGCAATTGCGGACTATATTGGGGATAATCGCAAATGTGGACCGATTCCGGCATTTCTTCCATGCGCAGATTCATATAAATAGCGTCGCTTAAGAATGGGATAAAAGGCGCAGCTATTTTCATCAATTCCACCAACACCCAATAGAGTGTAGTAAAGGCTTGCTCCCTGTCCGGAGTGGCTTTCTCTTCCCAAAAGCGGCGGCGGCATCTGCGGATATACCAGTTGGTTAGCTGATCGATAAAGCCGACAAATGGCTTAACAGCCAAATTGAGATCGTACCTATCCATGCCCTCTTCCACTACTTTGATAAGCTCATGCAGTTTGGATAGAATCCATTTGTCAATGACAGCTTCCGGCTTAAAGCTTGCTTCTGAAGCTGTATGCTTAGGCTGCCATTGGTAAATTCTGGCGTAGGTGATAAAGAAGCTATAGGCATTCCAAAGAGGGATTAAGAACTGGCGCAAAGTCAACTCTACCCCTTTTTCGGAGAAAGAGAGGTCTTCAGCCCTTACAGCCGGACTGTCGAGCATATATAAGCGGATGGCATCAGCGCCGTATTTTTGAATGACTTCCTGCGGATCGGGGTAATTGCGCAGCCTCTTGGACATCTTGGCACCGTTTTCTGCTAAAATGAGGCCGTTGACGATCACATTTTTAAAAGCCGGGCGGTCAAATAAAGCTGTTGAAAGGGCGGTTAACACATAAAACCAGCCGCGGGTTTGATCTAAGCCCTCTGCGATAAAATCAGCCGGGAAATTAGCTTCAAACAGTTCCCGGTTTTCAAATGGATAATGGTTCTGCGCATAAGGCATGGAGCCTGCGTCAAACCAGCAATCAAACACTTCAGTAATTCTGTGGAACACTTTGCCATTCTTTTCAAAAGAGAGGTCATCGACAAAGTGTCTATGAAGGTCCTCGACTTTCTTGCCAGTAAGTTCCTCAAGCTCTTTGAGGCTTCCGATCACATGCACTTCCCCGTCCGCAGCTTTCCAGATAGGAATCGGGGTTCCCCAATAGCGGTTGCGGCTGATGGCCCAATCCCGGGCACCTTCTAGCCATTTGCCAAAACGGCCATACTTAATATGCTCCGGAGTCCAGTGAATTTCATGGTTATTGGCCGCCATGCGGTCTTTAAACTTTTCTACAGCGACAAAATACGTTTGCACCGCTTTATAAATTAAAGGTGTGTCTGAACGTCCGCAGAAGGGATAGCGGTGGCGCAGCGATTCAGACCTGAACACCTTGCCTTGAACTTTTAAACGCTTGATAATATCTTTGTCAGCATCTTTTACGAAGAGCCCCACATATTCTGGAATTTCTTCAGTAAACTGGCCATTCGTGCCCACAGGGCATACAAGGGCAATATTTGCACGCTGGGCAGCATAAAAGTCTGTTTCACCAAAAGCTGGAGCACAATGCACCACTCCAGTACCATCTTCAAGGCTAACCGAGTCTTCTAAAATAATTCTAAAAGCAACCAATTCATCGCGTGCAGCAAAATAGGCAAATAACGGCTCGTAACGCCAGCCTTCCAATTGACGGCCGGTGTAGCGTTCGATAATTTCATACTCGCCTTCTTTAAAGTTAGCGGCAAGGCGCCCTGCAGCTAAAATGTACTTTTTGCCAGCAGCCGCGGTTTGGATTTTGACATACTCTATATCAGGGCCTACCATCAAGGCCAAGTTGGAAACCAATGTCCAGGGCGTAGTCGTCCAAGCCAGCATGGCTGTATCGGGATGATCGAGCAGCGTAAACTCTATCGTAAGGGATGGGTCATCGACATCTTTATAGTTTTCACCCGCTTCGAAATTGGATAGCGGCGTGCCCAGCTTGGCAGAGTAAGGCATCACTTTAAAGCCCTCATACACCAATCCCTTGGCGTATAACTCTTTAAAAACCCACCAGACACTTTCCATAAAAGTTGGGTCCATCGTGCGGTAGGTCAAATCAAAGTCGACCCAGCGCCCCATGCGCAGCACAGTAGTTTTCCATTCTTCAGTGTAACGCAATACAATTTTGCGGCATTCTTCGTTAAAGTTGGCAATGCCGAACGCTTCAATAGCTGGAGCGCCTGAAAGCTTGAAGCTTTTTTCAATTTCGTTTTCTACCGGCAAGCCGTGGCAGTCCCAGCCAAAGCGGCGCGGCACATAAAAGCCTTTCATGGTTTTGTAGCGATGGATCGTATCTTTAATCGTACCCGCTAACAAATGGCCATAGTGAGGCAAACCGGTGGCAAAAGGGGGCCCGTCGTAAAACACAAATAAGGGAGCGCTTTTGCGGTTATCTAGCGATTTTTTAAAAGCCTGGGCTTTCTCCCATTCATTAAGCACACGATTTTCACGCTGGCTGAAAGTCTCATTTTCGATCTCTTGGAACATTGCATCTCCCTTATAGTTAACTCCAAAATTATAGCCTGAACAGCGATTAATTGCAAAAATCGCAGCGTGAACTTACTCACAATAAACAACGCTTGCTCAACTATAAAGCTCTCTGCTATAATGATCTTATAAACAAACTATGGGGGTGTCACGGTTTCGACTTGGGAATGAAGTATTGATTGCATGCAGAGGATATCGGTTGGCCTCTTAAAAAAACCGGTAAAAAAACAAATGCAGACTCTAACGTCTACGCATTGGATTTCTCAGCTAACGCTGATGAACTCCAACTAGCTGCTGCCTAAGCTTAACCGTTTAAGCAGCCCGATACTCTAAAACTGGACCAAGGGTCTTGGAAGTATCGTCATTTACTTGGTGTGATTGCCCTAATCGCCGGTTTCTAGGTTAAGGCAGTCGAGATTAAATGAAGCCAGCTAGGTTTAAGTGGCGCTTCCTGCAGCAGACCTGGCTTAAATTACAGGAAGCTAAGCATGTAGTGGTTAATATAGAGTTTGCTAAGGACGAGAGTTCAATTCTCTCCACCTCCAATCAAACGAAAGGCTTCAGTTTAACGACTGAAGCCTTTTGTTTTTAGCGACATACAACACGAAATTCGCGCCCAAAAATTCCACTGCCTAAACCTCAATTACGCAGTATATTAGAAAAAAATGTAATGTTAAACAGTCATATATTTCACAAAAACTACTATCTTTTTGTGAAATAGACCTTTTCTTGTTGTATTTTTCACAAAAAGATAGTAGTTTTTGTGAAAAGCGAGAGAGATAACAATATGCGCGAAAGTATGGAAAACAAAATAAAAAATAGGATTATCGAGCACGGCAGCGGCTGGTGTTTTACTCCTATGCATTTTGCAGATTTAGGAAGCGATGCTTCTATTAGAAAAGCCCTCTCCCAACTTCAAAAACAAAGTTTTATTAGAAGGCTTGCACAAGGTTTGTATGACTATCCCAAAAAGCATGATCTCCTGGGTATTATTCCTCCAGATGTCAACGAAGTAGCCAAGGCAATTGCGGAAAAAGATAGTGTGCTAATCCAACCTTCAGGTGCTCATGCGGCAAATTTAGTAGGCTTTTCCACGCAAGTTCCAGGCCGAGTTATATTTCTTACCGAAGGGACATCTAAGAAGGTGAAAGTGGGCAATCAAGAAATCATTTTCAAAAAAACCACAAGAAAAAACATGCTCTCTGCTGGAACTAAAGAAGGTCTCATCATACAAGCTTTAAAAAATCTGGGAAAAGATCATATCGACAAAAAAATGCATATGCAAATTGCAAAATTGCTCAAAGATTCGACTGAAGAAGAAATTAGAAAAAACATGAAGTTCGCGCCAGCCTGGATCAGGGTTCTTGTTTTTGAAATCATAGGGATAAAACCATGAGTGAAATTCATCTTTTACCTCAAAACGAACGAGAACTTTTTTTCAGAGCTGCCATAGATATCAAGGACATGCCTTTTGAAATTATTGAAAAAGACTATTGGGTCGTATGGGTTTTGAAAAGGTTGTTTTCGCTAGAGAAGATGAAACCGTATCTTACCTTTAAAGGGGGTACATCTCTCTCAAAAGTATATGGTTTGATTGATCGTTTTTCGGAAGATATTGATCTTTCAATCGAAAGAGAATTTTTTGGCTTTGGTGAACCTCATAACCCTGAAAATGCCCCTTCCAAGAAAAAACAAAATGCTATTATCGAGAATCTTTCAAAAGCTTGCTCCCATTATGTGCAAACTGAAATGTTAGCCAATCTTAAAGAAACTTTTGCTGCAGAGCTCAGAACAACCGATGGGTGGCAAATTTTTTCTGATCCGGAAGATCTTGATGCACAATCATTGTTATTTGAATATCCAAGTAACACCTCAAAAACAGGGTATATTCGTCCACTTGTGAAAATCGAAATTGGAGCAAGATCTGAACATTGGCCTGTCAGCGAACATAAAATAGAGAGCTATGTTAAAGAAGCATTCAAAGAAAAAATTCATGAACCTGATACAATTATTCGCGTGCTGAATGCTGAGCGGACTTTTTGGGAAAAAGCAACCATTCTTCATCAATACGCACACTTGCCTGAAGATAAAAAGCTTCCACCACGCATCTCCAGACATTTTTATGATTTTTTTCGATTAATAAACTCTTCAATAAAGAAAAAAGCCCTTGAAGAGGCAGCCTTACTTGAAAGAGTGGCCAATCATAAAAGCATCTATTTTGCATCAGGCTGGGCAAGCTACGGTACCGCCAGAAAAGGAAGCTTAAAGCTCGTTCCTCCGCCTCATGTTTTAAAAGAACTTCAAAGGGACTATGGTCTAATGAGATCTATGCTTTTCAGGGAAATCCCCACGTGGGAATTGATCTTAAAAACAATTGAAAAATTCGAGAGCGAATTTAACAAGTCGGTTAGTTTAAAGGATGGCTTATAGTTATACTTCACGATAAAATCTCAAGGTAAGGTAATATGTAAGTGACGCTTCCTTTACTCTTTTTTCTTTTAAGAAAATATTCGATAAGAACTCCATATACCAGTTTTCAGGCTTCTGCCCGATTTTACCCATAATTGCCAGCCTATTTTCACAAAACATACTAGTTTTTGTGAAAATAGAAATGCCAGCATGGCAGAAAGTATGTTATTAAATAGGGTTGATTATCTTATTTAACTATTAAAACGTTTTTCTGAGGTCAGGAATTATGCAACTTCTCGGCATTGACAATGTATTTTTTGAAGTCGGCGATCTAGAAAAAGCAATTAGCTTTTATGATCGTTTAGGATTCAAGTTAAAGTTCAAAATTCCTCATATCTCCTCGGCTCTTTTTACTATTGGCAATGAAGAGCCTGGGCTTATGATTAAAGAAACCAACAATCCTAACCCATCAAAGCTCTGGCTGGAAATTAAAGATGCACAGCAAGCAAAAGAAAAATGCGATCAATTAGGTATTGCAGGAACTATTTTAGAGACAGCTACGGGATATACTTTTGAAATGCTGGATCCTTGGAATAATGTTATAGGATTTGCTGACTACCTCAAAAAGCCAGAGCTTGCAAGAAAGTCGATGCTTTAAAAAAGGCGAAGATATTACTGTCAAAAATTCTGAATGCATCTCTCCATCTCTATCTAGCTTGCAACTAATCTTGATTAGCTAAAATACAGGTCTTCGACTCCGTCATTTCTTTCAGCTTTTCTATTGCATAAAAAAATAGTCGCTTTGATCGTAGCCATCTTGAATCTATGGCTCAGGTTGAATGCCAATATATAGATCTAAAACGATATTTTGATGGTCAGCTGCTCTTTCATCATAAACTTCAAAATCTGTTTTGTAAGAGCGATGCCCGCCTAATTGCTTTGGAGACATTTCCCAAATTTCTTTCCATGCATTCACAATGACATCAGGCAGCGGTGCAGGAGTAGTTGTAAACTTTGCATATTGTTGTTTTGGAACAACAAGCTGTTGAAATCCCTCAGGCACGGTATTCAATTCAGAAACTTCTTCACCGATAAAATAGGTATATTCTCCATTATGATCTGTTTCATAGCCTGTATAGGCACAAAATGTGGTACCAGGCCTTTTTCGATTAGAAATTTTTTCAGCTAATCCTTGATGGAAATACTTCTGAACACAAGGAAAAATATTTCCTTTCATTTTATCTCGCTCTCGCTCGTTGCTAGTGCGAACACAAATACCAACCAATTTAATCTCAGGCACTGCTAATATTTCTTTGTGCATCTTTCCCTCACTAGCATTCGTTTTAATTTTTGCACGGTTCCAGTAATCCATCAATATTTCAAATGGTTGTTGATGAAGGTTGTCATACCCCTCACTGCGGGCTAATTGGACAACTACATCATATCGTCGCTGAAACTTTTCAATGCTCTTTGACAAAGTCTCACGAGGATCAAGTTTACAAAACACAGCCAGCTCAATAGCTGCTTGTATCAAATCACCCACTTCTTCTTGCAAGTGCTCACGATTTTCTTTATTCCATGCTTCTTGAATTTCTATGCATTCACTTTGAATTTGTTCAATAAGCTGAGAAAAATTCTCCCAATAAAAACCAAATTCTTTAGCTGCTAGTCCTTGCTTTTCAGCCTGCTTTAACAAGCAAGTTTCATTTGAAGAATTTTGCATTCTCTAGCTCCTTAATTGTAAGAATCTTTAGGTTGGGATGATAGCATGCTCTGCCAAAGCTTGAAAAGATACAATTTGTTAGGTATGAGAATTCTGAATGCAATCATGGGTTAAAAAAAAGAAGGCTATATTGTTTTGGATCAAATACGACAGTAGACAAATCCCGATTAGTAAAACTTTTGGGAAAAATTGAAAAAGAAATTGCTCATAATGTTCTTGCGACTCTGCAAGAGATGTTTACTTAAAAACTTAGACTTCTTGGGAAAAGATATTTATGCTAAACTACTTGCATGGAAGAGGAAAGAGTTTCTAAAATCATGGCCCGTCGAGGGTTATGCTCCCGCAGAGAAGCTGAGCGCTATATGGCCGAAGGCCGGGTGCGGGTTAATGGCGTTTTAATTACTGAACAGGGAACAAAGGTTCCGGTTAATGCCAAAATAGACTTCGACAGTAAAAAATTGCAGAGGGTAACGGTCGCCCTAAATAAACCTCTGGGTATTGTCTCCAACCTTCCACAAGATGGCTACCGGGAGGCAAAAGATTTAATTACCCCTGAAAACCGGTATGACAAGGGACCTCCGATCGACCCGGACTCGCTGCATGTCGTCGGCAGGTTAGATGTCAATTCTAAAGGGCTAATCCTGCTTTCTTCCGATGGAAGAATTGCTCAAACAATCATTGGCCCTGATTCTGAAGTAGAAAAAGAATACATTGTCCGTTTTAAAAATCCTGTACCCGACCAGGCAATAGCCAGGCTGCGTTACGGACTCAAACTTGATGGCGTGCCGCTTAAACGCGCAGAAGTCAATCGCGCAGGAGAACTCGCCTTATCCATCGTGCTTAGGGAAGGAAAGAATCGGCAGATAAGACGCATGTGCGAACTTGTCGGGCTGGAGATATCCTCTCTAAAAAGGGTGCGCATCGGCAATATTCAACTCGGCCCCCTCCCTCCAGGCAAATGGATGGTGATCTTCCAAGATTAATTCTGAAATAACCCCCTAGATAACATTCTCAAGCATATTTTTTTAAATATATAATACGAGTTTTAAACAAGATTAAATAAATACCTTAAATGCGCAGCATCGCAACTATGCCCGGAAAATTTAATGAAATATTGCAGCTGCCAAGTTTGCGTTTTCCTGGCTTGAGGATTATCAGTAATATCCCAAGAAGGGTAGATGCGCATAGCCCGCTTTCCCTCCTTTCCACCGCAAGATACTATGCCTTTTTCACAGAGTACCGTTTTTGGAAAAATAAATTGGCCAAAGTTATTTTCAGAACGCACACTAACTACTAAAAAATCAAAAGCATCGTTAAATTCATAAGGCAAAATAGGCCCGTTGCCTATGCGTTTCCAAAATGTAACAAACTGACCTGCCTTTGTCGGAGTAATCTTTCCTACGCGAAATTTTATTAAACGCTTGTTTATAGAAAATTCTGAGGCCCCATATTCTGCACTTTCATCTTCTGTTTTCAAATTTTGAAAAAGCAATTTAGAGGGCTTATAGGCAATTTCTTGGGCTAATAACAAATCTGGATGCGGACTAGCTGTTCGTTTCATGCAATTTCCTTAAATTCCCCTTTCTCAACCCGATTGGCCAAGCGATAGCCAATATAACCCGCTATTGCGGCCAGCCCGGCCCAAATCATCCCAAATCCGGCTACAGTTACTCCGAGGGAGCGCAGCCCCTTAACGGATAATACCGATAAAATATCTCCTCCCCTCCACACTACTGTATCCACAGCATTTTTTCCTTTATACCTGACGCTCCGCGGAACCAGGGTATACAGCGTTTCACGTGCCGGAAGGATCATGCCATGAGAAAGGGACCTGGTAATGATCATAACGATTGCCACAGGAGGCATCATGCCTAAGATTGGCGCGTACTGATTGTCAATAAGCCCCATTGACAAACTGGTAAACACTACAATGCAGGCGCTGGTCAAAAAAACCACTCCGGCTCCATAACGCACTAACAGCCAACGAGTCACAGTCAACTGCAGGAAAATTTGAAGGATATTTGCCGATAAGTCCATGTTGGCTGCGAAACGGGTTTGTGCAACTGCATCCTTTGGAAAAGCAATTCCAGAATAATCTGTAACCAGTACATAAGCAATCGTTCCAATGGCATCACTGAGAACCATCATTATAGAAATAGTGCCAATGAATGGATTGGTTAAAATTTGCCTTAGTCCGTCTAACATGCCTCCTTCTATGGCAGCAGCATTGTTTGCCTCGAACCGATGGCTTCCATATTGCTGGGACCAGTTGCCAAGAAGGGCTATGCAAACCACAGCTGTCAAAAGCAGAATGGCTGAAAGCACCAGCAAAAAGGGCAGCTCAACGATTTGAACTAAAACGCTTGTAACAAAAGGACCTGAGACTGCGCCTAAGGCGCCACCAATGGCAATAATGGGGAATAAGCGGCGCGCTTGGGTATCATCCCAAATATCTGCCATGAAACTCCAAAAAACAGAAACAACAAATAAATTAAATACGCTGACATACACAAAGAAAATGAGCCCCAAGGTCTTTAACGGCAGCAAATCGTGATCCTTAAAAAATGGGACAAAAACCATTTGGCAAACAATAAATACAATATATGCAAAAGGTAAAATGATGCGCCGCGGCCATTTAGATACCAACCATGAAAACATAGGCGTCAGTATCAATGTGGCAATAAAAGTGGCAGTAAAAAACCAGGGAAGTTGTCCTGAACCTGCTTCTACAGCAAGCTGATCGCGTACTGGCCGCAGTACATAATAGGACGCTAAAACACAAAAAAAATATATAAAGGAAAGGAAGACAGCAAACCTCTCTTCAACTTTGATTTTCAGATGGAATTTGCTAGTCACTTCTTTCCTTGTACATAATCGTGCATCTGGCAAGGGTTTTTAAAAGGGCCCATAGCGGGTATCAATCCGAATAGGTATTCCCCTCTTACTTTTTACTAGCCCTTTCGTGAAGGGCCTTGCGGATTTTCTGGACATTTTTGCGGGCGTTTGCGACATTGCTGACCTCTGCAAGAGCGACTTGTTCTTTCGGCCCGAATGGCACGCCATATTCAATTGCTGCAAGAAGAACCTGTGTGGCATTATCCATGGCTCCGGCATAAGCAAGAGTTTTAATAAGAGCCAGGCGATGCTCCAGCAGCAGCGGAATTTCGTGATTAATTGCATTGATCAGAATCCCTCTAATTTTGTCAGAAGGATTGGCATGCCTTAGCATTTCAATCAATGTAAGAAGATGGCTGGAAGTTAGCATCGAGCCATGTTCGATAGCGGCATTAATGACATGGGCTGCGCTGGCTAAAGGATTGGCGTGGTCTAGTATTTCAATCAGCAAGGCCATGTTGCAAGCGTCTATTTTATAGCCTTCTTCAATAAGAAAAATCAAAGTTTCGGTTGAATCTGCCAAAGTACCGGCGTTATCTAAATTAAGGATATTGGCTTGGATCATATTAAAAATGTCTTCGTCTTCAACTTCTTGAGAAGCTACTTCTAAATGATAAGCTACAAAACTGTCAGGTAAAATAGCTCCAAGGGAGGCCGCATAAACAGAAAAGAGGCAAAGTAAAATATTTTTCATAATATATTCCATTTTATTAGATTTTAAATAAACAAGCAGAAAGCCGGATCCAGATCAGCTGTAATGATACCAGAACATCCAATTCGCGAAAATATGAGAAAGATGCAAGAGGATTTTTTATTTTGCCTGACGAATTAGGTCTGATAGATTACCTGGAGAAATAAATACATAAGCTTTTCCACGTTTGACCATATCAAGAAGGCCTTTTTCATGCAAATCCTGAAGGTCATGCCGTGCTGTATCATAGGCAATGCGATGGCTGTTCCTATGCCCCTCTATAGTATAATTAGCACCAGGATGGCGTAAAGCGTGGGCGAGCAGCACCTCTTGTCTAATGTTAAAACCCCCATTTTTTAGAAGCGATTCTACATTTACAACTTCGCTCGTTCTTCGGTTTACATAGCTGTGAAGCAATTGAATGGACTTCTTAATAACGTCAATCTGATGGATAATAAAATATGTCAAATCATTTTGATCAGTTTCAGTATAGAGAAAGCTCTCAACATATTTGACAGGAGCTTTAAGAATAACCTCGGATATAGAAATGAATTCAAAAAGCCAATAACCTTGGCGTAACATCAACCAATAGAATAATGCTCGTGCAGTCCGTCCATTGCCATCAATAAAGGGGTGGTCGTATGCTAACCAAAAATGAAGAATAATAGCTCGTATTACAGGATGCACAAATTGCTCAGGAGTATTCCCATTTGCGAAATCGCACATAGCAGCTAACCTTTGATCCAATTCACTGGCATGCGGCGGAGTGTGTAACGTGTCGCCCGAAGCGATATCTTCGACAACCACCACTTCATCCTCTCTCCGGAGTCTTCCAGCTGCATCAGGCTTCTCCAAAGTTTCTTCGGTAATCATTCTGTGAATTTCAAAAATAAGCTCTCTGGAAAGCGGCTGATCCTTCCATACACGTATCTGTTGCATGGTGCGAAAATTATTCAAGATCATTTGCTCGCTCTTGTCTCTGGGAGAGCGTCCAGATCTTAACATATCTTTTGCTACCCGGCGATTAGTAGCTGCCCCTTCTATTTGACTGGAAGTGATGGCTTCTTCAATCAAGGAACGAACAATATATTGATCTCGAGTATGGGAATTGATAATAGCCTCAGGAATCACAATGACACCCCCTGTCCCCATATCAATGCAATGTAATTGTTCTATTACATTATCGGGCAGACAATAGAAAAATAGCTCGTTTCGTCCTGTATTCCAAAGAGGAATAGATTTAAAGCCCAGCAAACGCTGCATTTTGATGCCCGCCCACCACTCTTCAATTGTCAGACCTTCCGGAGGCAGCAAGTGGCGTAAAATGTCCCAATGCCGGTATTTGCCTTCTCGTTCTGCTTTTATTCCTTCCTTTCTAATCAGCTCGAATTTCTCCGGGGAAGAAAAAATTTTCAACTGTTGCTCTTTTATATTTGGAGGCTTTCGTGGAATTTTCATATTTACTACCAATTTTTATAATAGTGGTAGCAAAGATCGACACGTTCTGTCAAATACCAATTTGGTAGATTTTGGTAGAAAATTGGTAGCAAGCCTGGTTTTTTGAAGAATTATCGGATTAATCAACCGGATTTTTCTTGTTGACGATGAAGGAATCAACATAGTATGTAGGCAAGCTCGTAAAAACCTCTTTTTTGCAATTCAAGGTGCTAGCTAAGACCTCATCTGAAAAAGATTTAACGCTTCCGGTAAAGCCGATATCTTGCGGCATCGGCTGATCAAAGAAAATAAGCATGTGCAATTCAGAATCTTCCATATTCTCAATATGATGGGGATAGGCCTTTGGAATAAAGTAAATATCACCGACTTCTAGTATGTAAGTGTCTACTTTGCCGGAAGGGGAAATGATTGACATTCTCGCTCTCCCTTGAGCGACATAACCTAGCTCAGCAGTTTCCGGATGCCAATGCGGCTCCCTCATACCTTTTCCGAAAACACGCAAAGAATAAAGCGCTTGCCTGTGCAATATCGGCCACACATTTTGCCTGGCAAGCCTGGCATTGCCATCTTCGTTATTAACTACAGGCGTGCTTGCTTCCAGCTCAAACTTGTAAAGAGAGGTGTAGCGGGATGCATTGGAAGTTGGAGCTGCTTTTTCCACTTCGGCCAGCAGTGTTTTTTTTGTGATCGGTTGCAGCTCTTGAAAGTGCTGGCTTGGGACGTTCCAGGTATTGCCAAGCACGGCCTTTGAGAATGAACCAAAAACAAATGAAAGGTCGAAGTCTTCCGGCTCTTCATGTGAAAATTGTAGAAGCACTTCTGCATCAACCTCGCCAATATTCTCTATGGCATGAAAGGATCCTGAGGGAATGAAAAAAGCATCCCCTTCTGAGACTGTAAAAGACTCCCTTAAGTTCCGGTTTCCATAAAAAGAAACAAGCAAAGATCCCCTTAAACAATAGCCTAGCTCATCGGCATTGGCATGCCAATGAGGCTCTCTTACTGCATGAGGATGCATAACTAATTTGTAAAATGACATTCCTTGCAATTCAGGAAAACTGCTTTTAGTGGCTTTAATACGATACCCCATTTTACTACTCTCTTGGGGCTGCATTTTATGCAATGGAAGATGATGCGCCATAAACTCTCATGCTTTTATTTGCTTCTTTGAAACCCGACTTGCTATCTTCTAAGAGTCAGATTCGAGCTCTCAGAGAGAAAAAACTTTCGAATATGACTTATTATAAGGTAGCAAGTCGGGTTTGAATTTAAAAGTATCTATATACAAATTTTTAAAGTATTAATAAAGAAGAATAGGAAATGCAATATGCTTGGCGCTGACTTTATCCTCAACTGCTTAATAAAAGAGCAAATAGACCATTTGTTTATGGTTCCTGGCGGGCTTATCGACCCTTTTTTGCCGGCCCTTGAACGCGCCCCCTCTCTAAAACCGATAGTCGCAGCTCAAGAAGGAGGGGCCGCTTATATGGCAGACGGCTATGCCCGTGCAAGCGGGAAATGGGGGGCAGCTCTTTGCATTGGAGGCCCCGGCCTGACAAATACTGTTACAGCTGTAGCAACAGCTAAAACAGACGGCTCTCCTTTATTTGTCCTTAGCGGAGAAGCTGCCACAGATATGGAAGGATTAGGGCTTTTTCAAGATGCAAGCAATCAGACACTTGACGATGTAAGCATCTTGAAGCCCGTCACAAACTACTCCAGTTCTGTGGATGATCCAAAAAACTTAAGACATATTATCCAACACGCGCTCCTGCACCTTCGCACGCATCCCCAAGGCCCTGTACACCTTTCCATTCCCAAAAATTGCCAAACAGCGCCATTTAATGCTGATTATGAACCGATTAACCCTGCACTAATCCACAGCGCAGTTTTATCTGAGAGCGCTGCAGAAAACTCCTTAATGCATTTTATTAATCCAAATGCAAAGCGCATTGTTTTCTTAGCTGGGGCGGGGTTAGAACACTCTGACAGTTCGAAAAGCTTATTGCAATTCGCAGAACGCTGGCATATTCCAGTAGCCACGACATTGCGAGCAAAAGGGGTTTTTCCCGAAAACCACCCTCTTTCATTAGGGGTATTCGGTTATGCAGGGACGCATCATGCAAAAGCGGCCATTTTAGATCAATCTCCCGACTTGCTTGTTATCTTAGGCTCCGGGCTGAATGAACGGGACAGCATGCATTGGACATTGCGCTTAACACCGGAAAAAACTATTTCAGTGAATACCAGTGCGTTTGCCTTGGGCTCTGCTTTGCCTAGTTGTTCAGTTGTGGGAGATGTGGGGGCCTATTTAAAATGGTTGGAGTCCAAGAGTGAACAGTTGCAGCCTTTAAACTCTACAATCGCGGAACGAAAAAAATGGCTTAATGAGATAAAGGCCAAACCGCGTTTGCAGCAAGAGGCAAACCTTGAAAGTGCAGCCATTCCCATTCATCCAGCCCGTATTGTCAATGAATTGCGCCAGGTTTTTCCTAAGGAAGGAATTTTACTAGTGGATTCAGGAGCTCATCGAGCATTCTCAGGTCATTATTGGGAATCCTATTTGCCGCGCACTTATTTATCAGCAACAAACTTAGGCCCTATGGGTTGGGCTATCCCAGCAGCAGTAGGAGCGCAATGCGCAAGGCCTTCAAGTAAAATTGCCGTCATCACAGGAGACGGCTGCATGCATATGCATGGCTTAGAAATTGCTACGGCAGCGCGCTACCAATTGCCGATCATATATATAGTCGTAAATAACGCAGCCCTTGGAAATGTGTGGCTGCGCGCACACACGCTTGGTTCGCTTCCTGATAAACTGACTTCTTTGCCGGATATAGACTGGAGTGCTTTTTCACGTTCTCTGGGCGGTGACGGGATAACGGTCGCTAAACCAGAAGACCTCCGAAAAGCTTTTTTGAAGGCTCTCGCGAATAACAAACCCACAGTCATTGATGTCAAGGCCGACAAACGCTTCCTAACACCAGTAGAGGATTGGTCTATAGCTACATCTAATTGGTCGTACCATGAATAAAGGAGCGATAAAATGAGCACGCTTTCATTTAACCTCGAACTTTTGAATGATGAAGACCGTGCCATATATGAAAAAATGGCAGCTAAGAGAAAAAAAGCCGGAGCTCCCTTTGGCGGCCCCTATGATGCCTTGATGAACCATCCTAAATTATGTGAAAAGATTGAAGCCCTTGGCTACTATCTCAAGTTTGAAGGGCATCTCCCGCGGAACGTATACCAATTTATCGTTTTAACGGTGGCCAAAAAAACACAAGCTGAATTTGAATGGAAAGATCATGTCGAACACGCCGTGTCAGCCGGAGTTCCGCAGGAAGTCATAGACACGTTAAAAAGCGGCGGTTCCTCTTTTCCAGCCCCCTACAAACTTGCAGCTGAGTTATTGAACTATGTTTTTGCCTGGAAAAACATTCCAGAACCGCTGCAAAATGCCTGCATTTCTGCCTATGGCATGTATGGATTGATTGAGATAGTGGCACTATCCGGCTTCTACCAACTATTTGCAGCCATCAACCAAGGCTTCGACATCCACTAACTCCTCGCTATCATCGATTTCGTCTGCCCAATTTATGATGGTAATGCGTTCATCGGTTATATCTATTGAGTCTTGACACAAGATATGTGGAATATGATACCAATTGTGTCTTGAGGGAGCTCAGCTAATTCTTGATATTACACACAACTTAACTGGTTCAATTAGACTTGATTTTTAATGATTATATCATCTAAAATCAATTTAAATAAATGAATATTCTCGATATTTAATGATTAGATCACTAAAAATCAAGTAAAAGTGGTTTATGTTTCATCCATACCTTTCTCGAGCAATTAGCCAACGCTTACTAAAACTGTTTGAAAATTTCCCTTGTCTTGTAATCACGGGAGCCAGACAAGTAGGTAAAAGCACATTACTCAGCCACTTATTTCCGAACTTGCGCAGCATCGTTTTTGATCCAATTCACGATATCCAAAATGCTCGAAAAGATCCTGAATTATTTATTAACAATAATCCTTCTCCACTCATTCTGGATGAAATTCAGTATGCCCCTGAACTAGTGCCCATTATCAAGAGGAAAGTAGATCAAACAAAAAAACCTTCTCAATATATTTTAACGGGATCACAACAATGGGCTGTATTAAAAAATGCATCTGAAAGTCTGGCAGGAAGAGCTGTATTAAGCCATTTAGAAAGCTTTTCATTAGCGGAACTGGGCAAACAAACCAATACAGCAACTTGGCTGGAAAGATGGCTTCAAAATCCAGATATTTCTTCTATACAGCCTGCAAATCGACTACACCTTCCTTTTACTTTGCTGGAACAGCTTTGGAGAGGATTTTTTCCGGAAGCACAGTTTTTAGACCTCGATTTAATTCCCGATTTCCAATCTTCTTACCAAGCAACGTATGTGCAAAAAGACATCCGCCTGCTGGCAGATATTTCCGATATTGGATTATTCGGCAGATTTATTCGCCTTGTTGCTGCCACGACAGGACAAGAAGTTAATTACAGCCAATTAGGAAGGGAAATAGGGCTCACTCCTCAGACGGCTCGCCGTTGGCTGACACTTCTGGAACAAACATTTGAATGGTTCGAAATACCCGCATTTTCAAATAATAGCCTGAAAAAAGTCAGCTTAAAGCCCAAAGGATATTTTGCAGATACAGGACAAGTGTGTTTTTCGCAAATGATCTCTTCAAAAGAGGCAATCGCCAGCCATCCAATGTGGGGATCCTTATTTGAAACGGCAGTTGTTGCTGAAATCCGCAAGCGTTGTTTTGTTATGCCTGTTCCTCCTAAACTCTATCACTGGAGGCTCCACAGCGGCGCTGAATGCGACCTTATACTAGAACGAGACGGCAAGTTTTATCCCATAGAGATAAAAGCAAAAACAACCCCCAATAAATCTGACACAAATGGAATGACAGCTTTTCGCAAATATCACCCTCATCTCAATGTCCAAAAAGGACTAGTGATTGCCCCTATTAATGAAGTGTATGCATTAAGCGAACAGGACTTTGCCATTCCTTGGGATCTAGCTTAACTACATGATGAAGGTGCAATGAGGGATACGGTTCTGGTGCCGGCCCGCTCTTCACTTACTATCCAATTTGAGGCGGATAATCCTGGAGTATGGCCCTTGCACTGCCACATTCTTTACCATATGGAAGCCGGCATGTTTACCGTGCTGCGTTATGCCGGCTTTCAACAACCTCTATAAGAGCTTGGCGTCTACTGTAATTTCCGCTTTGAACAGTTTTGAAACTGGGCAGTTTTTTTCCGCTGTTTTTACGGCCGTATCAAACTTAGCTTTATCCGCACCGGGAACTTCTGCCGTTAAATCTATATGGCTTTTGGTAATAGTAAAGCCAGCAGGGCCGGCATCCAGTGTGATAGTTGCTGCGGCTTCTAATTTTTTAGCAACAATCCCAGCTTTGCTAAGCTCGTGCGAAAGAGCCATCGCAAAACAGCCGGCATGCGCTGCAGCTAGCAATTCTTCAGGGGTTGTGCCCACACCGCTCTCGAAGCGGGTTTTATAAGAATACTGCGCTTCTTTTAAAGTACCGCTCTCTGTTGAAACAATTCCTTTGCCTTCTTTTAGGTTTCCATGCCATACAGCTGTTGCCTTATTTTGCATATTACACCTTCCTTAAAGTATTTATTCTTCGAAATCCTACATAGCCTTGACTCTTTTAAAGTATAAAGACTTTTCTTTATTTTGCTAACAAACTAATTTAACCGATGATTTGAGGCAGTTCTTTTAAAAACTCTTCATAGGGATAGGCTTCTATGTTTCTGTGGTGTTCTTTTCTGGGAGAACCGGAAAGAAGAAAAAGACGTGCTTCTGGATAATCAGCACCAAAAGCTTCTAAACCTCTAAAATCTTTGGGGGTAAGTACGCTGCCCCGTTTGATTTCAAAGGCAAATAAACCTTTTGGCCCGTACATAACAAAATCTACTTCTGTACCGTTAGAAGTGCGCCAGTAATAAAATTCAGATTGCCATCCTAAATAATCATTATAGGCTCTAAGGTGCTGTAAAAACAATGTTTCTAATGCTGCCCCGTCTATCTCGCTAGGTGCATCTAAAGGTCCTTTAGGCCGCAGTTGCCTAAACACGCCAGTATCAAAAAAATAGAATTTTGGATGGGCGACCATGCGGCGACTTGCACGCTTGGAAAATACCGGCAACATTGAGCCAATAAGCAAATCCTCAAGGATTTCAAAATAGTTTTCGGCTACTTTTCGGTTAAGCTTACACTCGCGGGATACCGACGATATATTTAACACCTGTCCCTGTGAAAAGCTAGCAGCTTGTAAGAAATGCGTAAAAGCTCCTAGATTTCGCGTAAGTCCCTCTTGCAAGATTTCTTCACGTAAATAAGTATAGATGTAAGACTCAAGAAACAAACCTGGTTCAGGTTCATTGACAGCAGTAGGCAGCAAACCATAAGTCAACGTTTTTTGAAAATCAAAGTTTGTTTTGATTTCTTCATAGGTGAAGGGGTGCATGTGAAAAGTATAGGCTCTTCCTGCTAAAAGATTTACCCCTTGCTTGCGCAATGCTCTTGCACTAGAACCTGTCAAAACAAAACGGATTTTTTTAGACTCTATTAAACGATGCACTTCATTTAACAAATTTGGCACTCTTTGCACCTCATCTATCAAAACCCAACCCGTGTAGTTCAAGGGAATAAATTTTTCTAAATGTGTAGGTTGTGCACTTAAGCGCATGTATAGATCTGTATCTAAAAGATCTAAATAGATAGCGCCGGGAAAAGTTTCTTTAATCCAAGCCGTTTTACCAGTGCCTCTAGGCCCAAATAAAAAAAATGAATGATTAAGCTGAGGAGGTATTTTTAATATTCTTTTGTACATAATTCTATTATTATATAGTTTTTTGGAGTTGTCAACTCCAAATTGCATAAGTTTTTGGAGTTGTCAACTCCAAATTGCATAGATTCACTAAAGTAAAACGGCAGCCTGAATCGCTTGGCATTTTTCGATGAGGTCTTGTTTACTGAGACAATTTACCTTAATTTTCACATTGTCGATGTAATGCTCTACAGTGCGTTTAGAAAGATTAAGCTGCCGGGCTATCTCATTTGCAGAATAACCAAGTAGAAGATAGGTGATGCATTTTCTTCTCTTTTTGAAAATCGAGGTCATCTTCCTAATGATAAACGAATTCGAAGCGCGGCAGCGCTTCAAATTTATAGCTATTATCCTGCCTAATTAAAACTTGTAAGTTCATTTTTCACAGCCTCAACAGGACTCGAAGTCCAGATGCAGGCCTGATGTAATTATTTCTGTACAGATTATCTGCAAAGTTTTAGGTTAGGCTCAAGTCTCTGAAACTTAAGGAGGATCCATTATGACAGATCACGATCAAGTTACTGAATCAAAAAAACCTTGCTGCAGCAGTCCGCATTACCAAGCTTTTCAGCTTTTACACATCGCTTTCACTTTAGCACCCATTGTAGCGGGCTTAGATAAGTTTGTTCACTTGTTAACCAACTGGAACCAGTATCTTTCAGGTCCATTCAACGTACTTGGCAATGCCCATACAACCATGATGGTTGTTGGCGTAATAGAGATTATTGCGGGCATTGGCGTCTGGATTAAGCCCAAAATTTTTGCTTATGTAGTAGCATTATGGTTATTGGCCATTATTGTTAATCTGCTTCTGCTCGGCCGCTTTTACGACATTGCCTTAAGGGATTTCGGTTTGATGCTAGGTGCTTTGGCTTTAGCCCGCTTAAGCTGCGGCATCGATGAAAAAGGCTCTTGCTGCAACTAAACAAATGGCGCTATTTGCAGTAATGCAATTAGCGCTTATTTTAACGGCCCTTTTCTAAATGCAACAATAATTGTTTGCGGTCCAACCCTCCTGCAAATCCTGCCAGCCCCCCATTTGAAGCGATAACACGGTGGCAAGGAACAATAATAGAAATTGGATTACGCCCAATGGCCGTTCCAACAGCTCTTACTGCATAGGGACGCCCTACAGCTTCAGCAATTTCTTTATAAGTACGAGTAATACCATAGGGAATCTTCATTAGCGTGTGCCAAACAGCTTGTTGAAAGGCTGTGCCTTTCATTTGCATAGGGATATCAAACTGGCTGCGCCCGCCCCTAAAATATTCATCTAGTTGACTTTCTGTCTGCAACAGCAGCAAATTATTCCCCGCTTCTTGCATTTCAGCTAACTTTACTCGATTTGGCCGCTCATTATCCCATAAAATTGCGAAGAGTTTTTCATGAGAGGCTACAAGCTTAAGTTGGCCAATAGGGGAAAGGATGTATTTATAATATAGCTGACCCATTACTTGCCTCTTTTTTAACTTGTCCAAATTTTTTCCATAAATACACTGCGAGATAACCTTGCCAAGGAGCTATTTGGGAGGCATCAAAATGATGGCCCACTGCTTTTAGTGCACGCTTAAGGACGAGATCATCTTTGGGAAAAGCATCAGTATCGCCAAAACCCCTTAAGCAAATGTATTCCGCTGACCAGCTGCCGATTCCTTTGATTTTCAACAGCTGTTCTTTAATTTCTTTTGTGCTTTGTATTTCGCTAAAGTTGATCTCCTTATTGACAAGGGCGCGGCTCAACTGGCGGATGGCTTCTTTACGCTGTGCAGTGGTTTTAATTTCGTTCAAAGAGGCTTCAGAAAGCCTTTCAGGGGTAGGAAAAAGAAAGGATGGTTCACCTGTAATGGGATGTTTTATAGGCTGACCATAAACACGCACTAACTCCCTCATTAGCTTTGAAGCTTGTGTTATTGAAATCACTTGTCCCAATATCGTCCCTATAGCAATTTGAAAAGGATCCCAGCCGCTGGCTATGCGCAAACCAGGAAACTCTTCCCATAAGGCATTTAAAAAAGGAAATGCGGAAAATTGATTGCCGATCAATAAAGGATCGGAGTCCAGATCAAACATTTGCCGGACCTTATTTACGGCGATAAATAACATTTTCGGGTCCTGGCAAACAATCTGCAGTTCAAGTTGGGCTGTTTTCTCATTATTATAAACAGTAAATGCCCCAATTGAACCGCCTTCTCCAAATACTCTTTCATAAGAATCCAGAGTGACATTTTCTAGATAGGGAATTTGATGGCTGGCATAGTACTGCAGCAAAGCCCCCCAATCAAAAGGGGGGCGGTAAGAAAGGTGCAAGGTAAATACTGCTTCCGTTTTACTTCCCTTTGCTTTTCTAATCTCTCTTGGAGAAAGCCGGTACCTTTTTTTAAACGCGTCGTTAAAGCGGCGTAAGGATTCAAAACCTGAGGCAAGGGCTACTTGAGTCAATTCCAAGTTCGTTTCTCTGATTAGTTTATTAGCAAAGTTCAAACGGTGGATATCGGAAATTTGCTTAGGAGAAAGGCCTACTTCTTCTTCAAATAGCCTGCGCAAATGCCGTGAACTCACATGGAGCTGTCCAGCAAGCTCTTCAACACTTATTTCAAACATGACATTTTGTGAAATCAACTGCAGGGCTTTTTGCACAACTTGTGATTTTCCGGACCATGTCGGATGCTCGGGAGAAAACTCAGGATGGCAGCGCAAGCAAGGCCGATAACCGGCTTTTTCTGCCGCAAGCGCGTTATCAAAAAACTCTACATTTTCCCGTTTTGGTTTGGCAGGGCAAATGGGACGGCAATAAATCCCGGTAGTTTTAACGGCTACATAAAACTTTCCATCAAAACGATAATCCCGGGCGAGCATAGCTTCGTAATAAATATCCTGCGGGTCCATCACTACATCCTTACTGATATTTCCATTATAAATTGCAGTATATTTACTTACTCGCCACTTTCGGACATCATCAAAATATATGAAACTCAATAAAAGAACCCCTTCTTTTAGCGAGCAAGTCTACAAAAGAACCCCTTCTTTTGTAGACTTAAATTATAAATCTTTGTAATTTAAGCATTATGAAAAGAGATAAAACATCATTTTTAAAGCAATGGCTAGAATCTTCTGCCCGTAAACCTCTCGTTGTGCGCGGCGCCCGGCAAGTGGGAAAAACTTGGTTAATACGTAATTTTGCAAAAGAAGCACAAAGACAGCTCATTGAACTGAATTTCGAAAAACAACCTGATTCCAGTTCATTATTTTTCTCTAATAATCCTCAAGAAATTCTAGTGGCTATAGGTGCTTCAGTTGGAAAATCCATTATTCCATCTCAAGCAATTCTCTTTTTAGATGAAATACAAGCAGCTCCACAACTATTAGAAAAACTGCGTTGGTTTGCAGAAGAACTGCCAGAGCTTCCAGTTGTGGCTGCAGGATCTTTACTCGACTTTGCTTTAGAAAAACATAGTTTCAGCATGCCAGTAGGCCGCATTAGTTATATGTACCTAGAACCTTTCTCTTTTGAAGAGTTTTTAGAAGCCCTAGGACAACAGCAATTAAAGGCTTATTTACAGAATTATGATTGGCAAATTCCAATTCCAGAGGCTCTTCATCTCCAGCTATTAAAATTTTTGAAAGAATATTTAATTATTGGTGGCATGCCTGCAGCAGTATCTAGTTGGGCCGCTCAAAAAGCGCCTGAAGCTATTAGTCAAATTCATTTTGATTTGCTTTCCACATATCGGGATGATTTCGCCAAATACAGCGGACGGCTAGGGATTGAGAAGTTACAAGAAGTTATGAACTCTGTCCCTTATCAGTTAGGCAAAAAATTCGTCTACAGGGATGTGAATCCTAATAGCAATTCAGCACCCTTAAAGCAAGCGTTAGACTTATTAACTAATGCCAGAGTATGCCACAAAATTTTTTCAACCCATGCTAACGGCCTTCCATTGGGCGCAGAAATAGAGGTAAAATTCTTCAAAACTATTATGCTTGATTGCGGCTTATGCAGCGCTTCTTTAGGGCTTTCTCTTCATCAGTTGCATACAATAACTGATATCACTTTAATAAATAACGGAGGAATGGCTGAACAACTAGTAGGACAACTACTGCGCACTCTTCCACCAGCCTATGTTCCCGTATCTCTATATTACTGGCATCGCCATAAAAAAGGTTCTGAAGCAGAAGTCGACTACATTATTCAGCATGAAAATCAACTCATCCCCATCGAAGTTAAAGCAGGAACAAGCGGAACGTTGAAATCGTTACACCAGTTTATGAAAGAAAAACAAAAAACAATAGCCGTTAGAATTAACTCCGACTTGCCTAAACAAGGGTCTCTAAGCGTTAAAGATTCGTTTGGTGCCTCCATAGAATACACATTGCTTTCATTGCCCTTCTATCTTTTAGGGCAGCTTCACCGTTTGATCAGTTCTGCAACTAATTAAAAATTAAACGTAAAGAGTGCTCTTATAGCACATCGTCAGCCCATAAGCATTAAGCTAAAAGTAAAAAACCAGCCGCGTAGCGGCTTAACTTTAATAGTTTATGCAGAAAGACTGTTTAGCAATTCCATGACCCAGTCCATAGTGGTCCAAGGGGCTGGTTTAATCAGCAGCATACAGTTTAGAGAATCTTTGTTAAATACAATTTCATGTGAACCAAAAGCAAATTTTGCTGAGGTTGCATAATAAAAAGTAGTGTCCTTGATCGAGAATGTCTTCGAGTGACACTCTTGATCGCCCAATGCGGGTGGAACTAAAATTTGGTTAGCATTCAGCGTTGGCCTGTACAAGATTCTAATTAAACTTCCAGATGCTTTCTGGTGCTCAAAAATGAGCTCGATTTCCCTTAGTTGAGTTTTATTGCTTCCAAAGCCAAAACCGCTATTCAAACTATAATTTCTAGTTTCAAGGGCTTTAATAAAGGTTTGCAAGTGGTTTGGGAGGTAAGTTTTTGCTTCATCAGGGCCAAGCGAATAGCAAGTTAATGCAGCTTCTCGGTGGTGTTTCCAGTAGCCTACGGGTACATCTATACTAGATGCTGAATGCCTCTGACTATATGCCAGCTGAGCGAATGAGGTTTTTAGGATATCTTTAGCACTTTCATTATCTACCGGAGTAAAGCTCTCTGCTATCGACACAAGCTCGTTATCAGAAAAAGTGCCTTTGTTAATCGTAAGCTCAATTCGGGTGCGCTCTATTTCAATTGTAGCTGCATTTTGCTTGCGATAATTTTTGCCAATCCATAAAGCATTGTTACCTATAAATACCGCGTTAGGTGCAGGAGATTCCTCTTGCGTGGCAATTTTTGCATTACGCCATAAGCAGGGATAATCATATGCAGGCGGTGCCCAATCATATAAAAACTGTTTAATGATTATTGCCCGATGATCATTTTCAAATAACTGCCTAAAGGACGCATTGTAATTTACTGATCGCTCTTTATCGGCTGCTTCTAATCGCAAAGATTGTTCCTTTAAACTTAAACCCAAAGGCAATACATTCGCGGCAAACAAGACGAAATTACATTGTTTTTGAGCCTCAAAGGCGTTGACTTTAGCTTCCATAATGTGTTTGCAAAAAGTGCGCAATGGTTGTCGTTACATAAGAGGATGAAAGGCTTTTGCTTAAATGCTCTAATTTGAGATGGAGTTTAGGTGAACATTCTCCCGGATATGCCTGCAAGTAAAGCAATGCTGCCAAAACTCGTCCGGGTTGCTGCCCCTCGCCTACCCATTCATCGACAGTAAACATATGAAAAATGCCCACAGCTTTTAAAGAAGGCAACAATTCTTTTATTGTCGATTCTATGGCATGGATTTGCGAAAGATGTTTATCGCTATTTGAAAGAAGGAGGGGATTAAGTAAAGCCACATTATTTAATGTCGCTGCAATAATTCCCTTACGAGCCCGCCCTGTTTCTCCTGTAAAGGGATTAGTGGCTGTGGTGAAGTCATCGCCTTCTGGCAAAATAGCCTCTGGTGTGTAAATAGTGCTTTCTTGAGACATTTTAATGACCTTTATGTTTTTCTTTCCGCTTTTGCTGCTTTAATTCAAATTGCTCGTCTTTACGTGCTTGTTTTAGAGCGCTAGTGAAAGCTTGTTTCTCTTTTTTGTTCTTTTCAATTTCTTGCCGCATATAATCTTGTGCAACGGTAGATAGGCGGGGGGGTTCTTTTAGTTTTTCCATTTCGCGGCGCACTTCGCGTTGCACCCGTTTGGGGTTCATGCGCTGAATTTGCAGGGTGAACTCCTTTTGTTCCCCAAATTTTAACTCTTGGTAGTGATGGAGCACAAAATCATACACTTCTGCATCGGCTGGTTCATTGCCAAAAATATGCCTGGCAACTGCATACCCTTCTTCTTTATCGGTGCGTTCAAATACGCCTACCCAAAACTGTCTTTCGTAAAATATTGTGGCTTTAACTGCGATCATAACGACTCTTGAATATGGCAAAACTTTGCTAATACCTGCTTAGCAGCTAATAAATTGGTCTCTTTGACAAGCAGGTAGTCTGTATTGAAGGTTGAAAGGGCAAAAATGCTGATTCCGGCTTCCGCTAACGGAGCGGTCAGTGCTGAAAGTATCCCTGTAAGAGCAAAGTCTAGCGGACCTTCAACTTTAAAACAGCGCCAGCCTCTTTCAGCAATAGCTGAAGAAGGGACTGCAGCTTCTGCACAAACTATAGACAGCTCTTCAGATGTATGTGTGACGGATGTTAATTCCCCTGAAATCCAAGAGGGTATTCGACTCTTAGAATCAAGGCGGCACACGGCTAACATCTCTTTTAAAATGGTCAGAGCAAGCATAAAACCTTTTTACATTAACTCGGCAGCCAAGGCAGCCAGCTCGGATCGCTCGGTTTTGTCCAGGAAGATTTGGGCAAAGAGCCTTTGCTCGCTGAACTTTCCTACAGTAAAGGTCAACCCGTTTGAATCCTTATCCAGATAAGGATTGTCAATTTGAGTGGGGTCGCCTGCTAAAATAACTTTAGAGCCTTCGCCGGCCCTTGAAATGATGGTTTTAACTTCATGCGGTGTAAGATTCTGGGCTTCATCTATAATAATAAACACTTTAGGCAATGAGCGCCCTCTAATATAGGTGACAGCCTCCATTTCAATTTTTTTGCTTTCCATCACCCAGCGCAGAGTGTCATTTGGTACATTGCCGCCGATTGATTCGCAGAGAAATTCTAGATTGTCGTAAATTGGCTGCATCCAAGTAAGCAGCTTTTCTTCTTTTGTACCAGGCAAATAGCCAATATCCCTGCCAAGCGGAACAATCGGACGGCTAATTAGAATGCGGGAGTAGACGCTTTCATCAAAAACTTTGCGCAAGCCCGCAGCTAGGGCCAATAAAGTCTTGCCAGTACCGGCCGGTCCCATTAAAGAGACAAGCTTAATATCATCGCGCAGCAACGCATCTAAAGCGCATTTTTGTTCGACATTACGCGGCTTAATACCCCACAGATTTTGCTGCTTAATGAGCGGCTCGATGATTTGCTTGGAATGATCGAATTTCCCAATTGCAGAAGAGTGCTCAGGCGAAGTTAAAATGCAGTATTCATTGGGTTTAAATGTATGCTTTGGTAAAGCTAAGGTGCCATCTTTATAAAAATGGTCGATTTCAGACTTGCTAATTTCAAGCCTTTGAATCCCTTTGTAGATAGATTCATACGCAAATTTTAGATTCTCGTAATCTTGCGCCTCTAGGCCGATAGCCTCTGCTTTAATCCTCGCATTTAAATCTTTAGAGACAAATACTATCTTGGCCCCTTCTTTTTGCAAATAATAGGCCGTCATTATGATTTTGTTATCATTAATATTTGGCGCCAATCCGCTAATTGTTCCGTTTTGTAAATCTAGCTGGATCCGTACTGTCGCACCGTTTTCTAGTAAAACGCCGCAATGTAAATCCCCTTCGCCTAAATCCCTAAGTGTGCCTAAAAGACGCACCACTGCACGGGAGTTCCTTCCCAAATCGCTTGGCAAACGTTTCATTTTATCCAATTCTTCGAGGACAGTTATGGGAATAACTACTTGACTTCGCGGAAATTTAGTAATCGCTTGCGGATCATGAAGCAGAACATTAGTGTCTAATACAAAAGTTTTGGTCGCCATATTTCTCCCATACTAGGTAAATTGTGGCCAATATATGAATCTAGTAGACAGCTGTCAAGGAAGTTCACACTTCCCGACAGCCAAAAAATGGAATTTTAAGTTTTTAAAACAGCGACAATGTGTTCGCATTTATCCGCGCCGCAAGTACAGCCTACAGGTTCTCCCAGGAATACTGTGTACTTTTCTTGATGGTCAAGTTTATTTGTCACTATATAAAGTTTCTCATCTGTTTGTTTTATATCCCATTGTTGAAATTGCAATTCTTCCTCAGCAACAATTTCTTCTAATTGAACGCAATTTTCAGCTTCTTTTGCTTCGCCATGGATAGCCCGTGAAATTTGACAAAATGGGCAGTTGCAGTGCGGCTCTGCCTTAGGAATTAAATTAAAATCGCTGTTGGGCACCATGATTTTGGCGATTTGGCTGATTTTAGCCACCATTTCTTTAGGCAAGTCAGGCAAATGAGCTTGTGCAGGGTTATGCTGCAACCCGCTGCTTAATTGATCTATCGTTCCGCCAAATGCCAGGCGCATTGTCGATTCCCCTCCTAATTCTACTGGAGCTGGGGAAAATAGCGGTTTTGGTTTAGGTGCCTGAGGCGAGATGGCTTCATTTTCAATATACAGCGCATGAAATTGAAATGCTTTTTCAATGAGATCATCCGGCAAATTGGGAATTTGCACAGTATCGCCGTCTACTAAATTAATAACTAAAAGATTGCCCTTAACATATAAAGCACGCACATTGCGCCATGCTGTTGATAAATAAGGGGGAAGGCTTAGCATTTTTTCATCAATTTTCATGGAACTCCTTTTCAAAAGCTTTTAGCTTTGAATGTTTTTATTATAAAAGATAAAACCCTTATTAGTCAATAAAAGTTAGCACTCAAGACAATCAAGTGCTGAATTTTAAAAAAGCAAAGTTATGGCTCTTGCATTTATACTGTTAAGTCCCTAAAATCCACCCTTAATAATTTACTGGGAGGAAAGCTACTATGAACAAAGTAGTCCGATGCATTCTTGCTTTATCTGTACTTGCCACAACTCCATTAAAAGGAGAAGAACCAGCAGCAACAACTTCGCAGCAAACCTTTTTTAAACCATTTACCGGTAAAGTTGTTAAAAACAAGGTAAGGCTAAGAACACAAGCCAGTTTAGAAGCCCCTATTGTTAAAGAATTAGAAAAAGATGATCTATTTCTAGTAGTCGGAGAAAGCGATGATTTTTATGCAGTAGCTCCACCTAAAAATAGTAAGGCTTATATTTTCCGCACATTTGTACTGGATAATCAGGTAGAAGGTACGAAAGTAAATGTTCGTTTAAAACCGGATGTCGATGCCCCGGTAATTGCCCAATTAAATACTGGCGATCACGTTGAAGGTGCAGTAACTGTTCAGAATAGCAAATGGCTGGAAATAACCCCTCCTGCAAGCACCAAGTTTTATGTATCCAAAGATTTTATTGAAAGGATTGGCGACGCCAACCTTATCGTGGATTTAAGCAACCGACTTGAAAAAGTCAAGCAATTGCTGCAGGAAACAATCCAGTTAAGCGAAACAGAATTTCAAAAACCCTTTGAACAAATCAATGTCGATCCGATCGTAGCAAACTTGCATAAAGTGCTTTATGATTACGCAGACTTCCCTCAGGAAGTCATTCATGCTAAAAACCTGCTTAAGAATTTTGAAGACCGCTATATGCAAATGAAAATTGCCTATCTTGAGTCTAAAGCAGCCAACAGCAGCCAAAATTGGCAAGCGGCTAATGAAAAACTTGTTACCGAGATTAAAACTCAGCAAGATAAGCTTGCAGATTTAGAGACACAGCTGCAAAACACGCAAAATGCCAATACCACACGTGATAAACCCATAACGCCTATTCATGCGACACCCGTGGATGATCCTGCACCGCTTCCAGTAGTGCGTAAATCGCAAAAAGATCCAGGGGCAAATGCACGCATGGCCGCTTGGCAACCGGTAGAACAAAATCTCTATTCTCAATGGGTGCTTAAATATGGCCCGCATGAGATGCAGGATTTCTACAAATCTCAAAAAGAACATGGCATCACTTTACGCGGCATGGTTGAACCTTACAATAGGACGGTAAAAAACAAACCTGGCGACTACGTGCTCATTAATTCCTACAACAATCTGCCTGTAGCGTATTTATACAGCACTAAAATAGACCTGCAGAACTTTGTAGGCCGTGAAGCAACATTTATTGCCGCCCCCAGGCCAAACAATAATTTCGCTTACCCAGCCTATTTTGTAATTGAAGTAGAATAGCTTAAGACCTATGGAGATTCGGGAATGGGCTTTACAGATTTTATCATCAGAAAGATTGAAAGATAAGCTGTTTGCCCCGGCCTGCCTGGAAGATAACTCTCCCGGGCCGGCCCTCTTCTGGCAAGAGCCGGCACGCTCTCCTGACATGCAGCTGAGAAGGCGCAGCCGGCAGGAAAAACTGCCGGCCTTTCAAGAACACTATCAGCAAGATAAACGCGCAGCCTGCCTGCATCGCTTTGCAGGACATGAATTGCTGGCAGTGGAAATCATGGCATTCGCGCTATTGGCCTTCCCGGAAGCTCCTCCCCGCTTTCGCAAAGGGCTTGCCAACACCCTTAAAGAAGAGCAAGAGCACGTACGCCTTTATATGGCGCGCATGGAACAATTGGGAATAGCTTTTGGCGATCTGCCCCTTTACCGGCACTTTTGGATGCACACCCCTCACATTACCTCTCCCTTGCACTATGTCAGTGTAATGAGCCTGACTTTTGAACAGGCTAACCTGGATTTTGCCCCTATTTACGGCAAATCATTTGCTGCCCATGGCGATGAACTCTCTGCGGCTTTAATGGCGCGCATCCTTTCTGATGAGATTGCCCATGTCAGTTTTGGCCTCAATTGGCTTAAGCGGATGAAAGATTCAACAGAGTCTGATTGGGAAGCCTGGGAACGAACATTGGCCACGACCTTGCTAGAACCCAAAAGAGGCAAAGGCTTTTATTTACATCCGCAAAATAGAATTGAAGCTGGTTTATCAAATGAATGGATTCAGCAACTTGAGAAAGCATAATGTTTAAGGCAGAAAATCTAAAGAAAAGCTATGGCGGTCAAGAACTATTCAGCAATATCTCCTTTTCGCTGCAAGCTAAGGAGCGCTGCGGTCTTGTGGGCCGCAATGGCTCCGGCAAATCCACCTTATTGCGCCTACTAACTGGCCAGGAAACTGCAGATGCAGGTCAAATTACCCTGCCTAAAAATTACCGCTTAGGATTTTTAGACCAGCATATCCGCTTTTCACAAGACTCAGTAGTGGCTGAAGGGGTTTTAGGGCTGCCTGATGAAGAACGCGCCAGTACTTATAAAGTAGAAAAAATTCTTGCCGGCCTCGGTTTTTCTGAAGAAGATCTATCCAAAAGCCCCAATGACTTGTCCGGAGGGTATCAATTACGGTTAAAGCTAGCCATGGTGCTGCTTTCAGAACCAGACTGCCTGCTGCTTGACGAACCTACCAACTATCTCGATATCGTTTCCATGGAATGGCTAGCCAAAACCTTAAAGCAATGGAAGGGAGAACTTATCCTTATTTCCCATGACCGCGATTTTATGGATAGCGTCACCACCCACACTATGGGGCTGCATCGCGGGGTGTTAAAAAAGCTTCCCGGCAGCACTGTCGACTTTTACCAGCAAATTGTAGCTGAAGAAGAAGTGCATGAAAAAACGCGCCTTAAAACGGAGAAAAAGCGGGCCCATCTGCAATCTTTTGTCGACCGTTTTAGCGCCAAAGCCACCAAAGCGGCACAGGCCCAATCCAGAGTAAAGCAGCTGGCGCGAATCCCGGCCCTCGAACGTTTAAAAGAGCTTTATCAATTGGATTTTCATTTTCTTGAAGCCCCCTTTTATAGCGAAAAAATGCTGGATGCCTATGCCCTGCAATTCGGCTATGAACCAAGTGTTCCTTTGATCCGCAATGTCGACCTGGAGCTTAAAAAAGGGGAGCGGATCGCCATTATAGGCAAAAACGGCCGCGGTAAATCCACCCTGCTCAAGCTATTGGCAGGTGAACTGCAGCCGCTTCAGGGTGAGATAAAGCGTTCGGATAATTTGCAAATCGGCTATTTCGGCCAAACTAACATCCAGCGTTTAAGGGCTGACCACACCATTGAAGAGGAAATTGCGGCAGCCAATCCACAGCTCAACTACTCAGAAGTTAAAGGGCTTTGCGGGCTGATGATGTTTAGCGGCGACCTTGCCAAAAAGTCCATTTCAGTGCTATCCGGCGGGGAAAAAAGCCGTGTTTTGCTGGGAAAAATCCTGGCCAGGCCCTGCAATCTTTTGCTCTTGGATGAACCTACGCACCATCTGGATATGGAGTCAATTGAAGCCTTGATTGATGCCATGGAGGAATTTGACGGCACTGTTGTGATCGTCACCCACAGCGAACTCATCCTCAAACGGCTGCCGCTTGATAAACTTATTGTCTGCCGCAAAGATAAACAAGAGTTGTTTTTAGGCAATTACATCGATTTCCTTGAAAAAAGCGGCTGGCAAGAAGAGCTTCCGGAGCAGTCTGCAAAAGCGCAAAACAAGCAGCAAGAACCTGCTGTCAATAAGCCGAAAACCGCTAAAAGAAATGAATTTCTTATCCGTTCCGTCGAAAGCGAACTTGAAACTTTAGAATGCAGCCACTTGGCCCTGCAAGATAAAATTGTTGCGGCTTCTGTTTCAGGGGATCACTTGCAAATTAAAGCTTTGCAAGAGGAAAATCAAAAACTGCAAATGCAAATCGAAGCCCTCTACGATAAGCTGGAAAAACTGCTTTAGCCCACTCCCCGGGATAACTATAAAACAAAAGTCTGTGGGTCTTTAGGGTAGCTACATGCATTTTATTTACTAAGCGAACTAAAGAAATTTTATAAGAATGCCCCTTGTTGACTTATTTACCCTGAAATTTTAAAATGATGATTAAATAAATCAGGGTGTTTATGCGTTTTCTCCCTCGCCATATTAGCCAATCTCTTCTTTCTGCTGCCAATTATTTCAAAATCATTTTGTTATTAGGCGCCCGCCAAACAGGGAAAAGTACCCTGCTAAAGCATTTATTACCGCAAGCTAACATGATTGTATTCGATCCCATTCAAGACTTATATGAGGCGCGCAAAGATCCCGATCGTTTTTTGGATTTGTTCCCTCCCCCCCTCGTTCTTGATGAAGTGCAATTCGCTCCTGAGCTGCTTGCTGCCCTTAAGCGAAGAGCTGACCGGAGTGAAAAAATGGGGCAATACTATTTAACGGGCTCACAAAATTTTAGCGTGTTGAAGGGAATAGCAGAAAGCATGGCCGGGAGAGTGGCTATTTTCCACCTTAAACCATTTACTCCTTTGGAAATGGTAGGACTGGGTAATGAAAACGGATGGTTAGAAAATTACTTAAAAGACCCTCATGCCTTCATGATTGCTTCTCATACAATTATTTCAGACTTGCCCCCTTTAAACGAATTTCTTCTAAGAGGGGGATTGCCTCGTGCCACCCAGCTTCCTTTAACAGAATTGCCTACCTTTTTTTTATCCTATATCCAAACCTATGTCGAAAGGGATGTGCGCCTTGTTGAGAACATTGAAAACTTAACTCTATTCGGAGACTTTTTACGTCTTGCCGCTACCTTAACTGGACAAGAAATTAATCAATCTCATTTAGGGAGAGAGCTGGGTATTAGCGCGCCTACAGCGCGTAAGTGGTTGAACTTACTTAGCTATACCTACCAATGGATTGAACTTCCCCCCTATCATGGCAATGCCATAAAACGATTAAGCGATAAACGAAAGGGCTATTTTACTGATACAGGAATTGCAGCGCACTTGATGCGCATTGGTTCTCCCGAAACACTAGTCACTAGCCTAAAACTAGCCCCCCTGTTCGAGACATGGGTAATCAACTATATCCAAGCGCTGTTTGTTCGCGGACAAGAAACTAATATCTACCATTGGCGATCCCATAGCGGTGCGGAAGTCGACCTGATTTTAGAACGCGATGGCGCTCTTTATCCGATTGAAATTAAATGCAAGTCTCATCCTGTAAAAGCAGATGCTTCTTCACTGCGTGCATTCCAACAGACATATCCGAAACAGAAAATCATGCCCGGCTTGATCATTCATGCCGGCAATGAAACTTATCCCGTCGATAAGGATGTCTTGGCTCTATCTTGGAAAGCTATGCACTAATTGGCCTCGATGAATTGCTTGGCGGCAGTATAAGCATTGGCGCAATCGTCGACGCTGGGGACATATTTGGCAAATTTCACAAGATCAGCGTTGCGCATAAACTCTTCCAATAACAGTTTATGCAGATCACTAAATTCCGAATGTTTGCCCACTGCATGGAGAAGTTCTTGGGTGGTGGCATATTTGGCGGGAAGATGATATTTTCCTTCCAGAAACTCTTTTAAGACCTCGCTTACTTCCAGATAGTATTGATGCCAATTAACAGCAGCTTCTTTTCGATTGGAAATTGCGAGCTTTTGCAAGGCATGCAGGGCTGTTTTTTTTGGATCTTTCATTTTCCACCACTTGTATACAGTTTCATAAAAGATAGCTTTGACTAAAGCAAAATTCCAAATGAGGAGCATAATTAAAGCAACTCCAGCCATTTTCCACAAGGGGGGTAGATTTTTTGTATCTAAGATAGCGCGATTGCGGTCTTTTTCATCGGCTGGATAAGCGGTAAGAGCTGGTGCAGCAGTCACTTGCGGGCGCCGTGTAAGGGGGAAAATTTCAGGAGCCACCGGCTGTTTAGTGTCATTGCGGGGCACGCTTACTTCAAGGGAAATGATCTCTCCACTAATTGCCAGGATTTTTCCATTGCCGGCAAGGGGCTTAAAGGGGATGTGCAGAAAACTTAAAGGAAAGGGTCCAGGCACTAAGGGTTCTAAAGAAAAGCGCAGAGTTTGCGTAAGCCCCTGCGCTGTTTTAGCCGGTTCCGAAAGTGTGTAATTTGTTAAATCCATGCGCGCCGCGAGCATATTGACTCCGCGCAGGAGGTTTTCCATAAAAATATCGCCGTCAAATTGGTAACCGGCAGGATAATGCATTGTAAGGGTAAATTCGATGGGCTGTCCTAAATGGGCCTTTTGCGGCCAATATTTAAGGGCGGCTGAAAGATTGCTATTGTCTTTGCTTTGCCATGCACTATCTGCAATCAGCGGTGCAAGGATCAGGCTAAATACTAAAACTAGACTTCTTTCGAAGCTCGCTTTGTTTGGAAAAATTGGGGATTTTTGAGCGAATTTTTTGGCAAATTTTGAAGGAATATAGGAATATATTGCTGAAAAAATTGACGAAAAGAGCGCCAAAAAGCGCCATTTTAACAAACAAAGCGAGCTTCGAAAGAAGTCTATTAGGGCTTTCACGTGTTTTTCTTCCGCAGTTTGAAGTATTTGCGAATTAGAGGAGCATAAGGTTTATCTGTGCTCAGCTCTAAAAAACCGGCTCCTGCATAACGCAGCGTTTGTCTTGCACTTTGCCTGCGCTTTTGGGCTTTTTGCGCAAATGTGCTGCGGTTGGCTTGCACTGAGGTGTCGACGATCTTCCATTCATTAGTTTCCAGATCGCGAAACTGCACTAATCCCATATCTGGTATGTGCTCCTCAGCAGGGTCAGAGATCATCAGGGCGGTAAAATCGTGGGTCTTGGCAGCATGCTGGACTGCTGAGACATAATTATGGGTATCTATAAAATCTGAAAGAAGGAAGCAAACAGCGCGGCGGCGCAAAATTTTGCCCAGCATGGCTAATCCCTCAGCTATATTAGTGCCTTTACGGCTTGGAGTAAAAGCTAAAAGATCGCGGATAATCCGCAATACATGCCGCGACCCTTTTTGGGGAGGAATATATTTTTCTACAATATCTGAAAAAAGGATTAAACCGACTTTGTCTTGATTTTTGATCGCTGAAAAAGCAAGTACGGCTGCCACTTCAGCTATTAATTGCGATTTTAAGGTATTAGTTGTGCCAAAACGGCCAGAAGCTGAGATGTCGACAATCAGCATCAGCGTAAGCTCACGCTCCTCGCGGAAGACTTTAACATACGGGTGCTGCATACGGGCTGTCACGTTCCAGTCGACTGAACGGATATCATCTCCATGCTGGTATTCCCGCACTTCTTCAAACCACATCCCATTGCCTTTGAAAGCGGATTGATAAGCGCCGGCCATCGCATCTTCTACCAGATGCTTTGTATTAATTTCTAAGCGGTGGATGTACTTAAGAAGATCTTGAGAAACCCCAGTCATGATTAAGGCACAGGTACGGCTTCAAAGATTTTGTCGATAATGTTATCTGCACTCACCTCTTCGGCTTCTGCTTCGTAGCTTAAACGCAAGCGATGGCGCAACACCCTATGTCCTACGCTTTTAATATCATGAGGAGTCACATAGGCACGTCCTGCTAAAAAGGCAGCAGCTTTTGAAGTCAAGGTCAAGGCGATGCTGGCGCGCGGCGAGGCGCCGAATTGCAATAATCCATCGATTTTTGCCCCGTATTTTTTATGGTCTCTAGTAGCGAATACAAGGCTCAACAGGTAATTTGTCACTTTGTCATCGATGTAGATCTCGTCGAGTATATGCCGGGCATGCAAAATTTCATCTGTATTAATAACTGCTTTTGGTTGCGGGAATCCCTCAAGCTTGGCACGGGATTGTAAAATTTGCCGCTCCTCATCAAAAGAGGGGTATTCCAACTTAACCTTCATCATAAAGCGATCTGTCTGTGCTTCAGGAAGCGGATAAGTCCCTTCTTGCTCAATCGGGTTCTGCGTCGCCAATACGAGATAGGGAACTCCGGTCTTAAAAGTCTCCCCGCTGATTGTCACTTGCCTTTCCTGCATGACCTCTAGAAGCGCTGACTGCACTTTAGCAGGCGCGCGGTTAATCTCGTCAGCAAGCAGGATATTTGTAAAGATGGGGCCTTTACGTACAGTAAACAAGCCATCCTTAGGATTATAAATTGAAGTTCCCACCAAGTCGGCAGGCAGCAGGTCAGGGGTAAATTGCACCCGCTTATAGTCGCAGGAGACTACTTTTGCCAAAGTTGTCACAGCTAAAGTTTTAGCCAGCCCTGGAAGGCCCTCTAATAACAGGTGGCCATCTGTAAGCAAAGCAATGAGCATGCTCTCGACAAGCTCTTGCTGCCCCACCAATACTTTAGCAATCTCCGCCCTCACTCTCTGGAAGCGCGCATTGGATTCTTTGATTATCCCGTTGAGATCATTTAGATCTGTCGCCATGCCATACCCTCTTACTCTTAGTAAATAGGTACTATAAAGTGTAGGCCGATTAGAGACAACACCAAGCTCATCTCATTTAAGACATTAACAAGCTAAAATCTAATTAAATTCATGAAATTAAGGGAAAAAGTAAATTAACAACTAAAAAATAGGCCCTTTGCGTCTTTGCGTTTAATCTCTTTAAAAATCTATTGAAATATTAGGTTGCAATTATCCGCTTACCGTCTCTATTTTTTCCATACCCTGATTGTGCAATCAGGATCTTAAAACCCAAGTTGTCCCCTAAATCTTAGCACAAGCTTAATTAGATAATTGAGATGGCGCAGATAATGCTGAAGCCAAGGGTTCTTCCCCTTGGCAAGGCGTTAGATGCGTCAGATCGATTGTCTAATTAAGCTTGTGCTAAAGCTAGCTACAACACTTGTTCAATAGAAAATGAAACAATAAAAATAACTAGTTTGAGTAGAAATCCTTGTTTAGCCACCGTATGTATTTTTCTAGGAAACATGTTTGTTAATCGACTAACAGTAAATGCATATAATTTTGGAGTGCATGAGAATCCTTGGAAAAAAGATACTATACACAAAAGTTTCACGCTTGAACAGGCCTGCACTTGCCAATTGAAACGCTAAGCCCCTCAGCCAAGTCACGACTTGGCTCTTCGGGACTTACCCTTTCACTTGTCAAGTTCGGCAATGTTCAAGCGTGATTTAGGGGCGCAACTTGGGTTTAAAGAGCAACTCTTGTTTGTATCTAAAAACATTCTTAGATATATAATGCAAGCATATACGGCAAAAACATCACTTTTTAATTTTAATACTTTATGTTTTACAAATCGTTCCTATGCTATCTATTATTAATTTCTTGCCTCTTCAGCACCGAGCATGTTTATTTAGGCACTCCAGCCATAACCCAAGAAAATATTATCGGCACCAATGTTGGCATCCGCCCTTTTAGAAAAACAGGGGTGCGCTTGGAAGCTGAAACTTTGGGCGGCAAATTGCTGGTTCACAATTATGGTTATGGCGGATCAGGTCTCACCCTTGCTTTTGGAGGCGCACAAGAAGTAATAGACATCCTAAACAATCATCCAGAGCACTCTAAAACTGTAGCCGTCCTAGGAGCTGGGGTTGCAGGGCTAGCTACAGCTTATATGCTTCAGGAAAATGGTTATAAAGTGCACATTTATGCCGATGAATGGTCTCCTAATCTCACGTCAAATGTTGCAGCCGGCATCTGGACTCCTCTTATATTTCCGCCTGGCCTTGATGAAGAAAAAAAACTGCTGCACCAAAGGATGCTGGAAAATTCCCGAAAACGTTTTTTAAAAAGTACTGCTCATCCCCCTGAATTTTCTGGAGTGCGAATTGCCCCAGAATATAGTTTCAAAACACCTGCTTCTCAGAAACCTGAGCCCGCAAATGACCATGAAGAAATCATTGCTCATTTTGATAATGGCGTAACGGCAATCGGCAGAAGATCTCATCAAATTTTTATAGATGGGCATTTATTCATGAATGACTTATCGCAAAAGGTGGAGAAAAATGGAGCAACCGCCAAGCAATTTCACTTTAACTCGGCTGAAGATATTTTAAATTTAAATGAAAGCACTATCATCAATTGCACAAGTATGGGGTCGATTGCACTATTCCATGATGAGGAGTTTATTCCTGTCCGCGGGGAGCTTATCTATTTTAAGCCACAGAAAAACATAGACTATATTTATTCTCATAATGTTGACAGGACTGCTGAAGATCCTAATTTATTTTTTGTTGTTATTTGCCCTTGGAGTGACAGGTTAATTTTGGGTGGAGTTTATGAGTTTGATCAAACAGCTCCCGTTGCTGATCCAAAAATCATTAAGACTATCTTCGAAAATGCAGAGAAATCCTTATCCAGACCCCAAAATATAGAACTTAAGAAGTAATGGTAGGGCGGCAGCTATTTGCGCCGCAGCGGCAGCAGCGCAAGAAATGATATGGCATTAAGAAACTATTTCTGATGCGCTCTTACGGTCACGTAGCCGCGAAAGAGCCCCTCGGAAGTTATTGTCTGCATTGACTGCACAAAGATGGTTAAGTCAATCCAAACAGGAGCATACTTATATCTGGATGTATCCAAAATTAAGACTGAATCAGTTTCATGATCATAGGCAACAACAGGAGAAAAGTGCCCGCCGCCTACTTGGCCAACTTGCGGCCTATTGTAGTTTGCAATTAGGTATTGCTCAGGATCATTTAAAATTAGCTTAAGTGTCTCGCGAAATGTGTCCGCAGTGAACATATCGCCGCTTACAAAATCAGCCGGAAATCCGTGCACTGCCAGCATTTGCACAAGCTCATCAGCAGTAATCCCGCGCCAATCCGTTTTAACCACTTCGGGCCTGACAATTTCTTGCACTTTGTCCGTAAAAAAGTTTTCTTGCGAATAGACAAACTGGTTATTGAAGGCGTTCATTACGGCAACAGAGGAGGCAACCGCACAATAAGTCCAATGTTCTTGCGTTTCAAAATAACGGCTGAGCCTAAAATAAGCCCCCCGGTATTGGCTGTTTTTCATCATTTTTCTGCCCATCTTAGAAAAAATCTCGGTATAGTGCCTTTTCACCAAGATTATCCCTCTTGCCTCGCCTGAAACATCTGCTTCACTCATACTGGCCAGAAGATCTTCAACAGAAACCCAGAATGGACCGTATTGGTCGCGCAGAGCATCTAGCAATAAGACGGAATCGCTTGCCTCATCATAGGCTCCAATTGGACTAAAATTACCCTTGCCTGCATGGCCGATTGCAGGCCGGTAATAGTTTGCAATCAGATACACTTGCGGGTTATTAAGGTTGTCTTTTAAAATTTTTCTAAAACCATCGGCTGTAATTGTGTCTACATGAATCACAGTAGCATCTAATGAAAACAGCCTTAGACTTTCCGCCAATACATCCATGTTCATGAAACCGGCCTTAATCTTTTCATGAGTAATGATATTTTGAATGGCTTGAAGAAACTTGGCTGGAGTAAAGAGAGTATAGTTAAAATATTCCTCGACCGTGGGTCTATAAATGTTTAACGCATTGAGAACCATGACAGCACTTCCGGTACCGCAACTTTGCGGTTTTTGCGACACATAGTGGCTATTTAATACCCAATAAGCATTAGAATATTTGCTGTTGATTAAACGTGTTTCTCCCTCTTGGCTACTCAAATCTAGAGTAGAACTTGCCATTAACGAATAGAATGCAGCTAAAGCAATAAATGTAAAAAATTTCTTCATTCGAATACCTGTTTTATAATTGAGGGATCATTATATTAACACTCTAAAAAAAACATCAAATAGAATTAATTATCTTTTGATTAATTTTTAAAACCAATACCAACTGAAATAAATGAAACTCAACTTTTACCCATATTTTATTTTCAAAAAATTCAATCGTTAATAGGCATGAGAATTGCGGATATTTCTTATTTTACAATTGAAGAATACGCTTATCAGTGTTAGGATGCTACAAACTATTATTAAGCAGGCCTAAGAAATTTCTCTAAATTTTCCTGGCAAAAAATTATTCGTTTAGAACGTCAAAGTTGGATTTTTGCAGTATTGTAATGAAAAAAACATTTTTAATCGTATGCTTTTTAGTTATGGCATGTGTGGAAGGGGGCGCCGCGTTGAATAATCTTATTAATTGCGATAAACTCTCTTGTTTAGCAGAGTTAGAGAATGCAACTGATAGTGAGTTGTGGGATAGCTATCTTGAAGGGCAATCTAAACTTTTTTTTGACTCTGAATATCAATGGCTTTCTAAGGAAATTTGGTGGCAAAAAGCAAGAAATATTCTTGAAGTTGGCAGTGGAAATGGCACATTCCTTTTCAGTCTTGCCAACTTTTTTGAAAATAAACAATTTAAAGGCGTGGAATTACTTCCGGCTTCAGTGCGGCAAGCAAATGAGCAATATGCTAAGCCTAATTTAATTTTTCAGGAAGGAAATGCTGAAATTTTCAATCCATGCCTTGTGAACTCAAGTGATCTTATTATTTTTCGTATCGTTTTACAACATTTGGAAAATCCAACAGCTGCGCTTAAAAACGCTTTTCATTACCTGTCAACTGATGGATATGTAGTGATTATCGATACATTTGATAGTGCAAGAAAAACCTCGCATCCCATTCCAATTTTGGAAGAGACAACTGCATTAGTTGCAAAAGTGCAAAAAAATGGACAAAAAGGAAATAGAAAAGCCTTAATGGAATTACAACAAGCACTTGAATGCAATCAATCTTCATTGAACGATTATTATGACATAGTATCGAGTAATCTGGATATAAATGGAAATGTAACAAGTGATTTTATCCTCTTTAATGGCAAAAGCAATCGGGTTCTTTATTTTAATCACTGTCTCTTGTTTTTTACTCTACTAAACCGAACCTACCATATTAACCTCGATTTAAGTAGAGCTTATGATGAGTTACAAGACTATTTAAATGATGAATACGCTTGGACCTCACCCGGCATGCATTGTTTAGTTTTAAAAAGAAAAAATTGCGCCCTTTTACCGTAGGATTGTGAAAAAAATAAATTGCATTACTTTTTCTTTAATAATCTAAGCGAAATTCAATTTGTTGAATTTTACAAGGTTTTTCAGGACTTAAAGCAAACTTTACTTGGATCTTTGCCTTTTCTCCCTGAACAACAAATGTACCTCTTAATTGATTTTCTGGAATAACTTTACCCACAGCGAGAATTTTACCGATTTTGGCAAATAATTCCTGAGACTCTTTGCGTATGGCTGTTACAGGCCTATCCAAGAAAAAATTGTCTGCAAAAATATTCTCTGTAACTTTTTCCCAATTTGGAAGATGTGGAAGTAATTTGTCTTGGTAATCCATTAGAGCTGCAGAAACGGGCGGCAGCCTTTTATTTAATCCTGCCTCAACAATTAGTTTGTTAAGTATATCCAGATCGATTTTCACAGTATCTGCATAAGTACAATTAGCAAAAGAGACAACACCCAAACCATAATCTGGAAGAAAAAGCCAATTACTGCCAAAACCCGGCAACCCTCCCCTATGCCCTATATAAATCCGCCCGAGTGAATCCCTCAACCATTTCAGTCCATAACCATAAGCAGTGATTAATGAACATTCATTATCGCACAAATATTTAAATGAGGTTTCCAATTTTATAAATTGATGAGGCTGATGCATCTCCCGGATAGAGCTGCGTCTGATAGGCCCTGTTTCAGGATCATCACGCGGGGGCCAGGCAGCTTGGTGGAAAGCAATATATTTAGTAAATGATTCTATGGAGGTTATTAACCCTCCCATAGGACCAAAAACGCCATCATGGAGCAATGGTTCTTCTTCGCAAATCCCATTTTTGTAACTATAGCCATGTGCTAGCTGATCTTTGGGAATTTCAACATATTCCCAGCAGCATTTGATCCCTAAAGGTCGGCAAATAGTAAACTCAATAAACTTTTGAGGAGAAATCCCTGTTATTATTTTGATTAGCTGGCCTAATAGTGCATACCCTAAGTTGCTATACTCAAATATGGTTCCAGCAGGATTTGAAAAAGACACCTTATTTTTTAACAAATTAATCAGATACTCTTCTGTTTCAGCTAATTTTCTATCGGCCCATGGATCATCTGTAGGAAAGCCTGCAGAGTGTACCAGCAGATCTCGTATTGTAATCCTAGCGGCATCTTTAGTTAAGTGCTGAAGCGGCACTTCAGGAATATACAATTCTAAAGCATCTTCTAAACGTAGTTTCCCGTCATCGCGCAGCTTTAAAATGGCCATAGCAGTAAAGCTTTTTGTCATTGAAGCAATGCGAAACATAGACTGTAATGTAACGGGGGACTTATTCTCTACATCAAGCACTCCCCCGCAGGAGCTGTGAACTAACTGTCCGTCCAATACAATGCCATATGCATAACCGGGGTAGGCATTCTTTTCAGCATGTTTTTTATACACATCATCAATTTCCGGAAATAAAGTCTGTGCTTTTGCCAATCGTTGATTCATTTTAAAGACTCCCTCAACAATACATAATCCAAAAGTCTTAGATTATAGACTCTATTCCTATTGTTTTAAAAAAACAAAAACTATATGAGAAAAAAGATAGTGAATGATTTTTTATAAATCTTTAACTAAACCCTGATGGTGCCCTTATGGCAGCAATTAGGGAGAAAAGCAAAATAGATATACATGGTGAAATACAATGTTCAATTTTTTTAGCAAAAAACATCTTTCAGCGCTGCTAGCTTTATTATCGCTCACGGGAGCAAGCTCCTTAACGGCGCAAGACTACTACTATCCTCAAATGCAAGATGATTGCTGTTACTCCTATCAAGATTGCTGCCTCGCTTCATGTAACCGATTCTATATCGGCGGCTTTGGCGGAGCGCTTTATTCAGATTCAACTAGAATGGTCCAACTGGGAACTGCATTTTTCACTGAAGCTGCAGGCGGCCCTATGGCTATTGATGCTAGTGGTAATTCTGGCCGAAATTCAGCAGGATTTGGCGGTGTGCAGATTGGCTATGAATGGAAAGAAAAGCCCTTCAGCCTTGGCTGCATGGGTTGCTCAGACTGGAATATAAGCCCTGCAGCAGAATTTGAAGCCTATTGGTATAAGCACAGCAAGCACGGCGACCTTATTAACCCGACTACAAGATTGCCGGAGCATGATTTTGTAGACACTTTCCCAATGAATGTGGGTGTATATTTACTTAATGGTGTGTTTGCATTGAATAGCTGCCATTTAGGACAATTCTCCCCTTATGTTGGCGGCGGTGTCGGCGTAGCTAATATATTCATTCGGCATGCTGACTCCCTCCAAGTATCTCCACCGGAGGTAGGAGTAAACCATTTCAATTCTGACCGCAGCGATTCCAGCTGGGCATTTGCAGCGCAAGCTAAAGCCGGCCTCCGCTATAATATCTGCGACCGCGTGCACCTATTTGGTGAATATCGCTTCCTGTATGTCGATACTAGCAGATATATTTTTGGCGGCACTATCACTCCTACTCACGCACCAACTTCACCGTGGAATGTTGAAATCAAAAATATATGCTATAACGGCTTTGCTTTTGGACTTCAGTTCGACTTATAGAAAAACGTCTTTGGCCTGCCTTAAAAACAGGCCATTTTTTTCCAAAATTAGAGGCGTATAATGGGGCCTCTATCTTTCAAATTCAGAAAAATCAAATATTTGCTTAAGAAGATTCGTAAAGTACTCATAAGCAAGAGTGCTTCTGGACGTGGTATGAAGGAAAGCTGGGGGATAAGTAATCAGATCTTCAGATTCAATTGCAATTAGAGTGACATTTTTCAAATCGTCATTAGTTTGGTTAAGGCGGTATAGAACCACATGGGCATTGCTGGAAAAGGCAATATACACCCTTTTCTTGCCCTTCTGTCCCTGCCATGAACTATGAGGGCCGAAGTAGTTTTTGTTATAAAATTGTGAAATTAATTTTAACCCATCAGCAGATGGCGACTCTTCAATACTTTTCCATTCTGAGGTATTTTCAAATCCAAAGCGCGGTATTTTTTCAATCCCAAAAAAGGCATTGAATTCATCTGGGGCTGATTCTTGCGCATAGTTTTTATAGCGGTTAATTTGTCCATTGTAGGGATCCCATCCGGCACGCGCTGCGTGCGGAGGAAAAAGCACAATTTGATCGCCAAGGGATTGCAAAATCACCCACAGGGCTTGCGAGCGGCAAAATCCACCCGAGCAAACAGGGTAAACAGCATCGTCTATATTTAGCCGAATTTTAGGTATTGCTGCCTCTGTTAAACTTCCAATACACTGAACGACTCCCCCTTTTTGCATAAATTCTTGAAGACAACTTTGCGCATTTGTGTTTGGATTTTGTTCTAAATATTCATCTTTTTTAAAAGGTATTTCATCGGCTGCATTAGAAACTTTTATTGAAAGTTCTGTAATCGAACCTAGAATTGTATTCGCCCTAGAAAAATTTTGCTCAGCGGTCAGCCAATTGGGTATAGCAACTGTAACCATGCCAGCTGTAGAAGCAGCTGTAATTCCGGCTTCAGTATCTTCAAAAACTAAACAACGCTCAGGGGGAACGTTAAGTCGTTTTGCAGCTTCAAGATACACATAGGGTTTGGGTTTATTTTTTCCAGTAGCATCATAATAATCATCTAAATCATCTGTTGCTGAAACAATCAAATCAAATATATGCTCCAGCCCAACTTGCTTTAAATTGATTAAAATTTCATTTCTGGATGCAGAGGATGCCACTCCTAACTTAATTCTCCAGCGGTTTTTATTTTGCGCTACCCAGAGCGCAAATTCGACCATTTCTTTAATTGGCGGCACCCCAAGTTCCTGGATTTTTCGATATTCTCCACGTCTTAAAACCATAGTTTCTTCAGGAATCGCAATCTGTTTTATTTCTTGAAGCATTTCTATAATTTTTTTGGAGCTATGCCCCGCTACAACTTTATACTCTTCGATGGAAAGCTGGATATTAAAACTAGCTAGAGCTTTTTGCCAGCCAAGAAATTTTAAATATTCCGTATCTACCAATACACCATCGCAATCAAAAATAATGGCTTCAATATGATTTGAAAAAGGGGTTGAAATTGAGGCAAAGGCATCAAAGCTTTTAAATACCATGCAAAGCATCACTAATTTTAAAAAAATGTTTTTTCTCATTATTGAACAGCAGCAATTAGGGTTTTAAATTAATTTATGAAATGCATAAAGAAAAAAAACCGAATTTCAATTTTTACTTCCCAATGATACTTTTGCCATTTAAAACCCGACTTGCTACCTTCTAAGAGTCAGATTCGAGTTCTTAGAGAGAAAAAACTTTCGAATATGACTTATTATAAGGTAGCAAGTCGGGTTTTAATTATAGCAAGCCCTACTAGGACATAATTGCGCGCGCTCGAGAATTTTAGCCAAAAAAGAGCCAAAAAATTTATATTTTACTTTTCTTCTTATGGCACAAAAATTGACTTCTTTGCATCCAGGCATCATCATTGATTGCCTAAAAGCAAATTATGGCATTCATGTTACAGCTCTTAAAACCCAAGTTGTCCCCTAAATCTTAGCACAAGCTAAATTAGATAATTGAGATGGCGCAGATAATGCCGAAGCCAAGGGCTCATCCCCTTGGCAAGGCGTTAGATGCGTCAGATCGATTGTCTAATTAAGCTTGTGCTAAAGCTAGCTACAACACTTGTTCGATAGAAAATGAAACAATAAAAATAACTAGACGGTATAAACGGCTTTTACTCAGCATGTTCGGAATATATCCATCGCATTTTAAAACGAATCTTGCTCTAGCAAGATTTCCATTAAAAAATATAGCTGAAATGATGGCTACAGTTAATACTTCTGCCGATGTC
>JAEYWL010000097.1 GCA_023428915.1 Verrucomicrobiota bacterium
GACATCGGCAGAAGTATTAACTGTAGCCATCATTTCAGCTATATTTTTTAATGGAAATCTTGCTAGAGCAAGATTCGTTTTAAAATGCGATGGATATATTCCGAACATGCTGAGTAAAAGCCGTTTAAACCGTCGTTTACATGAGATAGATATTTCAATTTGGCAGTCTATCTTTCATGCACTCAGTGAAATCTTCCGTAAAAACAATAAAAGCTTAGAATATCTTGTAGATAGCATGCCTGTTGAAGTTTGCATGAACATACGGAGTTATCGCTGTAGATTATTAACAGGAAAGCAATTTATTGGTTTCTGTAAAGCTAAGAAAAAATTCTATTATGGATTTAAAATTCATATGATCACAACAGCTGATGGCAAGCCAGTTGAATTTATCATTACCCCAGCATCCATAGCAGATATTACTGCTTTTAGATTAATGGAGATAAGGCATACACACAATATTCATTTGAGGATAGTTTGCAAGAATTTGAGGAGATCAAGTTAATTGCAGATCGAAAGACAAATGCAACAAGACAACATTCAGGCTGTGTTCAATACTTACAGTCTATCTTAAGGAAAAGAATTGAAACCACTTTTAGTCAATTAACAAACATGTTTCCTAGAAAAATACATGCGGTGACTAAACAAGGATTTCTACTCAAACTAGTTATTTTTATTGTTTCATTTTCTATTGAACAAGTGTTGTAGCTAGCTTTAGCACAAGCTTAATTAGATAATCGATCTGACGCATCTAACGCCTTGCCAAGGGGAAGAACCCTTGGCTTCGGCATTATTTGCGCCATCTCAATTATCTAATTAAGCTTGTGCTAAGATTTAGGGGACAACTTGGGTTTAAAGAATAATGGACCTTAAAGACAAGGGGCTAAGCGCTTAGCCCCTTGTCCCTATAAGCGCCTAACTCGGACCTTGCACCCTGAGGCATGATAGGCCCTATCTTCTTTACATAAAATTAATACAGAAATTATTGTCGTTTTTGAGAGTGATTAGTTAAGCTATACGGACGTATTAATTATAGGTATAGCATGATCGTATCAAAATATATTAAATCAGCTTTTTTTTTCGTTATTGAGCCGTTCAAAAAAGGTGCGGTTCATATCTGGACTGCTTTTGCCAGTAAAGATATTACCCTTACCATTCCGCAAAGGATCACTCATGCTGCCATAGGCGCTTTTGAATGCCTGCCTGGAGTTGGCCATGTATTGCTGCTTACCTATGAAAATCCTTTTTTTGAAAATAAAAAAGTTACGCATATTCCGCTTCTCTTAATTGAACCGTTCAGAAAAGGCGGGGGGCATGTCTGGACTGCTTTTGCCAGCAAAGACATTACGCTCACCTTTCAAAAAAGAATCGCACATATTGCCATGGGCGCTTTTGAATGCCTGCCTGGGATAGGCCATTTGCTGCTGTTTACTTATGAAAACCCTTATTTTGAAAAGAAACCGGTTAAACAGACCGCTTTTAAGCCTATTTACTATAAACCCGAATTGCCGCCCCCTGCCCCAATACAGCAGAGATCGATTACAGATCTGGTGAAGTCCAAGTTAGCTGATCTGCAAAAAAATGAAGAAGCCGCAGCTTATTTAAAAACTGCCATGGCTATAGGGATATGCGTCCTTGTAGCTACCGGAGTCTTCCTCCCCCTTTTCTGGCGCGGCAGCCAAACGACAGTTCCCCAGGGCGATAATGCAGAAGGACAGGCTGGCGATAATACTTTTAATCCGATTACAGGAAGCGGGCCAAAGCTTAATGCCAACTTATTTGATCAGCTTTTCCCTTCTGTTGATAACGCTGCAGCTAGCTCGATTGCAAATCCAGCGTCATCGGCATTGACAAACTCAACTCAAACCCTGCCTTCTTTGCCTTATGCACCAACAGACCTTTTTCTATCACAGCCAAAGAAGCCTTCTGTCAGTAAAGACCATCGCTTCATCATACAATCCCCCTCTGGTTCTGCAGAAAAGCAGCAGGACATAGCCGCATACGTTGCAGCCCAAACAGGAAGGGTATTAAGTGCTGTTGAAGGGGTAAACGCATCCTCTTCAGATTACGGGTGCGATTTAGAAGGTTTGCTCGAAAGCGCCGCTTACGACACCGCACCAAATAACTTAAGGTTCTTCATTGCCAACATTGAAGAGGGCATAGCCGACGGCACACACCCGAAAGACTCGTTAAAGCCAGCGCTAGATGCCGCCTTGCTCGTACGCAGGAGAGCCCTGCGCCTTGCAGGAATAAGCAAAGGCAGCGACCCGGTTTATCAAACCCTCTACGATAAAGCGCATCCACAGCCGCCATTAATGGAGCAGGCAAGGCAAAAAGCGGGAGAATTAACCAAAAAAGCTAAGCTGCTAATAGCCGATTTTAGCTGGAATAGCCTATTCTCTCCGTCAAAACCCCCTGTGCTGCAAGATTCTCAACAGCCTTTAGTTAATTCTACAGCACCGAGCAAGCTCAAGCCAACAGCCCGGCAAGAATCTTCACTCCCCTTGGACAATTCTTCAACGGCATTGGCTGTTCCAGCTCAATTAGAAACCAGTATCCCTTTTGCAGCACAAAATGCCATGGACATTCCAGCCGCCGGCCTGCACATTCCAAGTAAAAATGTTTCCACAATTATAAAAGAACTGTTTAACCAAAAGACGCAACCTCTCCTTGCAGCTTTTAGCTGGAATGAAAGATCCTCCCCGGACAATACGGCAGCTCAAGATAAAACACCATTTTCAGACAATCCCGAAGATCTTAACTTAGCCCCGCAAGAAACCAATGACCCGTTAACATGTCAAACACAAGACAGTTTAAACTCTTCGGCTTTTAGCACACCGGCTCCTGCTCAGGGTTTGCCCCTCAAAAGAGTATCCAAACAGTTCCCCCAAAAACCCATTCCTTCATTCAATTGGAATTGCCTATCATCCAATGCTGCGCAGCAGCCAAAGCTCCTTTTAAACAACAAGACAGTAAATCCGCCTAAAGACCGTTTTAAAAAGGCTGATCTTATAGCCGCTGAAGAATGCGGCCTGCCCGATAGTGCAGAGGCCGAAATTTCATCTGACACTATTTTTATGCAATATGATGATGAAACTTGCCAACTAAAAGATGGACAGGATTCCACACCCGGCAACACCCCATCCCCTTCTTACTCTCTATTGGGTCTTGCTTTTTCAGTCGTGATTAATTTCTGGCTCTTATTTAGCGGAAAAAAACGATCTTCGAAAACCTCTTCGCCTATAAACTATCGATCAGAGGAAAGATACGGCGGTCCAACCCTTGTTTTACCAAAAGACGCACCAGGTTTGCGGCGCAACCACTCCGATTCATTTCTTGCATCTAGCGGATCCGGCAAAAACTTATCCTTAATGCCGCTGCCTGCTGCTGGATCTTCATTAGCTCCTCAGGGACTAACCCAGTCCTTCTCAACATCAACTCCGCCACTGCCAACAGCTAATACAGTTTTGCCCATAGGTGCTGAGGAAGCAGAAAAAGAAAAGGAGCCTGCCAGCACTAATAGTAAGGCTGATCTAAAAGAGGATACCCCCCTTGCTCCTCCGCCTCCTGCCCCTCCGCTTCCCGCAGCATTTAAATCAGCCGTCTCTGAAGCCAGCTGTTCCACTAATGAATATGCAGTTAACAGACCTTCGGCTGCCGCAAGAGTCAAGGGATTTAAATTGCTGCCGCGTTCTGGCAGCATTGTTAATCCCCTAGGTAACGAACCCAAAAAGTTAGTTATGCCAATTAGAGCTCCTATTACCGACCAGGAATACGAAACAGAAAAAAATGATTGGCTTGACTTTGGAGGGCAAAATCCACTCCCGCCGCAAGATAAATTCGAACTGCCTGCAATAACGACAAAAGAAAAAAAAGATGAAAAAAATAAAAAAGAAGCTAAACCAGCTATTGGGGCAATTGAACAAATAGCCGAAAATATTAAGGGAAATTATTACAAATCATTGCTTGACAATACAAAAGAACTATTAGAAGAACTAAATTCACTTGTATCTTCGCTAACAGAAGAGTTTGCCAAGAATCGAAAACCTTTGCAAAAGCAAATTGAAGCTACTGAACTAGCCATTAATGAAAAAGCTAAGGAAATAGAAAATCTAGAGGCTGAAATTGCCAAATCGACTGAAGCAAAATCAGCCGAAGCAACAGCTTTAAAAGAAGCAGCAGAAAAGGAAAGGACAGCACTTGAAAAAGAGCTTGAGGGATTGGATGAGCAATATGACCAGTGGTTATTGAAATGCTTTAAGCTGCGCGAATCCATTATTGCTAAAAAAAATGAACTTTCATTGCTTCTCTTCAACAAAAAAGATATTCGCGCCCAAATAGCTGAATTTGAGCCCTATGTTGCTAAACTCTCTGAATTAGTAGCAAAAATACTGGAAAAAACCCCCATGGTCAAATTAAATTCAGCTACTGTTCCCGAAGCTGATTTTAAAACAATTGAAGCAGAAAATATTGCAAACCTAATCAAGAAATATCAATTGGCCCCAATTCAAACTGAAAATGCCAAAAACACTTTAGCTATATTCACTAAAGATAAAATCAGGTTGAACAATCAGCGGCTTAATTATAGAAGAGGACCGCTAGTAGGAAATTCCCGCAATAAACTCATCGAACTTATTAAAGATGAAATTCCCAATAAGAAAAACCAAATTGCCGATCAGGAAAAGAAACCAGCTGACTATGCGGACAAAAAGGAAAAAATAGAATCAGAATTAAGGGAAAAACTTCGTATTTACAAGCCTGATCTTAATTCCAAACAAATTTCTATCGAAAAAGTCATCGAAGAATTAGAAGAAGTCGTAAAGGGTCTTTTAAACAACACCCTAGAATTGCCTAAATTTAAAGAAATTGAAGGGGCGCAACTAAGATCGTCAGGAGACAGCAAAAAACCAACTGTAGTTGAACATGAACTGCAAAATGTTAAACTGCGCAAAGTAAACCCTAAAGCAAAACAACAACATAAAGATTTTTTTACTTTTTTAACCGATTATAAGGTTATCAAAGCTCCTGTTATAAGATCTAATCTTTTAAAATTACGTCAGGAATTAAAAGACTTAAATAAGGATATCAAAAATGGCCTTAAGGCAGAAAAAGTTCTAATTAATGACGAAATAACAAAAATTATACCGGAATTTTTACTGTCTGTGCCATTAGATGAGCGTAAACAGCTTGTAGAAAATAAAATTAACGAGCTTGCAAAAGAAGAGAACATTTGCAAAGCGGCAGAATGTTATGCTGTAGATCCAGAACCGCTAAAAAAATTCTATAAGGAATTGTTCCCGGAGCGCTACAAAGTCGAATTTCCAGAATTTACCGATGTTAAGCTCCGCACCCCGAAAAGAAGAAATAGCTTTGATCTAGGATCCTCTCCTTCTAAAAAGCCTGAAGAGCCATTTACTCCCGCCCGTAAACGCAGCATGAGCATTTCCGGCATCGACGCTTTTAATTTTGCGCCTCCTCTAGAACAAGTTACCCCTCCGCCAACAGAGGCTAAAAAAACCGCTAAAAAGACTGTCCATATACCCACCTCGCCAGGCTCAGGCAATCCCGGTGCAGATCTGGCGCAAGTCACAGCGAACATACACGAGGCAAAGCTGCGTCCAGTGGCTATACAGGCTAATGGTAAAGAATCAGACCAAAATCCTCCTGCAAGCCCTTTTGGAGTTACACTTAAACCCCATAATCAGAAAGCCGCCGCTCCAAAACCAGGAGAGGAAACACAACCTGCAGCAGAATCAGGATTGCCATTTGATTACAGCAAGGTCACGAAAAGACCCAGAAAGCAGCAGCTGCAACCATATCTAATGACCCCTTCTGTAACTGCTTCAAAAAGTTCCTTGGCAGAGTCTTCAATTTTCAATGCAGACGATATCTCTCAGCTTGGAAGCGGGGCGCAAAGAAGAATTTTTCCCAATGAAGAGCCAGATGAGACCAAAAACAAAGAAGGCTTGCATAAGCAAGAAACCGTAAAAGCTTCTTCCTTCCCAATTTTAAGAGGCACGCAAATTGCTGGAGGAATCATTGCAGCCTCATCAGAAGAAAGTCCTGCTGCTGGCTTCCCTTTAAAGCCTCGTCCACTGGAGTCCCGGCAAAAGAAGGAAGCCTCAACCGCTTCTCCCTTCCCGATCCTAAGACGCACGCAAACTGCAGAACGGCTTGGAATCGCTCCATCAGAAAAAGGCGCTTCAACGGACGTCCCTATAAAGCTCCGCCCGGCATCATTACAACAACCAGCGGTTTCGACACCCCCTAGTGCTGCTGAAGAAACCCCAATGGACTTTCGTAAGAATTTACGAAAAGTTGACAATAAACCTGCCGACTTTGCAAAAGAGGCTGCAACACCTAACCCGCCTCAATCAGTTCCTGCTGAGGAACCTAAAAGTCCTGTGGCAGCTAACGGGTATGCAGTTTATGGCAGCATTAATTACGACATTGCGCAAAATTCCACTATTCCTACGCCAACCTCTACTCAGCAAACAAAAAACACTGTTGCAAGAGACCAGCAATCCTCTGTTCCAAGGCGCAATTCTCGTATTATAATAGCTAAGACCCTGGCTGATGGCATAAAATCGTTTAAAGAGCGCCAGGAAGCTGAGGCTAGCGAGAGTTCTGCTAAAGCAGGCAACACTCCGAATGAAGCTGTAACTTTAACTGCAACAAGCAATTGGGTAGAAAGTAAAATCCAGGAATCGAAGGAAGCAGAAACCGTTCATGGTTTTAATATGAACGTTTTCAATTTCTTTATGCAAAATCGGGTTGATCCCAATTCTCCGGACTTAAGCGCCAGCTTAAGCGAAAGTTGGCTTGCTAATTCTCTTACTTCTTCTCCAGCTGCTTTAAGTCCAGCAAACCAACCAGGCAGCCAACCGCCTCTTAACAATGCTTCTATTACAACCCATGAAAGCAGCAACGAAGAGGCAATGCTACAAAGAGCAAATGCCGGCACAGAGGAGATAGCAGCTGCACCTTTAAGCGAAGAAGAGAAAGCGGCCCGTGAAAAAGAAGCTGAAGAAGCTATAAGGAAACAGCAGGCGGAAATGCATCAACTGCTTGTAAAAGATGCGAAACTTAGACGGCGTTCTATGCATGCACAGATATATAATTCGCCGGAAAAAATAGTAAAGCCGGAAAAACCGCTTATTGTGGTGGCAAAAAGCATTGCCGAAGGTCTTTCAAAAGTGCAATTGCGAAAAACCATTGCCCCGAAAGAAGCAGTGGTGCTGAAGGAAGACTCTTCAGATGATGATTCCGATATTGACGATTTTTATGAAGTTGATTAGGGCGCTAAATCTGCCAGGTGCACGCACTCTTTGGCAGCGAGGTAGCTGAGGATTTTTTTGAAGCTGGCAAACTGGTCGCTTAGATACATGGTGATGGGATGGATGATCATATTGGAGATTTTGCCTGCAGCCTCATTTTTTCTTAAGCCCTCCAGCACAAGCTCTGTCCACTGTTCAATAGGATAGGATTCGGAGCCAAAGTCATCCGACCAGTTGTAGCGTTTTTGCCACCAGGCGACCCATTCCGGAGTACGCTCAGCATGGTAAATATGCTCGTGGTCGGGAATGATGTTTAACGGAAAATGGTAAATGCCTGAGGGCTTTATCAGGGGCTTGCTATAGGAAATATCCACTCCGTCTGAACAAAGCTTGATGCCATGCTTCAGCAACAATTTATCGGTGTTTGGGCCATGCATGTACATGTGGTTGCGCCAGCACGTGATGCGCTTGCCCGTTTTTTCAGCTATAATCTCAACAGTCCTTTGAATATCGCGATTTTCTATGCAGGCAGGGCCATTGTAGTTTCCCGTCAGCTTTTTCCAAACCCGATGCAGCAAAGGCGGGGTAAAACAGTTGTAATTATGCCCCTGAATAGAAATGAGGGGGTTTGCACAGAACTTTATTACTTCAGGCCATTCCTCTTCAAAACACTTGCCAGTTACAAAGAAAGTCGCTTTTACGCCCGCTTGTTCAAGCAAGCCGGCAAAGCGATTGGCCACTTCGGCTTCAGTAATGGGACAGGCAAGCTGATTGCCTGTTTGCAGGCTGGTGTGGTGGATGTCACAGGTTAAGCAGATCATAATATTCGGTACTTTTGTACGATTTTGTAAAAATTGGCATCCTCCAGCTCTCCCCAAAGACGCAAATAATTTTTAAGGGCTTGCTGCATATTAGGGGCTTCAAAATAAGCAAGGGTTTGCCGCTGCTCTTTTTTTGTACCGTATTGAAAGGCAAGTATAGGAAAGAGCAGGCTCAACTGTTTTTTATGGGCCAATAAGCGAAATTGGGTGCGGCTATGCCATTTTTCTCCTACCGTTTGGCCGGACCAGTGCAGGTTTTTGATAAAACGCAGCCAGCCCGATTCATGCATCCCTTTAGCAGCAGCAGCCTCAAAGTAATTCTTTGGAGCAAGTGCAGGCTTCTTTAAGCGTATAGACTCGCAGCGCAAGTAGATCGCTGCAAATTGCTGCAGCAGGGAGTTGTTCATTTCCGGTAAATGCTGGCTCAGGTAGGGGGTATAGTCAGGGATAAACCTAAATTGCAATGCCCGCCGGTATAATTCCTTAAAACCTTCCTCGATATCTTGTCGATGAGCCATCCTCAGCCCCTTCTTTAGATAGCTCCAATGGTAATCTTTTAAGAAGAAAAGCAAAGCGTCTCCATAGCCGATTACGGCTTTCATCATATGCCGGACCGCCAGTTTCCTGCCCTCAAGGCCTAAGTCTTCTTTGGCCAGCAAAAGGGTATTAATTAACAGCAATGTCCCGCGATTGACCAATAGCTGGCGCATGTCAGCGGCCTCAATCCCCTCCCAATCTGCAAAAGGCAGCTGTTTTACAAAACTGTCATCTCCCAGCAAGGTTTTATGCCCCCTGATCATTTCATACCATAACAGCAAAGGCCTTGACCGCTGCAGCTGTGTTTTAGAAATACATCCCAGATCAATGCCGATGCCCTCCTGCTGTGAAAATTGGGCCAAATGCTGGTTGATAATCTCATCGGTCTTTTTTGAAATGGGTCCCTTAGAAATCAGCAAAAGGTCTAAGTTGTTATGCGGGCGCTCATGGCCCTGAACGTTTTCTACGCCGCCTTCACCCTTGCCATATCCACCCGTCAATAGCAAGCTGTTGATTTGCCCTTCGGGCATAGCTATTTTGACTTGCTCAGCCACTGCTGCAACCAAAGCAGCGATTTCTTGCTCTAACTGCTGGCTGCCGTAAGGGGTAAATCTTCCCCAAGCGGAATAATTTGCTTTACGGGCTTCTATTCTAAAGGAGTGCAAGTAAGGCAATAAACGGCTTAAATGTATTTCAGGGGTAAATTTTTCAGCATACCTTTGCTTTGCCTGCTCCCCTAACTGTTTAGCAAACTCTTTATTGCGCAGGATTCTTTCTATGGCTTGAGCCAAGGCCTTATAATCTTCAGGCGGCACCAATAAGCCGGTGACCTCATTTTCTAGCCACTCTTTAACAGGCCCTTTATCGGAGCCGATTACCGGCGTGCCATGCCGCATGGCTTCCGGACCAACCAGTCCAAAAGATTCAGGTTCCCTGACAGGAAATAGCAGGCAGGCTGCCTGGTCGTAATACTCCATTAATTGCTGGTGGCTCAGTTTGCCCAGAAATGCCACTTGCGACTGCAGCCCTAGCTGGTCTACATGCAGTTTTAGCCGGCCTTCATAATTGCCGCTGCCTGCAATCGCCAAGCGCCAAGGCTCTTTTACTTCTGCAAGGGCATGCAAAATCAAATCAGCTCCTTTTCCATGTGTGAGAGTGCCTGCATACAGTAAAAGATCAGATTCCCTTGGCTTCATCTCAATCTCAGCCGGCATAGCGTAAAGGGGAATGACGGCAATTTTTTGCCCGTCAAAACCAGCTTGCACGGCGAGATCCCGCATATAGGCCGACCCCGCAATATACCCATCAAAACGGCGGTTTAACTGCTGCTCAAACTGAAACTCTTTGTTTGTTTTAATTCGCACGCCCGGCCATATATGCGTGCGCACAATATGCTTGCTCCATGCAGGATAAGGGGGGCTGTGTTTAGGAAACGAAAACAAGCGGTTATCGTGAAAAAATTTGATAACAGGGACACGGGTCAGGCCCAAGAATTGCAGCGCTTCATAATCCCACAATTGGTGAATAAAAATAAGGTCCGGCTGCCAGTCTGCAAGCTTATTTTCTAATTCCTGCAACATTGCTGCAGACTTAAAAGCAGCAGCAAATTGAGGATCGGCCGGATGTTTTGGGTCATAAAGGAGGGTAGAGCTTACCTGATGCCCCTCCAATAACTTAACCGTATTGTAAATGTAATGCTCACACCCCCCAACAAAAGAGGCATGTTCATTGATCCATAAGATTTGCATATAAAGCGCTGGGGCTTAATAAATTTCCTGAGAAGCAGGCTCATTGCCATTGTACTGATACCCTTTATAAAATAAAGCTCCTTTTACAGGTTTGCCGTAACTATAAAAAAGCGGCTCATAGCCGGTAAACTCGACCTCTGAAAAATAGGGGGCCAGGCTGTGTTGATAAGCAGCGCTTACTGCTAAAATATCCGTTTTTTGGGGATGCTGCACCAAGCGGACAAAGATGCCGTCATCGCCTAAGTGTTCTTGGGCTAAGCCGGGCCAATAAGAAAACTGGTTTTTACGCGTTTTGCCCAAATTTATAAAATAGGCCCGTTGCTGTTCAGGGCCGTAAAAGCTCAATAAACTGCTCATCTGATAAGTGTCGGCCAAGTAAAATTTGCCAGGAAATTTTACAGCCAGTTCCTGCAGCAGCGGAGTTAGCTTGCGCCATCCTAAGCATTCCCTAAAGGGACTTACAGTGTAAGGGATCTGCAATTGCCTTAGATATGAGTTGGCCTGCAAAGTAGGTGCAATCAGTAATAGCAGGCAGAGCAAAACAGAGAGCGCCGTACCGCCATACACCCAGTAGCGGCCTGGCAGGACTTGGACAGCCCACCATGCGATGAGCACCATGGCTGTAGGGTAGACGAAAACAGCCCAATTGCCTTGCATCTTCATGAACAAAGAAGAGATAGCGTAAATGGCAAACATGCCAGCGCTTATGCATCCGCAAAGCAGCAAAGGAACAGGCGCTTGTTTGCGCGCTTTAACCAGCTTAATGCCTGCCAACAGTAATAATACAAACAAAATAGGCGACAATAAAGCCGCTTGCGCCGCTACGAATTCAATAAAGTTGCCCCTAAATAGCGGGATATTTGCCGGCGTTGCTTGATGCCCCCCTGTTATTGTTGAAAAAACATGTTGAAAGGTAGGCCAGTTGCGGGAATAGTTCCAGCTTATGCTTGGAAGCAGCCCTAACAAAGAGATAAAAACCCCTGTAAAAAAATGCCTGGACCGCGCATAGGGCCAAACCCAACTGGCCAGCAGCATAATGCCCCATAAGTAGTAAATCGGCCATTTAAAGAGCGCTCCTAGAAATACATATAGGCCAATTAACAGATAGTTTGGAGCTTTTTTCTGCTGCAGGCCAAGGCAAAATTCTGCAAGGCAAAGCGTCCAAAATAGAATAAAAGGGGCATCAGTAGTCGCTAAAAGAGACGAAATGATACCCAAGGGCGATAAGGCCATAACTAAACCCGTCAAAAAACGGCCAGCTTCATTCAAGCCGCAAGCTGCAGCTAAATGCCAAGCTGCAAAGGGCAATATGGCACTGATTACCAAAGCACCAAAACGCACTCCCAACTCCGTGTTGCCGAATAATTGCGTACCGGCCCAAATATCCCAGGCAATTCCGGGCGGCTTGCTGTAATATCCCCAGTCGAGCTGCTGGCTCCAAGTCCAATATTGTGCCTCATCAGGTGCCAGAGCAATATCTCCATATTGAATAACCGCCATCATCAACACAGCTTTTAACAAAACAATCGCAAGTAATAAGTATCGCAAACCAACCCCGCTATTTAATTGGCTAAAAGAATACAAGAAAAACGCAAAAGGCAAAAGTAGAAGGCGAAGGCGGAACCAATTTTCTTAATTCCGCCTTCGCCTTTTACCTTTGCCTTTCTTTTTTATTCTTCACGGTCGGGAAGGCCGAAGAGGTCGCTGAGCGACTGGCCTGCAACATCCCGGCTCATGGCGGAAATGGAATCGGTTAAAGGAATGTGTTTAGGACACACTTTGGCGCAGTTTTGAGCTGAACCGCATTCACTGACACCCCCTTCACCCATTAAAGCGTGAAGCCTCGGCGTGCGGTGCATGGCTCCTGTTGGATGATCGTTGAATAGGCGCACTTGTGAAATGGCAGCCGGTCCGATAAATTTTGAATTTTGATTGATCTGGGGGCAGCTTTCGCTGCAGCATCCGCAAGTCATGCACGTGGACAGGGTGTACATCACCTCTTGCTTTTTCTGGCTGATTTTTGGCCCTGGGCCCCTGTCATAAGTGCTGTCAGCTTCTATCCAGCCATGGATTTTTTTGAGATTGTCAAACATGATGCTGCGGTCGACAATCAAATCCCTCACCAGCGGGAATTTTGTAAAAGGAGCCAATGTAATTGTTGCAGATCCTGTCTGTTGAATAATCGGCTCAATAATGGCTGTGCAGGCTTGCCGCGGCTTGCCGTTAACAAGCATTGAGCATGAACCGCACACTTCTTCTAAGCAACCCTGCTCCCAAACCACAGGGGTTGTTTTTTCCCCTTTATTGTTCACGGGATTTTGCTGGATCTCCATTAGGGAAGAGATCACATTGGCAAATGGCTTGCGCAGTAAATCAAAACTTTCCCAATACTGTTTGCCGGGAGAGCCGCGAAAAATTTTCAGGGTATATTTTTCTGACATAGCACAGCCTATATGGGAAGTTTGATAGTTGCCGGAACATTTTCCAGTGTAGGCGCTACTTTTTTCGCTTTAGAGTAGTCGCGTAGAATAGGTTTAAGGTGGCGCAGGTCTATCGGTTCATAAGTGATGCCGGGTTCATCGCTTGAAGGATCATATTGGGCAATTGTAGTCTTTAACCAGTGCTCGTCATCCCGCTCAGGAAATTCCGGCTTAAAGTGCGACCCTCGAAACTCATCCCGCAGCAGCGCCCCTTTAACAATCAGCAGCGCCACTTCAAGCATAGCGTCAAATTGATTGGCAAAGGCATATGTTTGATTGGCGAATTGCGAGCGGTCATCCAGGCTAATGTTTTTATAACGCTCGCGCAGTTCTTTAATCTTATTCAAGGTTCTGGCCAGGTCTTTATTATTGCGCGCCACCGTGGCATAGTTATTCAGCCATTCTGCCAATTCATCATGCAGCTTGTGTACATTTTCAGTTCCATTGCGTCCCATAAGATCCTGCTTAAAGGCCTCTTCCAATTGCACGGCGTGTTCAAACACAGATGAAGAAACGGCCTCATAAGAACTTGGGATATTCTCAAGATACCTTGGCACCTCCATACCCGTGACTAATCCGCCAAACAGGCAGGAAAGCAGCGAGTTTGCCCCCAGGCGGTTCGCGCCATGGTATTGATAATCGGATTCGCCGACATTGAAACACCCGGGGATGTTGGTCATATGGCGGTAGCGGGACCAGCGGTCGGGATCGTCTGCTGCCGGCCAATCCACCCAGCCTCCTCCCATGGTGTAGTGTACGGCAGGGAATATTTTCATAGGTACTTTAGTGGGGTCCTGGCCGGTGAATTTCTCATAAATCTCTAAAATGCTGCGCAGCTTATTTTTCTTATCCTCGGGCAGATGCGAAACATCCAGATACACTTGCATTTGTCCATCAACGCCCAGCCCCAGCTCGCAGACGCGCAAAACTTCCCGGGCCCCGATATCACGGGGTACAAGGTTGCCGAATGCCGGATAAAGTTCTTCTAAAAAGTACCACGGCTTGCCGGTTTCACCGCAAGGCACTGTCTTGCCATCAGGAGCTGTAATGGACTTAGAAGAATCCCCGTAGACCCAAATGCGGCCGCCTTCGCCTCGGGCCGACTCTGACATTAAGCGTAATTTATCAATTCCAGGTATGGCTGTAGGGTGAATTTGAATGAATTCGCCGTTGGCATATTTCATTCCTTGCTTATACAAGCGGCCATTAGCGGCCCCGGTACAAAATGTGGAATTAGTGGAACGCTTGAAAATAAAACCAAGGCCGCCTGTTGCAATCACAACGGCATCTGCTTTTAAGGCCTCGAGGCGCAGATTAAACAAGTCCATCATCACAATGCCGCGCGCAACCCCGCTATCATCGAGTATAAGGCGCATGAATTCATGGTGTTCGAACTTATCAACCAGGCCCTTGACTTCATAACGGCGCACTTGTTCGTCTAATGAGTAGAGCAGCTGCTGCCCGGTAGATGCTCCGCAAAAGGCTGTGCGATTGTATAATGTGCCTCCGAATCTCCTGAAATCCAAGTTGCCTTCGGCTGTGCGGTTGAACGTGCAGCCAAACCGGTCCATCATATAGATAATGGAAGGAGCTGATAGGCACATCTCTAAAATGGGAGGCTGGTTGGCCAGGAAATCGCCGCCTTTGATAGTGTCGTAAGCGTGGATAATCGGCGAATCATCTTCCCCCATCAGGTTAATGGCGGCATTGATGCCGCCCTGGGCACAAACAGAATGGGAGCGGCGGCATTTAGTGACCGAAATGATGCTGACCTTGCATCCATTTTCCGCAAGCTTCAAGGCGCAAGACAACCCCGCTAAGCCGCCGCCGACTACTATCGCTTTTTTTATACTTTTCCCAGCCATTACAATCAGTACCTTAAATTAATCCAATATGTGCCCCAAGCTGCAGCTAAGCCTAGGAATGTGACAATAACCATCAAGAGCAGGCAAACGCGCAAATAGATCATCCGGCTTCTATCGGTAAGCGTGACGCCCCATTTAAATAAAAAAGTCCATAACCCGTTAAATGCGTGATAGCATGCAGCAATTACAAAGAAAGAGTACAATACAATCATCACCGGCGACTTGAATGTCTCCCGCACCATAAGCAGCTCCGCAGTGCCAAAATCTTTAGCCATTGCAGCTACTTGATGCTTCTGCAAATTAGCCGCTTGCAATACCTGCGACAAATGCGATGCCTGGGTCTTGTCTTGCTGCAGCACCGCTTCATCAGCCCCTTCAGATGGCTGCTGCAATTGAGGCACTTGCCGGCTATTTACAAGCTTTACGTCCAGTCTTTTGGCCAAGGCGGCAAGACCCGCATCGTCCTGCAAACGAACAATGTAATACCTTTGGCTTCCCACCTGCGCCGAAGAAGGATACTCGATCACGCGCATATGGATGACATGGGCAATTATTCCCACCAGCAATATCCATGAGGTGATCCTTTGCCAGCTGTAAGCCCGATTGCGCGAGTAGCCCTCTAAGGAAGGCGTCGACCCATCGCTCTTAAACGAGTTCATTTTGCTGGTCCTTAAATAGGAAATGCCCCAAAAGGCGTGGATCAAAAAAGGCAGGGCAATAACCAATAGCTCCAGCAGCGGCAAATACGGAAGTTTGTGTATGGAATTGACCGAAGAAATAAACCCTTCGCCATCGTCGCCTATCAACAAAGCTGCCTGGGAGTTAGTCAACAAATGCAGGATGATATAAATCACCAGCCACAACCCCACCAGGGAATGGATGCGCCGCCAAAAGAAAGTGCGTGGAATAGGAAAACCGCTCATTGCAATCAATAAATTAAAGTTGACTTTGCCTCCTATTTATTCAAAATTCCCTAATTAATCACCACTCATTTTTCAAAAAGGATGCAACTTTAGACATCAGTAATCAAACTTATTTAAAAGATGCTTGCGTAATAACAAGATGATAGATAATGAAAAATATTTTAAATTACCTTCAAGAAAGCTAAGTAGGATTAGATTCATGGCGATAATATACCCAAAAACCTCTCAATGGCGGTTTTTGAGGATAATCTAATCTGACTATGGGTGCTTCATATTCTAAGTCATCTTCTTCGTTAGGGTTTACTTGAAAAAAATCTGCTAAAATGTCATCTAAAACAGACGCGCAGTATTCTCTCTGTTCCTCTGTAATTTCTCCATCTACAAAAAAACCTACATAAATTAAATTTTCTTCTGCTGAGACGCATACAGCACGGAGTTCAGGAAATACGTTATACAACAATCCTCTTTGAGCTGATAGTTTTAAACCAACAATATCAACACTCATAATTACCCTTAAAAAAATATAAGTCTCTTATTTTATGTAAGGGACTTATATTCATTAAATAGCCTGTTAAATAGTTAATTACTCTTTGCGATGAAAAACTTTTATTTCCTGTTCAGGAATTTTATTTGATATAGGTAATACAATCCGCTCAATTTCTATAGAAGAATTAATAAAATCAGCATAGAGCTCAGAGACTACTACTTCTGATAATTCTTCATCTTCTTCAGATGGAGAAGTCTCATAATAAAAAAAAAGCTTAATATTATTTTCATTTACACTGGCGTTTATAGCTCTTAAATTCGATGTAATGTTACCTAAAAGAGCTACTTGCAGCCCGCATCTTAGTGAAGATATTGTTATTGTCATAATTACCAAATTTTAGAGTCAGGATGTGCTGGAACGACATGAGCACCTTTTTTTGAATAATGAATTACACCTTTAGTGGTGGAGAGAGAAAGATTACCTTCTTTGTTTTTCCAGATACCTATATGCTCCCCGAAATCAACCAATTCTCTATAATCGGGATTTCCTAGAATCCTATCTTTCATTGGCCGTCCAGTTCCTGCAAATTTATCCAAAAGTTTTTGAGCATCTGGATGTTCAAAAATGCTTTTGCCAATCTCGTAGTAATGAAGCAATTTTTTCAAAAGAATGTTTTCTTCGTTCTAAACAATTTTTTGAGGGTAAAATTATTAGATCTGACTATCAAAAAATTGTAAACGACCATAAAATTCAAGCTGTATTTGAAACTTACATAGATACGAATCAAACTTTCCTACAAGATGCTTGGATAATAACAAAATGAGTAAATTAAATTACACGGAACTCAAACAAAAGTCTATAGATTACTGCCCCTTAGATTTAATAAATAGATTAGGGTTCGAGAAAGCAGTAACAATAGCTCGCTATATGCTCGTCAATGAAGAGTGGGATGGATCTTTGCAAGAATATGCTATAAATATTTTGGAAGAATTAAGACAAAAATATCCGGAAGAATGGGATACTAATTGGAAATATGACGCATTGCTCGGATATGCTTATCACATTATCCTAAAATACGATGAAAGATATGCAGCTTATAAAAGAGCTTTTAATAAAATACATCCTCCTCCGCCTCAACTACTGGTTGCTATGGCTAGGTGCAGTATTACTCCAGGAAGTCCTCCTATAACCGAAGAGGAAGCTATCTCATTTGTCCAACAAGCTATACGAAACACGCCGTATATAGAAGCTATAGAGCTTCTAAGAGGCTTGTATAAATCTACAGGTAATATTAAAGAGCAGCAGCATTGGGAAAAAATCCTAGAAAACATTAAAGAAACAGGCCCGCATCTGCCCCCATTAGATCAATTTGATACTTGATTGGATAAATTTTACTTTACACAAACAGAGAGCTTGGTGGCGTGGACAAAAATGTTTCTAGGGGAATTCCTTCATCACCAATCAATACAATTCTGTCTGGATTGAATTGTTTCACAAACAAATCTATGGCTGAATGGGATATTGTTTCTTGGCCGCTTTTAACTTCAATTGCAATTCGCTTATCTCCAAGCTTAAGGACAAAATCCACTTCTTTATCCCCTTCTCTCCAATAAAAAAGTTCTATTTGGGTGCCTCTAATGCCATTCAATAGATGAGCTCCTACGGAAGATTCAATCAACCTTCCCAGAAAACTGCAATCATCCATTGCTTCAAGAAAACTTTTTCCGGATTGTGCGCTCATAAGCGCGTTATTATAGACTGCTAGTTTGGGACTCGATCCTTTTCGTCTAACACTTTGATTTGCAAATTTTTGCAATCCACTTACCAGCCCTGCCCCATTAAGCAGATCTAAATAATGGGCCAGGGTTGTGGAATTTCCTGCATCATGTAACTCTCCGAGCATTTTATTATAAGAGAGAATTTGTCCTGAATAATGACAGCCTAACTGAAAAAGCCTTCTCAGTAAAACTGGCTTATTTACTTGGCTCATTAATAAGATGTCTCGGGAGATGGTAGTTTCTATGATAGAATCATTAATGTAATTGATCCAGCGTTCAGGATTATCTTCATCTGCTAGGGGTGCAGCTCCTGGATAGCCGCCAAAATAGAGGTAGCGTTTTAATGACCAACCAAAGATCTCATGCATTTCATTAAAAGCCCAATGAGTAATGGGAATAATTTCAAACCTCCCGGCAAGGCTTTCAGACAGCCCCTTTTGCATTAACCATGGCGAAGATCCAAGAATTATAACGGAAAGATTAAGGCCTAAAGCTGTATCTTGATCCCACAGAAATTTAACTATATCTGACCAGTGGGGGATCTTTTGGATTTCATCTATAATTAAAAGAGCCTTACCATTTATTTTTGCAAGCTCTCTTGCCGTTTCCCATTGTTGTCTTAACCAAGAAATATCTTGAAGAGTAGCAAGATCTGCGGAAGCATAACGAGTTGCTACATCCAGCTCTTCTGCAACTTGACGGGCTAAAGTTGTTTTTCCAACCTGTCGTGGGCCTATTAGGGCTTGGATAAAATGGCGCGGTTCCAGAAGCCTTTTTAGAAGAACCTTAAAGCAATCTCTCTTTTTTAACATAAAATACTCAATCTATTGATTGATTTTACTCAATGCAATGAGTAATTTTGCTCATTATATTGAGTAAAACCGATATAAGCAAATAGATATTCGAATCTGGCTGCAGGCAAAGCCATCGCGCTCTTTAGTTCCTGTCTCTTTGCTCTATTCACTTCTCTTAAAAAAATAGCTCAGAATGTGAGCCAAATCTTTCAAGTACAAGTTTTTGATTTATGTCATCAACCCAATAAACTAATAATGCATCTGGCTTCACATGACACTCTCTCATCCCTAGATATCCACCAATTAAAGTATGATCTCGATATTTATCAGGTAATTTCTGTTTATTCAGTAAGTATTTTAATACTATATCAAGCTCAACTAGTATAGAATTCTGGTGTTGATATTTTTTTAAATCTTTCTTAAATCTAGAGATATACTTAATCGAAAGCACTTGGTTTTACTCCCATTTGCTCCCAAAAATCCTCCAAATTTTCGCAATCAACACCTTCTCCTTGCAATGCTTCTTCATGCGCTTTGAGGGTTTCTTTATTCGGCTTTCTAGGAAAATCATTTCTTAGATAAGATAAAATAAATTCGCTAAGATTTAAATGAGCTTTCGCAGCTAGCATTTTAATATAAGCTCTCTCATCAGCAGTACATTCTATAGTAACTTTAACCTTTTCCTGATGCGCATGTGAATGAGCACTCATACATCCTCCCTGTTATTTAAATTCTACCATTTCCCATGATTTTATAAATACCGGGATTTTCAACTTTCCTAAATAATCAACATCCCGGGATTACTAGTTTTAAAAGGATGGATTCATTAAGAATCGGTTAATTTATGTTCGTTGATAATTCTATCGGTGTATTATATGGCTTTAATGGAAAGACTTTATGGTAAATAAGCTTTATATTGCCGCGGGGGGGAACTCCTGGCAAAAAAACATAAGCGACTATGAGCTTGAAGAGATCAAGGCCATTTGCAAGGGGCAGCCGCTGCGCAGCGTGGCATACAGTCTTTTTGTTCCATTGCGTGTGGATGTAAAAAAAATAAGAAGCAGTCTGTTATTTCCTTTAACTTCGCTGAAAGTGGTTAAAATGCGTTCATTTGGAAAAAAAACAGCTGCATTTTGCTTAAGTGTATTTATAGACTTGCTGACATTGCCGATTAGAGTTTGCCTGTTTCCTTGGCGGTATAGGCAATTGCAGCGTTCGGGGCGGGAAACTCTTCCTTTTTTTCAATTTCTTAAAAAAAATTGCCTGCCTGAAGCGTTCATGAAAAGCAAGTCTTTGAAAATCGCTATTCTGCAAGGCATTGCCCATTCTTTAGATGTCAGGGTTGAACGTTTCACTCTTTATCTAAAAGAAAGCATCTATAATAAACAGATCTTATTACAGCATAGCACTCTAGTTACAGGTCCTAGTCAAAAAATCATTGCCGAATACCAGCGAACAAAAACAAGTTACTGGGATCATAATAATTAAATAAGGAAAAATTTATGGTTGAAGCCGTCAAAAATTACAATGTGACCATCTCCAACACAGAAAAAAATATAAAATGGTCAAAACGGGTAGATGAAAAAACCTTCAAAGAATTTGAAGCAGCAAGCCACAAAGGAAGAGAGTACAAACATTTTTTATTCGGCCTCTTTATTCCCGTACGCACAGACTCAATTGACAATCTAATCGAAGATTTAATCCTGCCTACTGTTGTTCATGTAGCCATGAAAATTGAAAGCGAGGGTATCAAAAAAACTTTCGTTTTATTTGGCACTTTCTTAATGGATATGGCGGCGTTTAAGATCCGCCTGGTTTGTTTAGGTATACGCTGGATTATGAATGCCGGTTCCAAAGACCGCTTTAACACGCCAATGTACGCTTTGCTGCTGAAGCATCAAGCCCCTGATGAAATTAAAAATGCTGATCAATTGCGCATTAATTTCACCCAGTGGGAATCCAACAAAGAATTTGCAGAAGCAGAACCTGCACCGCTTGATATAACAACAAAGGGCTCGGCCAAAGTGTTTTCAATTCGCATTAGCGAACGCAGCTTTTTATTTAAGGATTTGCCGGAAAGTTTATGCTCCCCTGAAAATAGAAAAACCTTTAATCATAACAGCAGCACTTCTCAGCCCCAACCCGTCTAAACTAGCGGGAAAAAATGGTCTGAAATTCATTTTTGAGGGGTTCTACCCGGTTTGCGAGCTCCTCATCGGACAATGGCGCCTCCGATCCTAGCAGTTTGCCCAGCATATATATACCCTGCCAGTAGCTGGTGATTCTTTCCTCCGGAAAAATAAGGTGCTGGTGCCAGTGGCACACGGTTTGCCCGGCATTGCTGCCTGTTTTGTGGAAGAGATAAGCAAGCTCGTGTCCTTGCTTATAGTAGTGGGCAATAATTTTTTGCGCAACTTGCTGCGCTTCTTCGTATTCTTGCGGGGTTAATTCTTGGAAGCTGCGCCTCTGCTCTTTGGTTATGATTAAAAAGGCCAAAGGCTGCAAAGGGGCATAGTTATAGAGAACGCGTACCTGCTTGCCTTCATAAATCTGCTGCTTAGCCAGCACTGCAGACTGCAGAAAAGGGTCTTCATTATTTTTACAGACTTTTCGGTCAATGGGCTGCCATTCCTGTTCGCTTTCATAGACATAATGGCGGTAATGGATTGCCTCATGGTGCCTATCTTCTAAAGACAAGCACGAACCGCCAAAGAATGTGTGCCAAATAACTGCGATTTGCCGCAAAAGCTTGCTTTCACTTTCAGGAAAAGGCACCATTTGCCAGCTAAATGGCTTGGCTGCCGGAGAGTAATCCTGCACGCCAAGCATCAAATAATTGTACACCTCTCGCTCATCCCAAATTTGGGCCACTTTGCGCATTAAGGTGTAGGTTTCAAAGTGCTCTTGCTTAGTCCAGTCCGTGAAATTGTGCAAAGGTTCAACTTTAGCTATCTCTACAGCACCTAAAGCTAAAGGGCATTCCGGAATGAGAAGCTCGACAGATTTATCGGTAAAGATAACCGAGCTTTCTTCGGCCGCAGCAAGCGCGCCTGCATATAATAAGGCTGCAAACGCGCTTTTCCAAATCATCTTAATATTCATACTTGGCATAAGTCTGGCGGGTTAATATATTTGTTTCGCCTTCTGTGACTGCGACTAAAACAGCGCAGCAGCTGTCGCTGAATACATTGACGGTAGTGCGGCACATATCCAAAATACGGTCTACAGCAAATAACAAACCTATCCCTTCTGCAGGCAGCCCCATTACCTTTAATATAATCAAAATGGCAATCATGCTCGCCGAGGGAATTCCTGCCACTCCGATGGAGGTTAGCAAGGCTAAAAACACCATTGTGAACTGGGTGACGAACGTGAGCTCCACTCCATACACCTGGGCTATAAACATGGCGGCTACGCATTCATATAAAGCAGAACCTGACATGTTAATTGAAGTTCCTAAAGGGATAACCAGGCTGCAGATACGATTAGAAACGCCTGCGCGTTTTTCTACACAGTCAATGGTGATCGGCAGGGTTGCTGAAGATGAGCTGGTTGAAAATGCAGTGATCAGCGCCGGAGCCATAGCTCTAAAGTGCCTGTAAGGAGATTGTATGCCCATTACCCGCATCAAAAGGGGGAGGCCGATCAAGGCAAATACCAATAGTCCTGTAATCACTGCTAGGGTAAAATAAGCCAACGATTGCAGAGATTCCAGTCCCGTTACTGCAAAGGTTTTGGCCACCAAGCAGAACACGCCTAACGGCAGCAATTTCATGATAAAATGGGTAATATGCAGCATAGTTTGAAAGATTCCTTGCCAAAACCCAACCAGGATGGCATGCGGCGAAGCTTCGATTTTAGAAAGGGCGACGCCAAAGAGGACGCTGAAGAAAATCAATCCGAGCATTTGCCCATGAAAAGCATCGACAATATTAGACGGCACAATTTGCAAGATCAGGGAGCGAACTTTATCCCCTTTGGTCTGATCAATATCTTCCTTTACCTGGATAGCAGCCTGCTCTGAAATCATTGGGGGGTTGTTTTTTGTATAAGTAGACCCAGGATTGATTATATTGACCATTAAAAGGCCGATCATGACAGCCAACAAGCTGGTACCGACATAAAAACTAAAAATTTTGGTAGACAAGCGGCCGAACGAACCGTCATTTCCTATTTTAGCTATGCCGGTTATAATTGAGGAAGAGACCAGGGGCACTACTACTAGCATTAAGGCATTAATAAATAATTGTCCTAACAAATCGAATATTCCATATACATTAACCCCCAATAAGGTTGTTGATTTATCCATCATCGACCCAACTATTATGGCCAAAATTATTGAGATAAAAATAAGCAGGGGTGATTTTTTTTTCTTATGCATAGGGTCAATCCTTTATTTTTAGACAAACGCAAACATTTGAAGGAGTTTACTTTGTAAAGTTTTGCCGGCTAGGGTAAAACGTCACCTCATTTTGCAAGGAACTCACAAAGAGGTATAATATGTATGGCTTTTAATCTATCCTTAATTGCTATCGTTAAAACCCGACTCTTAGAAGCTAGCAAGCCGGATTTAAATAGCAATTAAGGACCTTATTAAAAATAGAGCCTTTGAGATTTTCGCAGTTGTCTTTAGTAAAGAATAGCGGAATACAAAAACTTACGCAATTGTGATTTCTTTATCCAAATAGACATTTTGAATCGCATGCAGAAGTTCCACCCCTTCAGTTAAAGGGCGTTGAAAGGCTTTTCTACCGCTAATCAGCCCCATCCCCCCGGCACGCTTATTAATGATTGCAGTTCTAACAGCATCCCTAAGGTCGCTTTTTCCTGAAGCCCCTCCTGAGTTAATCAAGCCAATTCTTCCGCTATAGCCATTTAACACTTGATAACGGCATAAATCAATTGGGTGATCTGTACATAATTCCGAGTACATTAACTCGCTATATTTGCCATAGCCCTTGGATTCCTTATTGAGGGCCGGATACCCGCCATTATTAACAGGCAGCTTCTGTTTGACAATATCTGCTCCAATGGTGGCTCCTAAGTGATTTGCCTGCCCTGTTAAGTCTGCACTTTCATGATAGTCGGCATTGCCAATTTTAAAGGCGGGGTTGCGTGTATAGCACCACAAAATAGTAGCCAGCCCTAATTCATGTGCATGTGCAAATGCGTCGCTAATTTCCGTGAGCTGGCGGCTGCTTTCAGGAGAGCCAAAGTAAATTGTCGCACCTACAGCCACTGCACCCATATCAAATGCTTGCCGTACGTTGGCAAATAGCGTTTGATCGAACTTGTTGGGATAGCTCAATAATTCATTATGGTTAATCTTTAGAATAAATGGGATTTTATGTGCATATTTCCTGGCGATGGTACCCAGCACACCCAAAGTGGAAGCTACGGCATTGCATCCGCCTTCCAAGGCGAGCTTTATTATATTTTCAGGATCGAAATAATCTGGGTTCGAGGCAAAAGAAGCTCCGGCGGAGTGCTCGACACCTTGATCGACAGGCAGAATTGAAAGATAGCCGGTCTTAGCCAAGCGGCCTGTATTGTACATAGCCTGCAAACTACCCAGTACTTTATTCGGCCTATCGCTATTTATCCAGATTTTATCAATAAAATCGGGCCCCGGTAATGAGAGCCTTTCCTTTGGAACTGCTTTACAGCTATATTTTAATAAACTTTCAGCTTCATTGCCTAACAGTTCCTGGTAATTGGTTGCTTGCGGCATAATCCTCCCCTCATTAATTGGCATTGGCACAAAAAAATAAAATAAACATTGGTTATTTTAGCGACAAATTAAAACTTGACAATCTCAAACAAGTAGTTAATAAAAATTTATTTAAATGGAGGTGTCTTTATGTGTTTTTCTGCGCAAGCAAGCTTTACAGCTTCGGCGGTACTGGCTGGAATTACCCTGCTCAATCTTCGGACAATCAATAATAAGCAGCTACTGCCTTTAGCTTTTGTCCCCGCTTTTTTTGCTATACAGCAATTTTCCGAAGGCGTTCTTTGGTTGACTGCTGCGCAACACTTTCAGCCGGCTTGGCTTGCTAACTTGGCGCAAAACTCCTACCTGTTTTTCGCCTTTGTTTTTTGGCCGCTTTGGATTCCGTTCTGCCTGGCTATATTAGAGAAAGTCGTCTGGCGGAAAATAGCCATTCTTCTGCTGCAAGCCGGCGGTGTGTTATTTTCGCTATATATGATAAAGGTGGGCTTGGAAGAGACAGTGCATGTAAGCATGTATCAGCATAGCCTGCAATACGTAGTGTACAATGTCCCCTCAATGATCGAAATTTATGCGGCAATTACCTTGCTGCCATGCTATTTTTCAAGTCTGAAGAGCATGTGGATATTTGGGGTTTTAGCCACAGTTTCTTTCTTCCTGTCCTTATACTTTTATGAACAAACCTTCACTTCAGTCTGGTGCTTCTTCTCTGCCGTTATAAGCATTAGCCTGTACAAGGTATTGCGCGACAACACTCATCCGGCAGCAGCCCAGCCCCAAGAAAAATATTAAACACAAAGGCACAAAGGGATAAGAAAATATACAAAAAATTAAAACCCGACTTTGGGTTTAAATGTAATTCTTTCTCTCTTTGTGCCTTTGTGTTGAATTTATATAAAACACTTTAAACCCAAGTTGTCCCCTAAATCTTAGCACAAGCTTAATTAGATAATTGAGATGGCGCAGATAATGCC
>JAEYWL010000099.1 GCA_023428915.1 Verrucomicrobiota bacterium
TCATTTATTTTGTCATGGTCTGTACTATAAAACAGATTTTTGCAAAGGCTGCTGCTCATTTTTCACAGCTATCGGACAGGTATAAACCAGCTTGCCTTATGGCATGATTTCTAAAATTTGAAATAGGCCTTTTCTTTCTCTTCATCCTTTAAGAAGAAAGAAAGCTGCTTTAAACGAAGCTGTGTTTTAAGCTGCATAATGAAGCAAAATATCTTTAAGCGCAACGCTTCAAACTCTTCGACAATCCAGCGTGGAATAAACTTAGTTTCACTAGCAAACCTGCTCCCCCTTTGGACATCAATGGTAATTTCAACAAATTCTTCCAAACTGTTCTCAAATGTGCGCCCGCCCTGGATAAATGCCTGGACAATATGCTTTGGAATTAACCTGGTTTCTTTAATCCCTTTCAAAACAGTTACGCTTACTTCCACTAAGGTATTTAAGCCCTTATTCTCCTTTTCCAATTGAAAATGCTCCAATTTTAGGGCATTTACTTCATTAACTATCTTTAGAGGAATTGTTCTCACTTCTGCAATGAACTCCTGACCTCTCAGAACTTCAATGAGTACTTCCGTCATTTCCCCTGGATTTTCTTTTTTTTCTGCAGACTTGTGGCTGGCCTTTAAACGGTAATCGATTCCATTGGACTGCTCTATTTTCTTTTCTGCATATTTGATAACCCAATTTGCAAAAGCCGGAACATTAATGAGGGCCTCTTTATAGATGATGCATGCTTTTAGAAGCTCATCCAAATCCCTTGCATTCAGATCACCTTGCAGGCTCGACTTTCCTGCATTTTTCATTTTTCCCTCCGCAAACTGCACTAAACAATTATCTAAAAGAGCGGCATCCGCCAGGTTTTTTTTATAAAATGCAAATGCTTTCTCCGGGATGTCTAAAGCCAGTATTTCATCGTTCAGCTCTACATCATCTACATTGTCTTTTTCCAAGGCTTCAAGATCAATTTTAAACATTTCGAAAATATTGCGGTCCATTTGGCTAAAAGGTATTTCCAAAGCTATGCTGAATTCCCTTTCCGCCCCTGAAAACCTCTTCAAAGTTATTTTTAACAGCGGATTTGAAAGCATCTTAGATGTTTCCCAGGCAGCTTCATAAAAAGAGGTTCTCCAGCCGCTTAAATCCACTCTTTTTTCCTGGTCTTGCTGTTCATCAGATGCCGTATCAGGATATGGCAAAGCAACAGACTGCTGCATACCGCCAGGCTGTGCTGGGTTTTTGAAAAAAAAAGCTTTGGCTTGTTGGCAAATATGCTCCCGGATAGTTAAAGTTGGAAAAACTGTTGCCATCAATTGATTATACAGAGCTTCCAGATGCTGGATGACGCGGGTATCGTCTTGCGTAATGCAGCCATCAACATCATTATAGATGCTAATCATGGCATTAGCTTTTTGCACTAATGACGGCTGTACAAAAGGACTGCATTTACCTCGCTTAACTGTATCTAAATAAATATTTCTTCTTAAAACTACAGCCTCTTTCATACTTTGAATAAGATCCGAACCCGCAGGCTTCATTAGGAATTTTCCCTCAACGGCATCTTGAGGCGGTACATAAATACAGTGCCAAAGGACTGTAAACACTGTAGATAAAGGAATGGCGCTTTCAATCAGTTCTTCAAAAGTTGCGAGCACCTGAAGCTGGTATTCTTCTAAAAAACATTCTCTAGCCGTATCTACAGGCCATTTTTCGACAAGTTTTTTTACCTGTTCGGAAAGAACTGAATTTTTATATGTGATACACCAGCGCTCATAATAATCGACTAAAAATTCTTCTCTTGATTCGCGGCTTGAAACTCTTTGGCTGGATTTACGTTTTTGAGCAAATTTGTGGGCTTTTGTATTTTTATCTTTTTTATTCCTGGAAAGGTTAGCATTATATGCTTGCCTTGTAAACATCCGCACCTCTTCTACAGCAAGCTCCCGCTCTTTGGAGGTGGCTTGCTGAATTCTTATGAATAGTTCTCCTTGTGACTGCTGCAGCCGTATATGCTGATGGAATTCACATAAAGTAAAAAAAGTGTGCAGAAAATCGTATACGGGAGATTCAATCCATTCTTCTATAATTTTTAAATCCTCGCTAAAAGATGTAGCAGCTTCTTGAAAGAGCTCTTTAGCAGATTGCACTGATAACCTATTAAATAATGAGCTTGCATTTTTCATGAACTCATCATTAGAAAAATAAAAACTCAGGATTTTATGCATCCCTTGAATAATGGCGCTAAGCTGGCTATAGCCAGAAAAGCTGTGAATTTCTGCAAAAAGGAATTTCGTATACTCCTTGCCCAGATAACAAGTCGCTTCTAATTCCAATACATACAGTCGTATTTGATTATACGTCTCAAGAACCTGCGGATTTTTATGTCTAGGGGCATATATTTGATAAAACCAGGCAAAAAGTTGGCTTTTCATATTTTGCTTCATCGTAAAATGAGTCAACTGTTCTGCGGCTAAACAGCCTAAAAACGCTCGCATTACCTGATAAGTCGCACTATCAATATTGATTGAAAATGAATTTCCTTCTTTAGTATTTAATCCAGCTAAATACACTAGAATTTGCCAGCCGCGAGCATATGCAGAATTCTGAGCAGGGGGATAAACGATATTTGCCCAGGCTTCAATTGGGAATTTCAGCTTATGCTCTTCACTAGCTGTATGCTTGTGAAATAGGATATTCATAGTATAAAGAAAAAAGAGAAAGGCCCGACGGTATAAATCGCTTTTTTCAAATTCCAGCTTAAGGGCATTTATTGCCTCTTGCGGTATCTGATATTCATTAACAATATATTCAAGGGATTCTTCAATTACATGCATTTGAAAAGAAACTGCTCTAATTTTTTTCTCTTCTTGAATCGCTTCCCCCCCATCTGGAACCAAAACTTTCCGGGCGAAAAAATCAGGTATTAAATACGCAAGCTTCAAATCGCTTTTTATTAACCTTATTACTTGGTCAGCTTGTCCCGATTTTTCTCCCCACCCCATTAACAAATCAGCCCATGAACTCATCTTGGGAGGAAAGCTATTAAGCATAGCGGCGTGTTTAAATAGTAATGAGGCATGCCTTAAGCGTTCGCTCTCATCTTGAAATGATGCTGAAAATGATATTTGCCCCTCAAGATGTGCAAAAAGTGCGGTAATGGCAACAAGATACATCAACTCCTGCTGCTCTACTCTTTCGCAGATGCCTCTATTTTCATGCAAACCAAAACTTATAAGGACCGGGCCGGGCAGCGGAGTAATATTTAATTCTGACCAGCACTGCTCAATAATATCATGGAATTCCATCTCGGGAATTCCAGCCGAATTATTTGATCGAATTAATCTGTGCTGATTTAAAATAGCTATCTGTCTGGCATACAGGTTTAAAGCAATGCTGAACATTTCATCGTATACATTGCTGGACTTTTCAAATAACTCCTCAATTTTGCGTAAAGGATAGCTAATGTTCCCCAAAGCTTCACTTACCGCAAAAACAGTTCTTTTCCGATCCTTGGAAATTAATTTGTAAAAATCGCGAAAGCCGTATTTTGGCGGTTTGCCATAGCCGGAGTCGCGCATGTAGAAAAAAAATTCAAAAAGGCGATAGTGGTCATGATGAATTCCCAAAAGCTCCCTTAGCTCAAACATAATAAGTTATGATTGGGTTAAAGGCTGGAGACTAACGGAAAACCAAGGTAGCCGCTGCCAATTTCTACTGCCGCAGCCATCCACATTAAAGGAGTTAAGCCGACTTTTTTACTTAGATATCCCCCGGTAACAAAGTCATAAGCAAAGGCAGTCATCCACATCACAGAACTTGTGCGCCCCGCATAAAGGTCGAATCCTTTAGCTTGATAGAGGTCTTGGCTGTTTAATTGCCCAATGAATTGCTTTAAGATAAAAAACGACGTGTTGAAAATAAAAGGGTTTCGCAACCGGTGCATCATTTCATTCATGCAGCGCGCAGCAAAACGGCGGGGAAGACTGGGTGTTGGTTTTACGTCTATATTGCCAGGAATGGCTTTTTTAGATTCGCCGGGAGTGAAGAAACGCATAACGGCCTGCCCCACTGAATAAGCTCCGGCTAGTGTTCCTATCAAAATTCCCACATCGATCCTTTCAGCACCCGCAGGGGTCTGCGTAGCGCCATAAGCCAAAAAACCCACAGAAACAATAGCGAGAACAATGCTTGATACCTGATAAACTTTTGCCGTCAAAGTTTCCTGTAAGCTTTTTTTCTGGGGAGGCGAGGCGGCTGGTGCTTCGCTAACCACCTCTTCCTCCCGATTAACAGCTGCCCCCGCATTTACATCAGCCAAAAGAGCATCTTCTTCACTAGGCAATTGTGCATCAATAGGGGGCTTACTTGCTTCTTTCTTTTCTTCTAGAATGCGCCATGCTTGAAAATCATCCTTATTCATGCATTGCGATCTTTCTAATTCGTAACGCTCATTGCAGCCAAAGAGGAAACCTAGCGAAAGCAAGGTAAAGGTTTTATAATTCCGAATGAAGAGAGGAAGCACACATAATAGTTTGGTTGAAGTCTCTTGAATGACGCCTACAACACCTCTTATCGATTGCAGCCTTTGAGGGGAAAATCTTCTGCCCACTTGCGATTTACGTATATCGGGGGAAGAACGATCTCCCAGCTCCATGCCTTTCCAAATATGCAGCACTCTGTCTGCAAAAAAGTAACCCAAAAATTGCAGAAGAAGCACATTCCCGCAGCTATCGAGTAATTCACCGGCACCTTGAGGCAAGCTGGTTACTGTAGCGGAAATTACTTTTAGAGCGATGCCGCCTAATGTATAAAAAGTATACTCAAGGATCTTGCCCACGTAATTATTATAGCCAGGGCTTAGAGTGGGATTGAGAACCTCTCTATTTCTTTCTTCCAGGCGGGATTTAAGAATTTTGTCAGCATTTTCATAAATATTCCACACGCTGCCCCAAACAAGATAACCAACAAAAACCTGGCGAAGACATGCTAGCACTCCCTGAACAAGAGGAGAAGTCACATTATCCCAAATATTGAAAAGATTTTCGTAGATGACAATGCCGAATGTTTCAAACCAGTCATTAATTTTATCTATAACAAAGGCTTTATCAGACCTATATAAGGCTAAGGTCGAACGTACAATTTGGCATAAGCAAGCACCGCTTAAAAGCTGATAAGCAGAGACTGCTGTCCAATTTACTTGATCAGATAAGTATTGTTGGGTAACAGCAAACATTCCCCATATAACAGTTACAGCTGCTACGACATTTGTAGCTACTGTGAGTACAACAAATCTGGCGCGGGGATTGTAGGCGGTGTTATCTATTTGAACAGAGGGAAAATTTTCTGAAGAGCCGCCTGCATGCAAAAGAGATGGTGCTGCCATGTTCTTTCCTCAAGTAAAATAATAACAGTTATTAAACTGCTCAGTTTTGCGTCGGGTATAACAATGTAATCAGAAGGGGATTAGAGCAGATAACTCTTTTTTTGAAAATAATTATTAAGAATTTTCATAAATGTTCCACACACTGCCCCAAACAAGATAACCAACAAAAGCCTGACGGCCACATGCTAGCACTCCCTGAACAAGTGGAGAAGTCACATTATCCCAAATATTGAAAAGATTTTCGTAGATGACAATGCCGAATGTTTCAAACCAGTCATTAATTTTATCTATAACAAAGGCTTTATCAGACCTATACAAGGCTAAGGTCGAACGTACAATTTGGCATAAGCAAGCACCGCTTAAAAGCTGATAAGCAGAGACTGCTGTCCAATTTGCTTGATCAGATAAGTATTGTTGGGTAACAGCAAACATTCCCCATATAAGAGTTACAGCTGCTACGACATTTGTAGCTACTGTAAGTACAACAAATCTGGCGCGGGGATTGTAGGTGGTGTTATCTATTTGAAAAGAGGGAAAATTTTCTGAAGAGCCGCCTGCATGCAAAAGAGATGGTGCTGCCATGTTCTTTCCTCAAGTAAAAATAATAACAGTTATTAAACTGCTCAGTTTTGCGCCGGGTATAACAATGTAATAGAAGGGAATTAGAGCAGATAACTCTTTTTTTGAAAATAATTATTAAGAATTTTAAAGCAATTAGGAGATCTGGTGCTCGTCGACCACACACAATCGACTTTTTGCATAACCTAATTTTCGTGCCCGCGTGCCCGGGGCTGGGCTTATCTCCTGACTTCTGCCATTTAGTGTGGTCCTAGAATTTGAACAAAATTCCTTCACTCTCTTTACGCAAACTAGTGGTAAATCTCGATCTTGATCTTAATCTTGATCTTGATCTTGATCTTGATCTTGATCTTGATCTTTCTGCGACATAAAAGCGCGAATTTAGAAAAATTGAAGAAAAGCAAGATTAAGATCAAGATCGAGATTAAGATCAGGATTTGCCACGTAATTATGTTCGACGAGTCGCAGCATTCCAAAAAAAAAGGCCAGTGACTTTGCAATCACTGGCCGGAAAAAAAACTGGCGGCGTCCTACTCTTCCACACTCTTGCGTGCAGTACCATCGGCGATGAGAGGCTTGACTTCTGAGTTCGGGATGGGAT
>JAEYWL010000005.1 GCA_023428915.1 Verrucomicrobiota bacterium
TTAATGACGCCATGGACCTTATGGACTTAATGGACTAAGCGCCAATTGCTTGTCGTAAATGTCTTTGGCGTCGTTAAGGTCCATAATGTCATTTGATATAGCTAAATCTGACTTATGCAACTGTCTCTTAAGGTCCTTCATCTTTCAGACCGGGGTTTTCCAAGACTTTCAGCTACAGTCACTGAGGATAAACCGCGCAGACTTTGCGGTAAAATTCTTCTAAACGCTCTTCTAGAATAGCCAGCCTTAATTTGCGCATCAAGTCCAAGTAAAAGGCAATGTTTTGCAAAGAGATCAGCGTGAGGCCTAAAATTTCCTCTACATTCAATAAATGGCGCAAATAGGCTTTAGTGAACTGCGAAGTGTAGCAATCAAGCTCTGGATCTAGCGGGGTAAAATCGCTGGCGTAACGGCCGGCTTTTATCTGCACTTTACCTTGCCAGGTGAAAGCTGTGCCATTGCGCGCATTGCGGGTAGGCATTACGCAATCAAACATATCGATGCCGCGCATTACGGACTCCACAAGATTGCGAGGAGTGCCCACTCCCATTAAATAGCGCGGTTTTTCAACTGGCAAGTAAGGTTCTGTAGCTTCAATTACCCGGTACATAGTTTCAGCGGGCTCCCCTACAGAAAGGCCGCCAATGGCATATCCGGGAAACTCCAGCTCAGACAGGCGCTTGGCAGACTCCTCGCGCAAATCGGCAAAATCAGCTCCTTGCACTATGCCAAAAAGAGCCTGATGATTCTGCAGCGGAAAGTCGCGGCAAACTTGGGCCCAACGCCACGTGCGCTGCCATGCCTCTTCAGCCTGATCTCGTGTGCAGGGCAATGATAAGCACTCATCAAAGGCCATGACAATATCCGAACCAAGCGTTTTCTGAATTTGCATGCTCTCTTTAGGCCCTAAAAAGTGACGCGAACCATCAATGTGAGACTGGAAATGCACCCCTTCTTCAGTAATTTTATTTAAGCTGGAAAGAGAGAACACTTGAAACCCGCCGGAGTCTGTTAAAATGGGGCGTTCCCAATTCATAAAATTGTGTAAACCGCCAGCCTGCCCAATAATTTCTGTTCCTGGACGCAGCATTAAATGATAAGTATTGCCCAAAATAATTTGCGCACCTGCATCTACCAGCTGATGATGGGTCAACGTTTTTACCGTCCCGCGCGTACCGACCGGCATAAACACTGGTGTTTCAATTTGTCCATGGGCAGTTTCAAGCAGGCCAACACGAGCTCTGCTATGCTTATCTTGGCAAGTTAAAGTAAAACGCATGAAGATTCCTTGGCTTGCCAATGCAAGACCGCAATATTTTCAATATGAGGGGTATGGGGGCATTGATCAAGAGGCTGCAGGCACTTAAGCGTGTAGCCGCCATTGCACAATTCTTGAATGTTTTCTGCTTGAGAAAGGGGATTGCAAGAAATGTAGAGCAGCACAGGCGCCTGCAATGCGAGTAGATGTGTAATAGCCGCATGATCCAACCCTGCACGAGGCGGATCAACCATGACAAGGTCAGGTTTAGCGCTTCCATTTTGCAGTGCGGCTAAATGAACGCCGGCATCTCCGGTAATAATGGTTACATTCTCAAATCCGTTTAATTTTGCATTCGTACGCGCATCTAATGAGGATTCCGGGGACAGCTCTATTCCAATTACTTGACGGGCATATTTAGCTGCACAAATTGCCAGTGTCCCTGTGCCGCAGTAAAGATCATATACAAGGCCATTTGCGGGGACTTGAGCTAGCTGCAAGGCGCGGCTGTACAACTTCTCAGCTTGCCGGCTATTGGGTTGAAAGAAAGCTTGAGGGCTCACGCAAAACTGCAAACAGTACCTTTCACCGGCTTGTTCAATATAGAGTTCTTCGCGAATATGGTCAGGCCCAAACAACAGCATTTCATAAAATTGGGTCGCCTGCCCTTTTATGGCTTGCTGTATTTTTAAAAAAATACTGAGCTTAGCGTCAGATGAATTAGGGGTAATTGCAGCTTTTAAGGCCCCGGTAAATGTTTGCAGCTGCTGCTTGCTTAATGCATACTCAGGATTGCCGGAAACATTCAGGATAGCCATCCGGTCGCCTGTACGGGTTCCTTGGCGAAAAGTTAAGTTGCGCAGGGAGCCGCGCTCTGACGGATGATGAAAAGCGTTTAAACCCGAGGCTTTCCACCATTCGCGCGTTGCTTTTACCCCATCAACCATCCAGCTTTCAACCAGATGGCATTCTTGCAGCTGCAAGACTTTGCCGCGGCTGCCGCTTAACATGAGCCCTAAAAATTGATCGCCCGCCAAGTTATTATGAAAGCTAAATTCCATTTTATTGCGATACGCCCACGGGGAATCACATGCAATAATGGGGTGGAACACAACTTCTTCTGTCAGCTGCTGATGAAAGGCCTGTTTAACGATCTGCTCTTTTTCCTGGAGCTGTTTTTCATAAGAAAGGTATTGCCAACGACACCCGCCGCAACTTGAAAAGTGCGGGCAGCGGGCAGGCACGCGATCAGGGGAAGGGCGAAGCACCTCTTGCTTATCGGTTTGATAACGTCCACGTTTTTTAGAGGTAATTCGAGCACGGATTAGATCGCCCGGAATAGCAAATGCCACTTCAGCTTCAGTGACATGGCCGCTTTCCAGTACAGCCTTACCAATCCCATTACCGGACTTTGGCGAAAGATGCGCAATATCGACTTCTGCCCAACGCTCTTTTCTTTTCATAGTGGAGTATTTCTTTAAGCTTTTAGTTTCCCAACTATTCTAGAAAAAACCTTTGTTTTTTTACAGGACAGATTTGGAGTGCGGCGACTTGTCGCAGCTTTCCCCATGTTCGGCTTGTCGAATATTTCCAAATAGATGACGAATGGAGTGAATGGAAAGAAAGAGAAGCGCCTTGCGGCGCTTCTCTTAAGGAGAGATTATCTCATGCCAAGTCTTCTGTTTGGCAATTTAGCTGTAGGGCGTTTTAGAGCTAATGGACGAGATTTAGCTACTGTCTTGCCTGTTTTGCCTTTTGCATGGGAAGCTGCTTTGCTGCTGGTTTTGCTAGCAGGTGCATGGTGGGAAGCTGCATGAGAAGCTCCTTTCTTAGCAGGAGCTGCTTTTGCTTTAGAAGCAGAGCTTTTTGCGCTAGCTTTCTTTGTGCCTTTTGTAGACTTCTCATTTTTAATAGATTCTTTGCGGTATACTTTCGCAATTTTCTCGAGTTTTACTGTTCCTGTGCGAACGCGCTGAGAAGCAGCTTTGTTGCCGCCTTCTGCTTTTTCGAGGTCAGTTGTGATGTGTGCTAGTAAATCTTTCAAATGTTTTACTGTGTCTTTAAAAGCCATTTTGGGAATCCTCCATTTTTGGTTTTGACATTAACATTTAATATTCACTTTCTGGGTAATCTGCAAGAGATATTTTTGTTCTGGCAAAATTCTCGGGGTTTTTTCTTAAAATTTTAACAACTTGAAACCCATCAAAAAACGTATTTTCAGATATGTGTAAGAGAATATTTTTATATGATAAGCTTCAAAAAAATAAGACTAAAAAAAATTTAAAAAAAATGCGATCAAGTTTTGAAAAAAGTAAAAAAACTTAATCCTTGAAGAACTTTCAGTCGGAATAAGAAAACATCAATAGCTCAAAAGCTTTTACAAAAGAGTCGGCTTAGAGGATATAAGCTCGAGAAGGAAGCTTAACCATTCTTTTTTCTCCGAAAAAGAGGGGCCGGAAACTCTTTTTTTGCTAACATAGCAGGCATGGATTCATCAATTAGAAAATATCTGGCCCTAGTAGGATTGATAGCCTGGTTCTCCCATTGCCAGGGATATGAAGTACTACATGGCCAGCTCGCCTCTGATTTAATACATGCTGAAAAGCTGTATAGTGAAGCGGCCTTTATTGAAGCGGCAGAAATCTATGCTAACGCTGTACAGCAGCTTTCGGGAAATTCCCGGACTGAAGTACGGATCAAATTAGCTAATGCCCTTTTTCAAGCTGAAGAGTACTCCAAGCTAATTCATTACTTCTTGCATGCAACAAATGAGGAAGAAATCTTGTATACGGCTGCCGCTTATCAAAAACTAGGCCAGCACGCAAATGCAATGACTCTTGCTGCCAAACTTAGCAGCAAACTATTTAATGAAGAAGGCGCCTCCTTATTGCAATGGACAAGGGCCAATGCTTTGATTGGACTTGAAGATAAGCCGGCGGCTAAAATGCTGCTGCTATCGCTTGCTGATGAAACTCCGCTTCCCCAATACCGTTTCCTTGCGAATTTACAATTGGCCCGGTTGGCAATTGCTGAAGGGAATGCCCTTGCAGCTGAGAAATACCTAGGCGAGTCAGAAAAAGCAGCTGCATCATCTATGGCCATGCAGAATGAGCTCTATTACTGGCAAGGCAAACAAGCTTTCCTCGCTAAGCAGTATCAAAAAGCCGCGGAATATTTTAGCCAAACCAATCCAAGAATTCCCCAGCATGCCTTTGATTTGGCGCTTAGTTATATTAAATGGGCCGAAACTGCTGAAAAAGAACCTGAAAAGCAGCTGATGCTGTATGCAAAAGCAGAGAAAACCCTTGCTCCTTTTCTAGAGGGAAAGGAGCAGAGTCAGGCGGAACTTATTTTAAGCGAACTGCTTATTAACCGCTCACGGCTAGAAGAAGAAACTGACGGCAAGGCAAAAGCACTCCAGCTGCTGAACCGCTTGCAAGCTGCATCTGATGCCGAATTACGCATCAAAGCCCTGCAACTATCGTTAAAAATCCCGCAGGTATCTGGAGAAAAAGAACGTGTAATCAGCCTGCTGGCTGACGAATATGCGGACTTGGGAAATGACTCCATTCTGGGAAACTATTACAAAGCCGCTTCCCTTTTAGAGGAAGGGCTGCACCCGGATATGCAGCAGGACCCTCAAGCAGCCAAATATGCCTTAAGTAAAGCAACCAATCTTTTACGGAATATCCACAGGCTTGAAAGTCCACCCAGCAGCCAAGTTAATACAGCTTCCATACGCCTGCTTGCCTACGCAAGCCAGAAATTAGAAGATGAAGATGCGCTGCTCGACTCTTTTTCAATCATGGGAGATTTTCTTACTAGGTTTGCAGAAGCAAGCGGCAGGGAGGAGCTATCTGAAATATGGTACCTCCATGGCTTAACAGCTTATTTGCTAATGGCAGAATTTCCGGAAATGCGCGACCAGGCTCAAACTAGCTGGCGCCAAGCTGCAGCACTGAATTCCACCTGGTCTCCCGAAGCTGCTTTTGCTCTCGGCGCTTTAGCTTTCGAAAATAAACAGTATGAAGAAGCAGAAAGGCTATTTTCATTTTTGGCGGAAACTTATTCCACTCAACCTGTTGCAGGTACGGCCTTATATTTTGCTGCCATAGCTCAAGGAAAATTGGGGAAAAATACCGAGATCGCACAATCCTTAAAAAGAAAAGTTTTCGAGAATTATCCCGATTCCCCCTATGCGGCAGAAGCTTATATTAACCTTTATCCCCTGGTGGAATATTTGCATGGAGGGCAAAAAGAGTATAAACACCTGCAGGCTATGCCTCAAAAATTTCCTAATTCCCCTTGGAGCATCCTGGCTTATTACTTAATCGGATTGGATAATAAAAAAGAGCGTGTTACCCCTGAAGGCAAACTGGTGCACAAACAGCGTTTGCTGAGCGCCATTGACTCTTTTCATAATGCAGAAACCCTCTTTCTTCAGCTGAATGATACTGCCAGCATCCCCCTATACCTCGCAACTTATTTTCAACATCTCTACCAGCGAGCCATATTAGAGAAGGGGTTAGTGAATATGGACATTGCAGACACTTCTTCTGAAACAAAAAAGAAGATTTATTTAGATTATGCCGCTGAACTATTTAATAAACTTCACGGCATCCTTAGCAAAGAGGAAGCTCAATCCGGCTCTGCCGCACTCACCTCTTTGCATGAAGAAAATCTTTACGCTTTAGTCCGCACTTACCAAAAAATGGATAGGCGGCAGGAAGCCGAGGCCGTTTTAAATAGTATGCTTTTACATTATAAGCAGGCAAATACCACAAGAGGATATTATCTCTCACGGGCCTGGTTCGAAAAAGGGGAGTTGGCAGCCAGCCGCGAGGAATATGCAGCCGCGTTGGAATATTACGGCTTTGCAGAAGAAGCTGCAAAGGGTAAAGTGCTGACTAGCGACCAGAAGATTGACTTATGGATAAAAACAAGCGCGGTTTTGCGTTCCCTAAAAAAACTCGATCAAGCCATGCTTTATTTATCCAAGGCCATAAACGAAGATGCTGTCTCGCACTTAAGGTTAAAAGCCATGTACCTGCGCGGAGAGATTTATGAAGAACAAGGACGTTATGAGCTTGCCGTTAAGCAATGGGATTCATTAGCAAAAAAGGGCGGCGAGTGGGGACAAAAGGCAAAGGAGAGACTATAATATGTATATGCCTATACCTGAATTTTTAGGCGCAATTTTTACCAGCTGGAATGCCATCATTGTTATTCTGGTCGGCTGCTCTCTTGCAAGCTTTACTATATTTATAGAAAGGCTTTGGCAACTCCACCGCTCTGAAATAGATACAAACACCTTTATTATTCGAATAAGGCAAGCTATAAGAGACGGCAATATTGTAGAAGCCATGCAAATCTGCGAAAACACAGGCGGCTCCATTGCCAACATTGTGAAAGCAGGGCTTTGCAAACATAGCCGTTCAAAAGCAGACATAGAAAATGCCATGCAAATTTCAGGCATGGTGGAAATTGCCAAATTGGAAAAAAACGCTAAAATCATCTCCATGATTGCCCACATAACCCCATTAATAGGCCTGCTTGGTACAGTTTTGGGATTTATCCAAGCATTTTCTGAAATGCGCATGAGCGGACTGGTTGATATTTCAGCCACTCGTATAGGCGAGGCAATGGAATTTGCTTTGGTTACAACCGCTGCAGGCTTAGTGGTAGCCATTCCTTCTATTATTGCTTATAACTACCTCGTCAGCAGAGTAGAAGGCTTTGTCTTAGAAATGCAGACATCCTCAGCTGAAATAGTCGATATCCTAGTCGATAAAAATCGCGAGGAAGAGCTCTACTAGCTATGCAGTTTAAAACCAAGCTTAAAACCAACCACTCATTGATAGATCTTACACCGCTTGTGGATGTGGTTTTTTTAATGCTCGTATTTTTTATTATTACGTCAGACATCCTTCCGCTTAAATCTTTAAATATCGAGAATCCCACTCTCTCCCAAGACTCCGCTCCATTGACTACACAGTTGTATGTTGTTATGGATGCGCAAAATGTAATTTACGTAGGGTCAAAAAACAGCATTGTCGATCTGGGGTCATTGAAACAAGAACTGGAAACTGAAATTGCGCATATAAAAAAACAGCATGCCATTTCCCCGACGGTTGTCCTCAGTATTGATAAAAAAGTAGACTACGGCTCTTTCCTGCAATTGCTTGCCATTTGCCAAGAATGTTCCCAAAAAATTCGGCTTGTGTATAGAACCGATGAAGCGCATGAAGGCGTATATTAAGGTATTTTATGCTGTTTTTCGAACAAGTAAAACCTTTATCTCAAAACTTGCTTTTAAAGGCGTTCATACTTGCAGCCCTGCTGCATGCTGTAGCCTTTATGCTAATCAAATTTAAGCCCCTGGCATTACTAGAAAGCAGCTGGCAATTTCCCTTTATTGCCATTGAAGCGCCTGCTGCCGGCACCCTTACAGCTGACCACTTGCAGCACTCTTTACTTTCCGGCTATTTATCGCCTCCAGCTCCTTTAGCCCCCTCTATTTCAAAACCTGAATGGCCCCAGGCCCTGGCAGGCCTTTATTCACTTGCCCCGGCAGCGCAGCTGCCTGAAATCGCAGCACTGCCTCCAACTAAATCTTTCGATTTGCCCCTTTCACTTTCCCCCGCTATTGCATTGCAATTTTCAGAAAATATCCAGCCCTATATACAGGATCATGACATTACCCTCTCCCTTAACCAAGCCCAGGAAGCAATGGCTATCTACCAGATTCAATTAGATACTCAGCTTGGCCAACTCATAAGCTTTGAAGCTATTAAAGCTAGCGGCAGTACAGAATTGCAGCAAGCGGCAGAATACCTGCTCAAACAACTTAAAATTACTTCTGAAGCTAGCGGTTCTATTGTATCGGGAAAAGTATCTCTAAATTGGCCAGGGAAGCACCCCCATGATTGAGCTCTCAACACCTGCGGCCTTAATCCTTTACCTTGCATTTACCCTTACGATTATTTTTGCGATATGGGGAAAGCAGCATTTTCAAAGAAAAAAACGCCAAAAAATTGATACGCAACAACAACTATATCTATGCGAGTATTGCCAGTATGTTTATCTGGATAGAGATAATTTACAAGTTAGTTGCTGCCCGCAGTGCAAGGCGTTCAATAAAGACAACCTCTACAAAAAACCTTAATTACTATTTACATTATCTGCTTATAGAATTTTGGTCTTTTAGCACTGAACACAGCGATAAAGAGCATGCTGCCTAATAATAAGTAGGCCTCTGGTTCTGGAGCGGCAAAAGCGGCTGCATTAGCTAGAGTTACTCCCCCTGCAACAACGTTACTTGGATAAACTAAGGAGTTAGCAACAACTCCAGTCCTTATCATCGTACTATCTAGTATAATTCCGCTACGATTTTCACTGCCAAAAGATATAAAGTAATTAGTACCGGCAAGTTCAGAAGAGCCAATAACATAAGCGTGTCCGCTAATTAGTGTAATGGGACTTAAAGCTTCCCAGCGATAATTGCCAACTTGCTGACTTATAGATGTTATGGTAGCACTAGCTATTAACTGCTGTGTGCTTACGTCCCATAATCCTACATTTTTAAATGTAGTTAAAGGAATTGCCGATGTACTAAAGTATCCCAGTTGATTGATAAGCAGATTGCTTGTTGGTGTAATTTTGTTGCCAAATACTACATTTGTTATCCGATTCTGTGTAAGAACTGCTGCAGGATTAGCATTAAAAATAGGATTAGTGACAATTGTCGGTGCTGCAGATAAAATACTACTAAAAAGAACTAGAGCAATTGCCATCAAAGCAAATTTCGTTTTAATCATAACACCTCCAGAGAATACAAATCGCCTTAATTATATTACTAACATTATTAAAATTAATTGTAAATAATTATTTTTAAACGATGTAAAAATACAAAACTTTCAAAAGAAAACCACTACAAATCGAAATCTTAATTAAAACAACTTTCAATCAACTCAACATCTCTATTATTTTCACTAATAAATTGACAATGTTCAGACTGAGGATTTAATAAAACAATGTTAGTTAACTTTGGAAAATGATCTATTAAGTTAACAAACTTTTCCAGACTATAAAAAAATTTATATTCCCTAAGATCGATTGTGAGCTTTATTATTTCAGGACATTTCTTAGCTATAATTTTTATTACTTCAAGTTCGGTATCACAGAAAAAAATAAAATGTTTAAAAACTATTTTACCTAGAGACCACACAATGGGTTCCAAATGCATCCTGTCATTCAGGTTTGAATGTCCAATGCGTATTGCCCACATCCTTTGTGTAATTTTCTCACAGAGATTTCTATATAAGAAAATGTCGTATCCTGGTAACTCTCTTATTAGAGGAAACATATCGACTGGCATTTTGCAATTTAGTAACTCTTTAGGCAATTTGCGATAAATTTTCTCAAGAACATTTTGATCAACAAGCATTACTTTTCCAAAAGCCGCTACGCTCACTAGCTCTTCAACAGTGGGATTGTAATATTGTGGATTTTCTTGCTCATATTTGGTAATGCAATACATAGCAAGATGTATTAAATCTTTTCCCTGACAGAACGAAATTTGCCTAGGAAGCCTTCGAAGAGCAGGGATTCTATCTGCTATAAGTCTTGGTAGATAAACTGGCCCCTGACTGCTAGAGGCATTCGGCTCCGAAACTTCGAATATTATCATATTGTCATGATTTGAATATTTACTAAAAGCTTGCTGAAAAGGTCTGCGAAGAAGCAAGCATGCATAAAGTGTGTCACATAGCATCTCCTCTAAGATCCTTACCCTGTTACTATCTTCCAGCAATTTACTTAGTGTCTCATCATCAACTTGTTTGACGAAGTCAGCTATTTCATGAAAATTCCCCATCTCCTGACTCTCAATCATGCGAATAATTACAGCCAAACTGATTTTTGACCGGCTTATTGCAAAAAAATCTGGCAAAGGAAACGTTGGAATATATATTTCAACTTTATGTTTTATGGTTGCACGCATATTAAAACTACAAGGTTATGTTATAATAATAATTTAAATAATTAATGATAAATAATAAAATTAGAACAGATTGATCATTATTTTGAAAGAAAGAAGCGAATACCAAACTCTGAATTAGGCGCTTAAAGGGACAATGGACTTCAGAGACAATATCTTAATCTCGATCTTGATCTTAATCTTGATCTTGATCTTAATCTTGATCTTTCTGCGACATAAAAGCGCGAATTTAGAAAAATTGAAGAAAAGCAAGATTAAGATCGAGATTAAGATTAGGATTTGCCACGTAATTATGTTCTACGAGTCGCAGCACTCCCCAAAAAAAGCCAAAGCAAGATTAAGATTAAGATCAAGATCGAGATTAAGATCAGGATTTGCCACGTAATTATGTTCGACGAGTCGCAGCATTCCAAAAAAAAAGGCCAGCGACTTTGCAATCACTGGCCGGAAAAAAAACTGGCGGCGTCCTACTCTTCCACACTCTTGCGTGCAGTACCATCGGCGATGAGAGGCTTGACTTCTGAGTTCGGGATGGGATCAGGTATGACCCTCTC
>JAEYWL010000109.1 GCA_023428915.1 Verrucomicrobiota bacterium
GACTTAATGGACTAAGCGCCAATTGCTTGTCGTAAATGTCTTTGGCGTCGTTAAGGTCCATAATGTCATTTGATATAGCTAAATCTGACTTATGCAACTGTCTCTTATGGACTTAATGGATTAAGCACCAGCTGCTTGTCATTTGTCCATACACAAGACCGGAATACTAAATCCTTTATTAGCTTTCCTGCTGCTGGAGGGCCTGCTGCTTTTCTATTTTGCGCTGCTCCTGGCCAAGCCGTCCTAAGTCTTCGCCTTCATAATTGACAAACTTTAGGAAACGCTCAAACATAGGATGTACCTCGCAAATGGCTTTGGCCATTGTCTGTGCTATATATCTATAGTTAGGATGTCCTGCCGGAGCTGAACGCAATTCACACAGCCACTGCAAAGCGCGCAAGTTCACTTTAAAATACCAGCGGATATTGAAAGCCTGAGGCACTACATATTGGGCTTCTTCCGGCAACTCTCCGGCAATCTGGTCATATACCTCTTTGGCTCTTTGCAATGCCTGGCAGTATTCCGCTTCAAGAGATGTTCCTACAATTTCAGGGGGAACATAATAGCCGTAATCGCAACTTAAAAGCTGCCGTTCTTGCGTAAGGATGCGGTGGCGCTGCAAGTCGCGATAAGCTCCAAAGTCAGCAATAATCTCAAAAGTATATTCCGCATGCTCTAAAGCGCGGGGAGATTTATGCCTGCGGTTTTCACGGGCTGAGGCCCCTGCATCTAAAATTCTGGCAAGTTCTTCTTCGCTTAGGCCGCGGCAATACTCCTGCAATTCACACAAGCCTTTATCAGTATTGGCAAATAACATGGCCGCAGCAACTTTAGGCACTGCATGAGCGTCATGCTCTATCAATCTAACCCCAGGCAATAATGAGCGTTCTTCAAATTGCACGCTTTGCTGGGCAATCGCTTTCAACTCGCTCTGCATTTGCTCCCAAAACTGCGTGAAATTTTGATGAGTTCTATGGGAGCTTTCTGAACGGCGAATAAATGAAGGGATAACTTTTGAAAGCTCTTCATGACATTTTTTACCAATCTCTTGCAATTCGGCAAGATTATTGCAGGCAAGTTTGTGAAGCATTTGCTCAAAAAAACGACCATTGCCATAAACACCCATATTTGTCAGGGTGCTTGCAGGCAAAAGCCCGCGTAAACAATCTAATACCTTTGCCCGTAAAGCCGCGGCATAAGCAGCTTTGGAAACATTTTCCTCTTTAGGGAAACGCTGCTCCATTAACTCTGTCATGGGAGGGATTAGCTTGCTGTATGTTTGAAACAACATATCGCATGTTTCCAAATAAATTTCGCGAAAAGCCGAGGTCATGAGAATAGGTTCTCTATAGAAAAGGTATTCTCCATTTACTTTCTGATCAAAATAAATATAACGGGTAGACTTTTCCAGCGGCGAGCCGCCGATGCGGTTATCTTCAATAAACTTAGCGGCTAACATGGATACATTCTCTACTGCCAAATGCGCTCCGCCCAATTCGCCAATCGAATCATCGCCATAACCATCGAGAATACGGTCGTAAAAGTTTTGCGCCTTTTTTATGGCTGCGGCTTGCTCATCTCCTTTATCATTAGTCTCTTGCGGAGTGCCCGCGATTGAAGCAAAAGAAGCCTCATCATTGTTAAGAATAAATTCTTTAAGTAATAAAGAACGCAATCCCAGAGTGGAACGGGAATAACGAGAAAAGAGCGCCCCTTTAATGACCTCGGGCAAGTTGCGCAGTACGAAAATATGGCTGCGCGTATTTGTTACATACTTTTCCAGGATTTTTGTTTGGCTTTCGGTAAATTCTTCATAATTTTCAAACATAATCCCTACCACTTTATTGAAAACTTACTAGCACTACAAGCTTGCCATAACCTATCTGGCATTACAAGTAAAAATATTGACCTATTATCTTTATCTTATTATAATTCAGCTCTTCACTTAAGAAAGATTAAACCTTTAGAGGAACAATGGCTCCAACAAAAAAAGAAACAAAGAAGGTAAAGCGCCCTTCAGCTGAAAAACGCAACCTTCAAAGCGAAAAAAGAAGACTGCGTAATCGCTCCTATAGATCAAGAGTTAGAACTGCTATCAGACGTTACGAAGAGCATCTGGAGAAAAATAGCGAAGAAGCAAAAACTTCCCTAAGCCAAGTATATAGCCTAATGGATAAAGGCGTTAAAACAGGCGTTTACAAGCTTAACTCCGCCAGCCGTACAAAAGCACGTTTGGCTGCCAGAGCTGCTGCTAACTCTTAATGCAGCATTGCTGACAATATCTTATCCCTGATTAGGCGCAAGCAAAATTCATTGTTCTGCGCCTTTTTATTTTATATACGTTTAGCCATAGAGAATCTGTGTTTAAAAAAGCCCTGTTCCTCCTTCTTGCCCTTCTGCCGCTGCCATTTTTGTCGCTAGCAATAGAACCTGATAGCACCATTGCAATCCCAATGCGCGATGGCTTCGAATTGCTCGCCGACGTGTATCTACCGGCACCCGATGCTAAAAATCTGCCCTGCATTTTGGTGCGCAATCCCTGGGGTAAATCCCATTTTCGCGATTCTTATACGCCTCTGGTTCAACACGGGTTTGCCGTTGTCATTCAAAATACGCGCAGCGTGCAGGACCCAGGCGGCAGCCTGCTGCCTTTTATAGATGAAGGCTGGGGGGAGCATAAGGATGGATACGATACAGTAGAATGGCTTGCCAGGAATTCCTTAACAAATGGACGCATCGGCACATTGGGCTTCTCTGCAATGGGCATTACTCAACTTATGCTTGCAGCAACAGCTCCGCCGCATCTCGTGTGCCAATATATAGGCATGGCTGCGCCGGACCTTTTTCACTATGCCATTTACCCTGATGGCAGGCTTTTAAAAAACCAAGTGGAAGGCTGGCTGAAAATGGTCTCACGCCATGCTGAAGTTTTTAAAATGATTCAGCGAAATAGCCAGTATAATGAATTCTGGGAACAGACCAACTCCCAAAAAATGGCTGAACACGTGCGCGTCCCCGGACTCTTTTATAGCGGGTGGTATGATACTTTCTCGCAAGGGACTATTGATGCCTTTTTAAAAAGGCAAAAAGATGGCGGACCAGGTGCAAAAGGGCATCAAAAATTAGTCATGGGCCCCTGGCAGCATCACTGGCCTTACCTATCAGTATTTGGCGATTTCGAAGTTCCTGTAAATGCCAAAAAAATGCCTGAAAAATACTCCTCGCTAGAATGGTTTATCTACTATTTAAAAGGGCAGGATAATAGCGTTCCGGAACTGCCTGCTGTTGCTTATTACGTTATGGGGCCATTCGATGGCTCCCCTTCTAAGGGCAATGTCTGGCGCTATGCAGAAAACTGGCCGGTTCCCTCGCAACCGACACCCCTATACCTTGATCAGCAAGGGGTTTTAAGCTTTAACAAGCCTTCTCAACAGCAGAAAACCGCATTCAACTATGACCCTGCAAATCCGAGCCCCACCCTTGGCGGCAGGAACCTCTTTTTGCCAAGCGGCCCGGAGGACCAGAGTTCTCTTCAAAGACGCGCTGATCTTGCGATATTTACTAGCGATGCCTTATCGCAGGATCTTGAAGTCACGGGAAGGCTTTATGCCATGATACAGTTTCAAAGCAATGTACCGGAAACAGACCTCTCTATAAGATTATGCGATGTCTACCCGGACGGAAGAAGCGTTCTGATTGCGGACAGTTTAAAAAAAGTCTCGCAAGCCGCACATAAACAAACTGTTGAACTAGATTTATGGTCCACCAGCATCGTATTTGCCAAAGGACATAAAATTCGAATTTATGTCAGCGGCGCCAACTACCCTAAATACGAAAAAAGCTTAAACGGCGGCCAAAATGACGCCAAAGCACCCATAGCCCATGATACCATTTTTATGGGCCCTGACGACCTGTCGTTTATCTTGCTGCCTGTAGTGCCATCTAAAGCAGATGATGGGAAAAATGGCTCTTCTGGTTATCTCGAGAATGGAGAAAATGGAGAGGATGGAAAAAGAGGGAAAAAAGGACAAAGTGGTAGTCATGGAGGCAACGGGGGTAGTAGTGTCTTTGGAAACGGTGGCAATGGTGGTAATGGAGGAGATGCTGATTAAGAATAACAAAGAAATTAGCACTTAGTTCTTTTGACCCTAAAACCCTGACTCCGTAAATCATCATTTAATTAATTAAACACTAAGACCTCCTTAAGAATAGTCTCTTAAACAGCTAATTCGCTTAAGCAATCAGCTTCTGATGTACCCGGCCTCTTTTTTTCTGGACAACAGCAAAGAACAAGGCAGAACAACCGGCGCTATATAATAAAGCTCCTTGCCAATTAAATGACAAGTTCACCAGCCTCGCTGCAGTATAACCTGAAATA
>JAEYWL010000030.1 GCA_023428915.1 Verrucomicrobiota bacterium
CTATGTATTCGAGGTCATTTAAAAACATATGGTCTCAAAATGAAATCAGCCGATGGGATTTCATTTTGCAATGAAGTAAAACGACTCACTCAAGATCTTCATGAACTAGCATCATAACAGCGATAAGGAATGGAATACGGCGATTGTAATAGTATCCAAAACGGATGAATTGACTAAATGTCAAATTCGATTTTTGGAATGGTTTTGTTGCAATGAGATTGAACAAATAGGTCAGGGGCGACTTACAAATCGACAGTGTCCTTCAGAACCGTTCGTTTCCGAATCTGTTAGAGCTGATCTCTTAGAGATGTTTGAAACAATCTCTCTGCTATTATCAACACTTGATTTCCCTATATTTGAAAGGCTTAAAACTGACTTGAAGCAACGTCACGTATGTTGTAAAAGTGGGAAAGCTAATGCTAAAGGAGAAAAGGTTTCGGATGGATTCATTATATTTAAAGGTTCTCTTGCATGTTTAACTACCAACGACAGTGCGAGATCAACCTTAAAAAATGCTAGAGAACAATTAAAATCCTTGGGAATTCTTGAGCAACAAGGCGATCAACTTGTTTTTATGTGTGACTATCTATTTCCGTCACCTTCGCAGGCCGCTGGAGTTGTTTTGGGACGTAGTGCAAACGGGTGGATAGACTGGAAAAATGATGAAGGTAAAACTCTGCATGAGATTATGAGAAAAGAGTCTGAAGAAAGCCCTCAAAAATGAAATTTACATTGTTTTTTTTGACTTGTCAAAATCCTCTTAAAAACGTAACAAGAAACAATTTTTTCATAATTCAACAATCTCTAGTTTATCATTGTAATAGTGTCATTGAGCTTAATATCTCTCTAAATTCCTTGTAATTTTTTGAATAGTTTCAGATTCAATTCGATAAGAAATGATGTCTTGATTAATGTTAGCAGATTCCTTTACTGGTGAATGTAGGGAAAATGCTATAACAGCAAAAAGCAACCCAATAATTGAAAAAACGCGGAATAATTTTATATTTAATATTTCAGCAGGGGGTGTTCCACACCATGTTTGAATGTTCCAGCCTTGCACTCCAAATAAAGCTACCGATCCGGAACAACGCTAAACGCCTGTAGTAGTTCAATACTATCCGTAGTTAATGGATAGTACTTATTAATCATTGCCGAGATAAATATCCCACTCATCACAATAAAAATGCTACCAATAAAACTTTTTGCATAGGCTTTTTTAACATACTTGACTTTATCGATTAACTCTTTTTCCAAAACTTCCGATGTCATTTTATTTCCTTATTATCTTCCTAAAGCAGCTATGCGAGTGTTAGAATGAGATTCGCCTATCCAGGTACTGCCTCTTTCAGTAGACTGTGCAGGGCTGATCATGATGCTGACATCTTGTCCTAATTCGTTTAGAAAACGAATAAGACGTTCCAGTGAAAAACTTCTTAATCTTCCGCGAATCAGAGCAGAAATTTTGGGTTGGTCGATTCCTAAAATTTCGGCTGCTCGTTTTTGTGTAAGTTTTTTTTTCTTAATAAGCTTAGCAATTTGACGAGCTAGTTCGGATTTTGCTAAAGCCTCCTCAGGATTTTCAATCCCTAAATCAGCAAATACGTTTCCGGAGCTTTCTTCGTATACAATCCTTTTTTTCATAACTACTTTTCTCCTTTTAATTCTTTATAAAGGGCTTCTGCATCTTTTAAACGGCGCTTAAGCAAATCAATTTCTTGTTTTGGCGTGGCTATGCCGCTCTTGGATTTTTTCTGAAAGGCATGCAATACAAAAATGAATTCTGACATTTCAACGGTATAAATCACCCGATAAGTTCCCGATCTGTCGTTTTCACGAAGCTCGATCACTTTAGCATTGCCTAACCCGCTAAGAGTTTTCGCATGGTTATGTCTATCACCCATTTGCGCAAGATATAAGCCATGACCCATTTCGTCTTGAACCTCATCGGGAAATTGCTTGAGGTCTTCGCGGCTCGATCCAATCCAGAAAAGTCGTTTCATTAGCTGTCCTCTTTCTCTCTAATATTATTATGCCTAAATGAGCATATATTCAGCAAGAGGAAATATTGGGATTCCGTGGACCAATGGTGGGCCAAATAGGGACGATAAACCAATCGAAAGGACATCAATCGGCGATAGATTATTAAGGAAAGATGGGTTATCCTGCTCTCGTGTCAGCTACTATACGATGTTGCGACATTGCCTGGATAGGGCGCATTCGTAATGCGAAGGTCGTCGGTTCGATCCCGGCTTTAGGCATGGCAAATAAAATGAATCTGAAGCATGCTGCAAAGACGTTCTGCATATATTAATTTAAATCCGACTTGCTACCTTATAATAAGTCATATTCGAAATTATTTTTCTCTAAGAGCTCGAATCTGACTCTTAGAAGGTAGCTCCTGAAACTATGCAATATGCAAAGAACAAATCCATAAATGCAAGACTGGTCATTTTTGAAAAAAGTGCTCACGTACCTCATCTTGAGGAAGAGGAAAAGTATGTTAATATACTAATGGATTTTTTAGATAATGTTGAAAAGTCATAATTTCTTTAAAAATTTTAAGATATTTTGGCTTTCATTGATTTTTGATTTGGCCATTGTCAACAATAATCGCTCTTGTATTTGTGTTTCAACTTGCAGGCAGTCTCCAGACCCAGATTCACTTTTCTCTTTTAATTTGATGAAACAAATTTGTAGGCAATAGGCGCTTAAATTAATCGCATCTTAAACTTAGTGCAGATGTGATCTATTTAATGGCGTATAAATCCCTGATTAGATAAAATACCTAGAAACTGGGTATTTTAAGATGAAGTTAGTGAATAAAACGAGATACGCGATTTTGGGAATGCTCCTTGAGGGGTTAACCACCGGCTATGAGATCAAATCTTTGATGGCGAGATCGACCACCTATTTTTGGCGGGAATCCGATTCAACGATTTATCCCATGCTAAAGCTTTTGGCCAAGGAAGGAAAAGTGCTTTCCAAGTTTGTCTATGCGGGTAAGAAAAAGAAAGAAGTGTTTTCGATAACAGATACGGGTCGTGAAGAGTTTAGGACATGGTTTGAAAGTCCCACTGGAACAGAGACTCCGCGCAACGAGTTTCTGCTCAAACTCTTTTTTGCCACTGACAAGAAGGCAATGCTGCGTTTATTTCAAGAACGATTGGAAAAGATAGAAGAAATTCACGAGGAATTTAAGAAAATTGAAGAGAGGGTGGAAGCTGCAGAGAACGCTCCAAGAAAAATTATTCGCCTGAAGGCTTTAAGATATGGGATGGCTCTGCTTGAGTCGGAAATTCAATGGTTAAGTAACGAGATAGGTAAATAAATGCAAAATAGAATACTCATTATTGGAGCAGGGCTTGGCGGATTGGCTTTAGCCCAAGGGCTTGCCAAGGCGGGATTCAATGCCGCAGTTTTTGAAAGAGATGAAACTCCTGCAAGCAGGCCTCAAGGCTATCGCATTTCCATTCGAACCCTTGGAATGAGCGCATTATCTGCACTATTGCCGCCTGAAAAAATGGCCCGGGTGTCCATGGCTAAGGCCGCCGATGTAGGTGATGGCTTTACCTGTGCAAATGAAAAAATGGAACCCTTTTTCAGCGTTCCTCAAGGACAGAATGCCGCAGTCCAATTTCTTCGTTCGGAACTGAGGAGCCTTTTGCAAGAGGGAATCGACATAGAATGGAATAAACGTCTTGTCATGTTTGAAGACAAGGGCGGCCATGTAATTGCCCATTTTGAAGATGGCTCGTATGCCTCCGGGGATTTACTGGTTGGCTGTGATGGAGGTGCATCTACTGTAAGAGAACTCTTGCCGTCCATATACAAAAGCGGCCTTGGATCGGTTCCAAATGTGATTGAAGGTACCCGTGCCATTCTTGGAGGTCAAATTGAACGAACGCCAGAGTGGAATGCGCTTCTGCCATTAAATAAAGCAGGCCTGGTTCACTATATAGGGCCTAATGCACATTACATGGGAGTTAGCTTCTCAGAACGGGCCGATAGAAGCCCTACGGTTTTTTGGTCATTTACAGAAGAAGTAGAAGACCTAAATAGCCCCAGGTATCAATTTAATCAGGAATTGCAATGCCGTATCCGAATACTGGATCACTGCAAAGAATTGATGAAAAATGAACCCTGGCATGAAAATTTGAGAAAGCTCGTATATGATACCCCGCCGGAAGCTATCATGGCGCCTTGGCTCATTCGCACTACCAGATTTTCCGATTCTCCGCAGCTTCCTATGGTTCCGACCGGCAGAGTTACTCTCGTGGGCGATTCAGCCCATGCAATGCCTACACAGCGAGGCCTCGGTGGAAGCAATGTGCTTGAAGATGCCAGATTGCTATCGGCTTTATTAGCTTCTTCGACAAAACCTATCGATTGGCCAAAATTAATAGGGCAGTATGAAAAGGAGATGTTTGCCAGGGCAAGAAATGCTGTACAGGAATCTGAAAATGCAGCCGAATACTTCCGCAATCTTCGCCCCTCTTAAAATATGGCCTGAAGCAAAAAAATTAAAACATGAAAGCATAAAGACATATATAAGCGAGGGATTTTACTAAAATTGCGGCTTCTATGTTTAAACCCAACTTGCTACCTTCGAAGGCAGCAAGTTGGGTTTAAATTTATCAAAATTACTCAAGCTTCCATATTTGCGTGGCTAGTTTTTCAATAAAGGTAGTGTCATGCGATACAGCTATAATGGCCCCCTTGAATTCGAGCAGAGCTTTCTCAAGTGCTTCTAAGGTCATGAAATCGAGATGGTTTGTCGGCTCATCCAGCAAGAGCACATTGGGCTTTTCCAGCATAAGCGCCAGAAGCATCATGCGCTTTCTTTGCCCGGCACTCAAAGTGGAAAAAGGACGCCGCAATAAATCCGTTTCGCCTAAAGCAGCTTTATGCAGCTCGCGCCTTAACCCTTCTTCAGATAAATGATATCGGCTTGCAAAATACTGAAGCGGGGTTTGCTCCATCGGCAGCAGCTCTACTTCCTGATCCAGGAAACCGATTTTTGCTTTGGGTGTTATGCGAATATTGCCTTTATCCAAGGGAACAATTCCAGCAATTATTTTCAAAAGTGTCGTTTTTCCACAGCCATTTGGACCCGTCACAAGGATTCTGTCTTCTTTATGAATGCATTTAGAGATATTTGAAAATAGGATTCTACTGCCATAAACTTTGCAGGCATGCTCTAGCTCAATAGCAACAGAAGAGGTTAAAGGCAACCCCAAAAATTTTAATCCCGCAGTGCTTTTTGGTTTGGGGTGCGTAAGAAGAGCGGATTCAATTTCCTCCAGGCGCCCTTTCATGGCATTGAGTTTATGCTGCATTGCTTTCTGCTGCTTTTCCCCTCTCCTATCATAGGCCATTTTATTGGCGTCTTTGGCAACAGCGGGTTTTTCTTTAGAAAAAGAGGCTGCCTTAATTTTTTGCTTTAAGTCTGCCCGCTCTTCTTCCTGCTCTTTGTAGGCTTTCATTTGCCATTCCAGCATCCTTTCTTGTTCATGGAGGTAATAGTCATAATTGCCTCCATAAGCAGTTAGCTTGCCGTTTTTAATTTCTACAAGCTGATTGCAAGTCTCATTCAAAAACCTGCGGTCATGGGAAACAAGCACACAAGCTCCTTTCCTCTCTTTCAAGTATCCTTTCAGCCATTCAAGCATCTCCATATCCAGATGATTGGTCGGTTCGTCCAAAAGCAGCAAATCCGGATTTTCAATTAACGTTTTGGCTAAAGCTGCCCTAACCCGTTGCCCACTGCTTAAGGACGACATCGGGCAATCGAGCAAATTGCTCTCTAATTTTAGCCCGCATACTACTTTCTCAACAGGAATTCTACGGTACCCGCCTAAGCGTTCATATTTTTCATGCAGTTCTGCCCATTCAGCCAAGCGTCCCGGATCTTCCAAACATGCAGCCATTTCATTCTCGAGATTGGAAAGGGAATTTCCTTCAATATACTCTCTCGCAGAAATTGCAGAATCTAACAACATAATTTCTTGGGGCAAAAATCCAATCGAAAGACCGGACATTCTGCTGAAACTTCCACGATTAGCCGGTACTATTCCCGCCAAAAGGCGGAGCAGCGTGGTTTTGCCGGCACCGTTTTCTCCAATCAGGGCAAAAAAATCTCCGTCATTGATAGAAAAAGAGATCTCTTCGAAAAGGGAAAAAGAACCGAAAGATAGATGCAGATGGGAAAATTGTAAGAGAAGCCGCGACATAAGTTTGTTCCTGTAATATATGGGTTAACTGGAAAACAAACTTAAATTCTCACTGGACGAGGCTCCTATAACAGATTATGATGGTGTCATTTTACTACAACATCCCAACCTCTTGCAATATGTTAATCCGCAAATGTCTGAAACTACAGAAATTGTTGAGCAAGCAATCAAGTCTGAAAATTTTTCCAAAAAAAACCTGGAAAAACACACATTTACTGGATGCAGCTTCAATAGTTGCGACTTTACTGAGGCTGTCTTGAGAAACGCCAAATTCTGCTCATGCACCTTTTCTAATTGCAATTTCAGCTTAGTTAAGCTGGATGGCTGCCGGCTGCAGGATGTTCGCTTCTTGAATTGCAAAATCACTGGCGCAGAATTTTTCAAATGCGACAAAACATTCTTCTCAGTAAGTTTCAAGAACTGCCTGCTTCAATATTGCAACTTTTCTGCACTCAATATGAAAAACTGTTCTTTTAACGGGAGCAAATTAAAGGACAGCCACTTTACGAATACAAATTTAAGAAACGCAGATTTTAGCGAGGTCGATTTGTCAGGCACAAGCTTTCATGATTGCGACCTTGGCAATGCAGATTTTTCAAGCAGCACCCAATATGATATAGATCCCAGGACAAATAAACTTACCAAAGCGAAGTTTTCGCTCCCTGAAGCAGCGGGATTGCTTCGCGCTTGCGATATTACGTTATTATGACAAATTAGCAGATCAGCTATCTTTCCTTTTCACTTGCCTCTATTGAAGCTAATTTCTCAAACTCTACCTGCTGAGAAAGAAAATTCGATGAGCTAACAACCTTCCTACCACTTTTTGCTTCAAGTTCTTTTCTTGCATTACCTGCCACTGTGCCGCCAGCTTGCGCAGCTTCTTTGTTTTCCTGAAAACCTTGAGTATTTTGCTGAATGGCAATTTCTGTTGTTGATGCCTCACCCAACATAGAAAAAATTAACTCTAAATCAGTCATATGATCACGGAGATTTTCTTTCTTAAGACATTTTAATTTTTTATGCTCTGTTGGCTTGACTCCAAAAGTAGCTTTCAGATATCTCAGCTGTCAAAATAGCATATTCCCGTTGCTCTTTTATTCCCCGCTGTTCCCATTCTTTTGTCAAGGTTTCTCGGATGGCAATTCCACGCATCCGCTTTTCTATCCAACTATCCGGATATCCTTTGGCTTTCGCGCATTCTTTTGGAGGCGAGCTCAGGATCTTCAATTTCTTGGATACGCTCATAATCTACTTTTGCTAACCATCTTTTAAAAGGCTCAGCTTTTGAAGAGGGTTATTAACTGCTTGAAATAATCTATACATATCTATTATTATCTACTAATATGAGTAGATTTGTCAAAATTGGAAAAGCCGCAGAAATATTAGGTGTGTCTATTCAAACTCTTCGACGTTGGGAGGAAAACAATACTTTACTTCCAGATAGAAAGAATAAAGGCACTCGTTACTATGATATAGACAAACTATTAGGCCTTGAAAAGACATCTTCTGATCTTACAATAGCTTATGCAAGGGTCTCAAGCCACGATCAAAAAGAAGAC
>JAEYWL010000073.1 GCA_023428915.1 Verrucomicrobiota bacterium
CTTTAGCACCGGGTCTTTTTGTTCCCATGCCCGAAAACACACGCAATATATTTATTATTTGGAGTGCGGCGACTTGTCGAACATCTGCAGCAGTGCCATCGCTTCCGCGATGGGTTAAAAAAACTGCTTCATTTATGCGCGCTATACATGATATTTGTGAAATAGAGGTCTTATTTACATAACATTCCACTTCCAAAAGGCAGTCCAAAGCATCGCGGAAGCGATGCAAGTTGTCAGCCCCGCGTGCAGGCTCCGCAGGAGCCGGAACGTGGGGTTGCAATGGGTATACATATTGAGCTGCGGTAAGCAGCGACACAAATATTAATTATAAGCAAAAGATGTGTCCAAACTCCAGAGGTTCGACAAGTCGAACATTAAAATGCTTCTTAAATCTAATCTGAGAGGTTCGACAAGTCACCGCACTCCAAATTTCCATATAACCTTATGTTGATGACGTGGTTAATAATAAAATAAACAGCTTATGCTTAAAATGTTGTAACGATTCGGGCACGGGCACGTATTAGTTGGGCAGGGGTAAGGGATGGATCTTGAAGAAATCAAAATATTTATGTATAAAGCGGATTGATAGCTAAGGATTTATCATGCCCGATACAGATGAAATTGCTTTTCTGCGAAAACAGGATTTACTGGAAGATTTTACCGATGAGGAGCTCCATGCTGTTCATCGCCTTCTGCACAAAAAAAATATTCCCTATAACAGCTACATAGTTGAAGAAGGGGAAATTTCCACTGATTTGTACTTCATTGCCCAAGGGGAAGTCAGCATCCTGAAATGGGATGAGGATCATCAGCATCAGCTGCCGCTGGGACGGCTGCAAGATGGCGAAATGTTTGGCGAAATGGCCTTTATGGATGCAGAACCTCGCGCAGCATCCATTAAAACCGTAAAAGATACCGAAGTGTGGATGCTGTCGCGCGATGATGTCGACACACATTTAAGGCATTTTCCCAACGCAGTGCAAAAGCTGCTTGTCAATATTGCCAAGATGAATATTAATCGCCTGCGCAACTCCAATGTGAGCTACACCGCCAATTTGCGCGCAGGGTTAAGAAAGCTTCAGGTTAGAATTGATGTGGGCGAGTTTATCCTTGCCCTCATATTAATGCTGCTAGGCACCCGTTTACTTGAAGTGTGGATTAAAGGGCAATTAATCGTTCCTTATCCGGGGCTTGACTGGGTCTTTTGGGGCCTTGCAATCATTCCGACAGTTTTGCTTGTCAAAGCTTTCCATCTCTACTCGGATGAAATCGGACTGGCGTTTTCAAATTGGCAGGCAACCCTTAAAACTTCCTTATGGATTATTGTTGCAGGCATATCCTTAATTTGGCTGTTCGACGCCATCTATGCCTCGGTCAACTGGGAGCTATTTAAGACAGTTTTTGTTCCTCCAAACATACCTCGCAATATATTAATGCTATCTGCCACATATTTTATTTATTGCTGCATTGTAGAATTTATTGCAAGAGGCGCCATCCTCTCTTCTTTCCAGCGTTTTTTAAATGATGATTCATGGAAGCCTATTGTCTATTCAGCCTTGCTTTTAGGGTTATTAGAAGCGCCTTTCAGCCTTAGGATGGGTGTATCAACTTTTCTTGCAAGCCTGTTTTTAGGAAAAATATACCTTCTGCAAAATTCCCTTTTAGGCGTGGTCCTCATCCATTTTTGCTTAGGCCTGTTTATCCTCTATCTAGGTTTATGATGAGAACCGATAGCAACTCTATCATTCCTTATCCGGTTTGGATATTATTTATGCTGACCTTTACGGCGCTGGTTATCGCTCTTTTGTGGAGCTATTTTGGCACTATTCCCGTGCAAATAGAGGGGCGGGGCATCCTGGTTCCCAGAAATGGATTAACGAGTGTGCAATCCAGGTTAAGTGGAACGGTATCACAGATAATTGCTGTCCCTGAGTCCATTGTAAAAAAAGGGGATTTATTGGTTGAAATTCGCAACTCTCAGCTGGAATTAAAGTATGAAGAAGCCAAGCTGCGTACAGCTGCATTAAAAGAGCAGCTGCAGCATTTAAAAGAAGAGATTGCGCGGGAATCAAAAGCCGAGGAGCTGGCCTTGGAGATTAAAATGAAGGCTGCAAAATACTCAATTACCCAATTAAACGATGAAATTGCTTTTTTGAATAAGGAGTTGCAAAAACGCAAAGAGCTGGCTGAAGCGGGGCTGATCACAACAGATGTGGCCATGAATGCAAGCCAAAATATTACACTGAAAAAAATTGAATTAGAGGAAAAAATTTCCGAGCTGGCGAACTTATATTCAGAGTCCAAAAAAGAATACCGCTCTGAAGAATACCGAAAAAAAGAACAGCAATTTTTGTCAGAAGAGCATGAACGCGATTTTTTTCAAATTGCATTGAACCTGGGAAAAATATCCAGCCCCCATGATGGCAAAATTTTGGAGATTTTGGCTAATCCAGGAGATGAAATTCAAGAAGGCAAAGTGCTTATCTGGATGGAAAATCTCAAAGATTTAAAGGATAGGGACTACGTCATCTATGGCTTCTTTCCTGTAGAAATGGGCAAACGTCTTCAGCCGGGTATGAACATTACCATGAAGGCCTCTACAATTAACTCGAAAGAATATGGTTTTTTGAAAGGCAAGGTAGAGGATGTTTCACTTTTTGCGGTAACAAAAGAAACTATTTTAAGCAAAATTCAAAACCGGGCACTTGTAGACTACTTAACTAACTCAACCGGCGAAACGGCGGCTGTTATACAAGTGCTAATTAAACCGCTGCAAGACCCAAAGCAACCAGATCAATTTCTTTGGACTTCAGGAAAACAACCTCCAGTACCGATCACGGCTGGAACTGTAGGCTCTTTGAGGGCAACGGTGGAAAAAATTCGTCCTCTATATTATTTGATACCGATTCCACAGTTAAAGTACCAAGAGGGCTAGGATGCAAGAAGAAGAAGTGATCCCAAAAGCTCCTTTTTATTTACGTGTCAAAACTCCAACAGTCATACAAATGGAGGCGGTTGAATGCGGGGCAGCTGCTTTGGCGATCATCCTGGGATATTATGGCAAATATGTGACATTAGAAGAGCTAAGAGGCGCATGCGGTGTCACAAGAGATGGGGTAAATGCCTTGAGCATACTCAGCGCAGCTGAAACTTACGGTTTAAAGGGCGAAGGCTATAGACTGGAATTGGAAGAGCTCTACGACATGCCTCTTCCGCTGATTGCCTACTGGAATTTCGAACATTTTGTAGTAATCGAAGGGTTTTCAAGGGATGCTGTTTATCTCAATGACCCCGGCAGCGGTCCTGTTAAAATTTCTTACGAGGAACTAGATCGAGCGTTCACGGGATTGGTATTGACGTTTGAACCCACTGAAAAGTTTGCAAAAACTAAAAATCCCGACAGCTTTATTAAAGGCATTATTAACCGGGTCAAACAGGAAAAATTTGCCTTTCTTTTTGCCTTCTTTGTGGGTATTTGCCTGGTTATTCCCAAACTCGTATTGCCTGCATTTGCTCAAATTTTTATCGATAACGTCTTTGTTAATGGCTTTTTTTCCTGGAAGAAGGGATTTGTGTACAGCATGGCGATCATTTCCGTCATCGCCATTTCGCTAGAATTTTTGCAGCGATTTATTTTAGGCCGCATGTTCATTCAACTTTCGATCAACTATTCGAGCCACTTCCTTTATCACATTCTGCGCTTGCCAATAGGATTTTATGCCCAGCGATTCTCCGGAGAAATTGCAAACAGGATGGAAATCAACAATACGGTGGCTTACACAATCTTTCAACAATTGGCTACTGTTTTGATTGACGCCCTCGTCATTATCTTTTTTGGAGTGGTCATGTTCTACTATGACCCTGTGATAGCCTCTGTAGGCATTCTGATGACTATTTTAAACTTTTCCATCATGCGCTATCTCTATCAGTCGCGGAGCGATGCCTATGCTTCCTACCAGCAAGCCCTGGGAAAAAGCATTGGGTATTCGATCGGAGCCCTATCTAATATTGAAACCATTAAAGCCTCAAGCAGCGAATATAAATTGTTCAACCGTTGGTCCGGATATTATACCAAGACTTTAAATGCCCAACAGAGTATTTTTAAGCGCGATTTGGTCGCCATTTTAATTCCCTCATTTTTGGAAGTTCTGACTACAATTGCTATTTTAGGGTTAGGGTCCTACCGCGTGATTATTGGCAGCCTGACGATCGGCATGCTGATTTCACTGCGCATTTTAATGGCTAATTTTATGACCCCGCTAACCCGCCTCGTCAATTTCAGCCAAAGCATCCAATTATTGCAAGTGGACATTGCACGCCTGGATGATGTATTGAAGAACCCTATCGATGCTGAGCTGGTAAAAGAGGAAGCAAATAAAGAGCCTGCTTTTTTCGATTACCAGCTGCAGGGAAATATCGAATTAAGAAGCCTCTCATTTGGATTTAATCCCCTAGCCGACCCCATTCTATCTGATATCAACTTTAAGCTTTCCTCCGGCCAAAGCCTAGGCATTGTAGGGTCAACCGGCAGTGGAAAATCCACTCTTGCCAAACTATTGGCAGGACTTTATGAACCTTGGCAAGGCGAGATCCTGTTTGATGGAAAGCCTCGTCAAACTTTGCCTCGATCCCTTATTACCAACTCCCTTGCCGCCGTAGAACAAGAACCTTTTGTCTTTATTGGAACCGTTAAAGAAAACATCACCTGTTTTGAGCTGGTCCCCGACCAGCTGGCAATGATAAAAGCGGCGCAGGCAGCCTGCATCCATGATGAGATTATGCTAAGAAAGGGCGGCTATGAGCTGATGCTGCAGAGCGATGGGAAAAACCTTAGCGGCGGAGAACGCCAACGTTTAGAAATCGCCCGTGCATTAATCAAAAGCCCTAGCATTCTTATATTGGACGAAGCCACAAGCGCCTTAGACACCGAGACCGAAAAGATAGTGATGAATAATATTCGCCGTTTGGGATGCACCACAATTATAATCGCCCATAGATTAAGAACTGTGCGTCAATGCGATGAAATTATCGTGCTTGATAAGGGTAAAATTGTACAAAGAGGGAATCATGAAAAACTTAGTGGTGCATCCGGACATTATCGCGAGCTCCTTGAACTCGAGGCATCGCTGTAGATAAATATGCAAGAAGTTGGGTTATTAGATACTTTATTAGCGAAAAAGGGAGAAGCTTTTGAGCTTGGAATAAGAGATGCATTCTCTTTGCAGGATGATGAACACCTTTTTTGGCTGGAATCCGGTCAAATCGATCTTTTTGCCATTGAAGCAGAAGGACGCCGCCACTTTTTAAGCCATTTTGAAGCTGGTTCATTGCTGTTATCATTTCCTGGTAGAAAAGATCTGGCTGTCTTTGCCCTACCGACTCCAAAGGCAGTCATCCGCAAGATCGCCCTTCAGAATTATATAGAGATGAGGCTAAATCCTGTTTTAAAAGGAGAATCGGATGCTAAACTGACAGATTTTGTCCAGCACTTTGAAGGGCTTATCGACATGGATACGCTGGATAAAACCTCTGTTTGGCAGCAGCCTCGCGCCTTTGGCAAACAAATACTTAAAGCCCTTTCGCAACGCAATAAGCAAATAGAGCTTGAGCAATTAGAGAAGGCGCGGCTTAGAAGCGAGCTCGATCAAAAAAATTTCCACTCTGCCCGGGAACAACTGCAAACGGTTTTTTCTCAGCAAGAACCTATGCAAAGAGCTGTCGGACACAACCTTTTGGTTAATACCTGTCAAATTATAGGCGATCATTTACAATTAACATTCACTCCTTTACAGCATAAATTAGCTTCAAATGAAATCTTCAATAACGTGTATGAATTGTGCGCATATTCAAATATCTATTACCGGGAAATTCACCTATCTAAGAATTGGTGGACATGTGATTCAGGGCCTTTTTTAGGATTTTATAAAGAAAATAGCCAACCGGTAGCACTGATTCCGAAAGACGGCAAGTATGAACTTATTGATATTGCTAAAGGTACAAGAACAATCGTAAATGAAGAAGTAAACGCCCTTTTGCTGAAAGAAGGGTTTATGTTTTACCGCTCATTCCCTAAGAAAAATTGGATTTCAGCTAAGGACCTCCTAAGATTCAGCTTATTTAAAAAAACCCCCATTTTTTTAAGTGTTTTCCTGTTTGGGTTGGCAATGGGGTGTTTAAACTTATTTTATCCTTTTTTTAATTATGTGCTATTTCAATACGTCATTCCCTATTCGGATCGTTCTCTTTTAACACAAGTGATAGCGGGAATATTCATCATTTCTGTCTCGACCCAGTTATTTATGTTTGGCCGGGATTACACTGTTTTAAGGCTGGAAGCTCTAAGCGACCATGATTTAGAGTCCGGCATCTGGCAGCGTGTCTTGAGCCTTTCAGTGCAATTTTTTAGCCGTTTTGAACTCGGCGATCTCATTATGCGCGTCTTTTCCATCAACACGATTCGCAAATCGCTCACTGGCTCGACAATCCAGGTGCTGTTTAACTCCTTCTTTTCCTTGCTTTACTTAATTCCAATGTTCTATTACAGCCCCATGCTTGCCTTAGTCGGGGCAAGCTTTGTCCTGGCCATAGCTTCGTTGAATGCCTGGTGTTTTTTTGCTAGTTTGCGCTACAACCAAGTGATTTTAGAGTCTAAGGGAAAAGCCAATGGTCTTGTCCTGCAGCAACTCTCTGCCATTTCCAAAATTCGCTCAGCCGGCGCTGAAAAAATTTCCTTTACGAATTGGGAAAAGATTTTTCAGCCGATGAAAAAAGTTGAGTGGCAAATGCAAAAACTCACAATTTTTTCTTATGTGGCAAACTATATTTCTTCAACCCTTTCCCCGTTTCTCATCTTTGCCATAGCCCTTTATGTCATTAAAGAAAAAACAGCATTGCCTTTTACAATTGGAGATTTCTTAGCCTTTTTGGCAGCATTTACCCCTTTCACATTAGCTGTCACAGACCTTTCAAATATATTGATTGAATTAACCCCCCTTTTTTCCTTATGGAAAAGAGGGCGGGCGATTTTAGAAGAACGGCTGGAAGTAGAAGGAAATAAAACAGATCCTCATACTTTTTCTGGCGATGTGCAGATCGACCATCTTTTTTTCCGTTACGAATCCTCTTCCCCCCTTATCTTGGAAGACATTTCTCTTCATGCAAAACCAGGCGAGTTTATTGGAATTATAGGGCCTTCCGGCTGCGGCAAATCCTCTTTGGTTAAGCTGCTGGTAGGATTCGAAAAACCTGAAAGCGGCGCCATTTATTTTGACGGCAAAGACCTCTCCACTTTAGATATTCGCAAGGTAAGGCGCCAGCTTGGCATAGTTTTACAAAATGAAAGCCTCCTTGATGGCACCATACGAGATAACTTGACCACTAAAGGCTCATACTCTGATGAGGAAATATCCCATATATTGAAACTTACAGGGTTTGATGAGGATCTAAGGCGCCTTCCTATGGGGTTGCATACAGTTTTAATGGATGGGGGCAATACCCTTTCAGGAGGACAAAAACAGAGGCTTTTAATCGCAAGAGCCTTAATCAGCAAGCCTAAAATCCTGATTCTCGATGAAGCTACAAGCGCCCTTGATAATAAGACCCAGGAGATTGTTGAGCGCAGCCTTAAACATATTAACATAACGCGCATCGTTATTGCCCATCGCCTGAGTACCATTTGCCATGCAGATCGCATTTATCTCATAAATAAGGGCAAGATCGAAGCAGTCGGAAGCTATGCTGAAATAAAATCGAAAATCGGCTTCTAGGAAGGTGTCTAAATGGATGAACAAAACCAACGCACTGACGAACCTGAGCTGGAGCAACCTTCTGAGGATGAGCTCTTGTTTAGGAAGAAGGCATTGCTGGAAAGAGGCTCTTCAGATCAATTAGACCAATTGTTTCAACCAATGCCTTCAATAATATGGATAGCTTGGGTAATTGCATTTCTGCTGCTTATAGCCTTAACCGCATGGCTTTTTTGGGGTTCAGTTCCATTACTGGTGCAAGGCAAGGGGATCTTTGTAAATGATCAGGGATTGTTTAGCATCCAATCCAAAGTAAGCGGCTCAGTTTCCGAGATCTTAGTCAAACCGGGAATGCTTGTCGAAAAAGGGCAGCTGGTTGCCATTATCAAGGATCCTCAAGAAAGATTTAAATATGAAAGCGCCCTCATGAAGGAAAAACATATTCGCCAGAATCTGGCACTATTAAAAAAGCAAATTGGAACAGAAGAGCGAGCGGAAAAGGAAGCCTTAGAAAAACAAATTATTTCCAGCCGAAAGACAATTTTAGAGTTAGAAAACAGCATTATTCCACTGGAAAGCGACCTGAAAAAGAAAGAAGATCTCGCACAAAAAGGGCTGCTCAGTTTAAAGGATCTTCAAGATACAAAACAGCTTCTCACTCAAAGAAGAATTGCCTTGGAAACCACTAAAGGAAATTTGGAAAATTTTAAGGTGCGCTTGGAAAAAGGATACAGGGAAGAAGAGGTGAAGGCAAAAGAGAGAGATCTCCTGCAAGCTATGCAAGAAAGGCAGCTGCTCGAATTAACCCAAAAATTAAACCAGGTTTATAGCACAGACAGCGGTTATGTAACAGAACTTCTTGTGGCTGCCGGGAGCCATGTCAATGCAGGAACTCCTCTGATGCATCTTGAATATTACTCAACGGATGCCTCGCAGCATTTAGTTTACGCTTATATTCCAATAGAAAAAGGCAAACGGGTAAGGGAAGGTACATCAGTCGAGATCGAACCTTCTACAGTTAACCCTCAGGAGTATGGCGCCATTTTGGGCACTGTGGTCGGCATTTCTTCATTTGCTGTATCAAAGGAAAACATTGCAAGTCTGCTTCAAAACGCAAGCATAGTTGATTATCTTATTCAAAATGGAGAAGCAGCTGTTCAAATTACTATAGCTCCTCTTCCCGATCCTTCAGCTCCATCAGGTTTAAAGTGGACCTCAGGCAAAGGGCCTCAAATGAAAATTTCTACCGGAACTATATGTTCAATCAAAATAATTGCTGATAGGGAACGGCCGCTTTATGAACTTCTTTCCTATTTTTGACCGATTTTTTTTTAAATTCTCTAAATTTGAGGATCTATGGAGAAACCTCAGGCGTCGCCAGCTCTCTCGCTCTAAGCACTCTACCGCCAACAGCCTTTTTAGCTGCTAAACGTATATTTTTTTTCTCTTTTATTCGCTTTTTTACTTTTTTTGACATAAAAAACTCCTTCCTTTGTAAAAAAATACATATGTGTTTAGGTATAAATATCTTAAAATCCAAGTTGCGCCCCTAAATCACGCTTGAACATTGCCGAACTTGACAA
>JAEYWL010000100.1 GCA_023428915.1 Verrucomicrobiota bacterium
GGGTTGTATTGGATGGAAGAAAAATACACGCCAATCTGCCCGGCAACTATAGCTGAGAGGTTAGCACCCACGCCAATGACACTGTAAAAACGGCCGGCTTCAGCGACTTTAGTGATTTCATTGGCAAACCCCCGGAAAAGTACTGTCATAACCATGCTGCTCCACAACTCTGACATGACATAAAAAATGGTAAATGTCCAATTGCGGAACATCGCCACCATTCCTTTTAAACCAGGGGGCAGCAAAGCTTGCAGGGAATCAGCCAAAGCATGGGGATGTAAAGCATCCCTATAGGGATAGAGAAAAAAGGTGAAGAAAGCAAAAAAAGCTAAAAACCCTGAAATAATAAGGTAAAACACCCGTTCTTGACTGAACTTGTTGGTCAATTTAATAAACAGAATAGTTACAAGAAGGGCCATGGGCAACATTACCCACACCTTAATATAAGGGATTACTTCTGCTCCGGAAGACTGGGCAGTAACCACTAGCGCATCTTTCATATTGCGCAGGATCGTGTAGTTAAATGTGATTAAAAAGAGCATGAGCAGCATCGGAACTACTCTTTTTAGCTCATGTTTATATATTGGCCAAAAGATTGAGCGAAGGGTGCCGAACTCTGCTTTTTCAGAAAATGACATTTAAAATTCCTTATGCACAATAATTATACTACAATAGTTAAAATTCTTCAATATGATTAATAATTAAAAACAAAAAATAAGGGGAAATATCAATTAGTGCAGAGCATTAATTGATATTTCTCATGGCTAAGCTTGTTGTTCTTGCAGGGTAACTTCTCCAACAGGATGATTATTCAGCGGAACGGTAGCAGGTTGAGCACTGGTCAGGCTTGTAAATTTCTTTCCTAGTGAAGAGACAGCGTAGATCCAGAGGGAAATAGTAGCAACCAATATGCCAGCAACATATGGGGCGCTGGCTGAAAGGCTTGCAAAAATTAGCAGCAGAGTTTGATGGATTACAGAGCCTCCAGATTTGCCCAAACGGTTGCAAACACCATCTATAGCCGCTTTTCCTTTAATTTTGCACTCGGAACTTAAAGGCACAAAGGCCATTTCACGGGTGGCATCAAAAACAGAATATTTTGCAGCCCTGCAGAGACAGTTTTGGGCTGTTCCAAAGAACACCACCAGGGCTAAAGGAGTAGCACCGGCCAAAGAAATTGCCGATAAATCCACTGAGTAGCTTTTCATGAAAAAGAAAGTGAAGAACCCGACACTGGTCAGCAGCAAAATGACTGGTGTCAGCAAAGCTGTGAAGGTCCAGCCGCATTTTCTAATAGAGTTGCCAGAAATAAATAGAGCGGCAAGCGTGGAAATAACTCCGATAATGGTAGTCACTTGGTTCATGTAGAGAGTGTAGTCGGTTGGATTAGGGTACAATTCCCGCACTTGCGCTTTCCATAATACTTCTACCAGGTTGATCACCAAATTATAGGCAATCACAACGATAGCGATGCAGCTTAGGTAGCGCGATTTAAACAGATAAGAAAAATTTTCACGCATAGACATGCGTCCTGTTACTTCTCCCCTATTCTCATCAGTAGGATTATAGTATAAAGGATCTGTCAACACTTGCTTATTCATCCAGCGGAAAATACCAAGAGCTGCAACTCCAGCAAGCAACACTAAGCTCACAAGTGAAATAAGGGTTTGTTCCCAAGCATCGGCTCCCCAGAAATTTGGGTTGTAGGAATTGGTGCAGCAAAGAACAGAAAGCTGTCCCGCAGCAATTCCAGAGAAGTTAACACCTATACCAAAGAGCCCATAAAAACGTTTAGCTTCACCGATCTTGGTAATTTGGTTAGCGAATCCCCAAAAGAGCATGGCTAGGATAATGTTGCTCCACAGCTCCGACATTACATAAAAGGTAGTAAAGGTCCAGTAGCGGAACATGGCAATCATCCCTTTAAAACCAGCTGGTGAAACCGATTCTAGATAATCTGCCAACTCATGAGGGTGGAGGCTGTCGCGATTGGGATAAAGAAGGAATACAAAGGCAAAAAAGTAAATCAGAAAGACTGAAATCATGGCATAAAACACTTTCTCCCGGTTGAGGCGATTGGAGAGGCGCGTGAAAATAAAAGTCATCAACACAGCACCAGGAAACATCATCCACACTTTAATAAAAGGGATGACTTCAGCGCCTGAGGATTTCGCGGTGACCACTAATGTGTCTTTAAGAGTCCTTAGAATATTGTAATCAAAAGAGATTAGAAAAAAGATTAAAAGCATTGGGATGAGCTTTTTAAGCTCATGGCGATGGACAGGCCATAAAAATGCCCGCCAACTACTAAATTCTACACTTCCCGACTGCGACATGCAAAGCCTTTATATTTAAAAGGTTGAGCCAATTTTTAAAAATACTGGGTTTGAAAATCTCTGGATAAAGATCTTCCGTTATTGTGGTACTTAATTTGAACGTTGGAAATTGTTGAAATAGAAATAACGCTTTTAAGGTATTGCGTTGGGAGAGAGGGTGTATAGTCTGCCGAAGCTGCATTAAACTACCCGTAATAAGCATCAATCAAGCGATTCACTTGAATAAACTGATCGCTAAGCAATTAGCAGTTTTTTCAGTTTATGACGCAAAGTTGCCAGTAAGCTTAGCATAAAAGGGAATTTATTGCAAGATAAGGAGAGTGCGTGTTTTCTTTCCAGTACAATCAAGGCTTAAGCTACGTTGCAGGTAATGCTTACAATTACTGCAGTTAAATCTACAGTCTTTTTATCCAACTAATTTATTTAATAAAAAAGCAAATATTAAAATATTCTTTATACCATCTTAATAATTTTAGTTAATAATATTTTAAAGATAGTTTTAATTTTAATAATATTTTATAAAATCTATGCATAATAATATATCATCTATTCAACATAATATACCATCTATTCAACCTATCGGAACTCTTCCTGGCCACTCGCACCAGAAGGAAATTTCTTCTCTGCCAGCTGCTGCAGAAGGTTTTGATGCAAAATCGCCGCCTGCCAAACAGCGGCGCCGTTCTCTTAGCCAGATGGCATCAAAAATTATCCATCATGGCAATACCTCTCCTGAAAAATCACCTCCGCAAAGTCCCTCAAATATTTCCTCGCTAAAAACAATGGAAAAGCCCTCAACGCTTGCATTTGAAATGAAATCCAAAAACGGGATACTAAAGTTTTACACTTTTGATTTTACTAAAAACGTAAGATTTGTAGCTGCGGGATCTACATCGCTGGTATTCAAAATAGGGTCGGTTGAAAGAAAATCCAATGGGGAACCTTCGAAAAAAGTTATCTTTAAAATAGGTAAAGATAATGGTCAGTGTGCTGAAGAGCTGGAACGATCCAATATTTGCATTAACATATTAAATAAAGACAAAAAGCTGCTTAGAGGTATTCCTAAAGCTCCTCACGCGACCAGGGAGTTAAACCTGGAAGCGATGACCTCCATTTATCTTCACATACCTGAAGATATACGCAATAAAGTTAAATTTAGCGCTCTTTCTACCACAGCTGTAATCGAAACAGAATATGACAATTCCCTTACCGGCGTCCTGAAAGACACTACTGAAAAAAGCAGGCAGAAAATAGGAATGGATTTGTTTCATGGATATCTAAGCCTTACAGAAAACAGGTTGATCCATTTAGATTTAAAAACGGACAATATTTTAGTTATGCTTTCCACAATGGAATGTGTTTATGCAGACTTTGGAAATGCCGTTTTTATTGATGAAATAGAAAGCAACCCCGATCTATTAAAAATTCTTTCCTGGACTAATTCGAAAGTACTTGAAAATGATGCAAATCGATTGGCTGCTGCACGGAATAAAGTTATTGACAAGCCAAAAAATTCTGAAGAAGAGGCAGCTAATAAAGAACATGTCCAAGAATGTGTTTCTATTGCCAAACAAATCATGGCTTTTGGTTTTGGAGTAATGTTATTCGATCTATATTCTAATGGTCAGGATGAGATTGTTTTTGAACATTTAAATTGTCCCTATATTGCGAGGCAAAAGAATGCTGAAGGCAATGAAGTATTTGTTGCAGCCCAAAATAAATATGCCTATATCAGACATGATAAAAAAAGCGACGACATTGAGCCGCCCGCTTTCAACGATCGAGCCTTTACTGAAAACACGCCGCTGAAAGTAAGGGAACTTATTGCCGGTCTCTTAGAAGTTGACCCCGCCAAAAGGCTTACGGTGGAAAAAGCCTTTGTACAATATAAAGAGGCCTATTACCCTCGCAAACTAACCAACTAACCTTAGAGAATTGCTATTCAAAGCCTGTCTCGACTTTAGGATTTTTTTCAAAGCTAAGTTTATAAAATTAAACGCAAAGCTCGCAAAGGCGTAAAGGATTTAAATTAAAACTACTTATAATAATAATTTAAACTTTTTCCTTCTTTGTGCTTTGTGTTCTTTGTGTTTAATTAATAGTAACATACTTTTGAGGAGCCGCCTCATAGAATCCAAGGATCGAAGGGCCGCTTGGTTAGGCTCTCGCAGCCATCCTGGGTGATGATAATGGTGTCTTCCAAGCGTACGCCTCCCTGGCCGGGAAGATAAATGCCTGGCTCAATTGTAATACACATCCTTGCCCGCAAAATCTCATCGGCCATTGGCGGCTTATTACGCAAGGTAGGCGCTTCATGTACCTGCAAGCCAATTCCATGGCCTAAACTATGTAAAAACCGTTGTCCATACCCTGCCAAAGCAATGACGCTGCGGGCAGCTCGATCTAAATCGCCAATGCGCGTTCCGGGCCGGCAAATTTCTAAAGCAGCTTGATGGGCATCCAGTACGAGTTGATAGATCTGTTTCAGCTCTTCGGCAGGTTCGCCAAAAAACACCACTCTAGTCATATCAGAGTGGTAGCGCTGCAAGGTAACGCCGATATCAATCAATACGATATCCCCTGAACGCAATTGAGCTTTGCCCGCCCGATAATGCGGCATAGCGCTATTGGCGCCGAAAGCAATTATGGGTGCAAAAGCGAGTCCATTGCCCCCATTCTGCAGCCAGAAAATTTCCAATCGTTTGGCCACTTCCTCTTCGGTGATGCCCGCTGACAATTGCTGGAGAGCAAAATCAAAGCCGCGCGATCCCAAATCTGCCGCGGCTTTCATTCTCTCCTGTTCATGGGAATCTTTAATTTTACGCAGATTGCTTACTAGATCAGGCTGAGAAATTAAGCATACCCCTGCAATCTCACATTCTTTTGCGAGCAGCAAATAGCCTTGATAGGTGACATAATCCCCTTCAAAACCCAAAATACGCACTTTAGGAATTTTGTGTACAAACACTGCTGCTAAACTGTTCTCTGTGGAAAGCAAAACAGTACCCGCCACTTTTTGCACACATTGATCAAAGTAGCGGCCATCAACTAATAAGATTACTTGTTCTGGAGTAATTAATAGCTGCCCGCTTGAGAGTTCTACATCAAGTAAATAGTATAAATTAATAGGGTCCGTTACTAAAAAGGCATCAAAACTATTGTTCTTCAGCAATGATTGAAGAACTTCCAAGCGTTTGGCAGTATGCATATCCACCTATTTAAAAATTTTAGCCAATTCTTCTGAAACCAAAAACTGATGGGTAGGTTTACCGTAGGGACATTGATAGGGCATCTGACAGCGGTAAAGCTCTTCCACCAAATATTGCGCTTCCTGTAACGGCAGCCGGCTCCTCTTGTTAACCGCAGCTTTAGCTGCATAATAGGCAAGCTCTTTTTCTTTGGCTAATTTTTCTTTACCTTCCTGTATATGTCCGCTTTCTTGCATTACTTCTCTAACAAATTCTTCTATTTGTGTTTCGCGAATAAAGGTAGGGATGGCATCTACTTTAACACTATTTTTGCCGAACAGTTCAGCTTGCACCCCAAATTTACATAAGGCTTCCATACAAAAAGCGGCAGCATGTGCTTCCTGTTGTGTAAGCTGGATCATTAAAGGCATCAAAAGCTGCTGCTGCGCTATCGGTTTACGCTGTTCTGCTACAACCATGCGCTCAAATAAAATGCGGTGATGCGCCCGTTTTTGATCTACCAGGCAAAGTTGGTCGCCCTCTGTCTCAAGAAGTAAATACCCGCTCAAGGTTTGCAAGACTTTTTTGGCGGTCTGGTAAACAGCAGGCTCTTCTTGCAGCACAGAATTTGGAATTGGAGGCTTTTTGCTAAAAGTTGATTTAGCAATAACAGGAGTTTCAAGTAAGGCCTTGGGCTCTAAAAGCTTGCACGCATCTTTTTCGGCAGCTTCTTGCAGGAACACAGGTTCTACTATAAAAGGCGCGGGCCTCCAGGGCATAGCGGGCACTTCTTGCCCCAAAGGCTTCGGCATAGCCTGCATTGTTTTGCTTTGCAAAGCTTGCGCAACAGCGTTCCCTAATACCTGCTTAAGCTGCAATTCCCCGCGCAGCCGCACCTCCCGTTTTTGCGGATGCACATTGACATCTACCAAAGAGCTGATCATTTGCAGGTTTAATACAAAAATAGGAAACCGTCCGGCCGGAAGCAGCGTCCCATAAGCCTCCTTAATGATAGAGGAAATCAGCGGAGACCAAACCGGCCGCTTGTTAATAAACAGGTGTTGCCCGGTCCGATTGGCGCGATGCTCTGAAGGCGCCCCCACAATCCCCTCAAGCTTATAAGGCGGCGATTCGCAAACCAGAGGCCAAGCTGCCGCACTAAATTCAGGGCCCAGGACGCTTTTAATCCTGTCTTGTAAACTTTCCGGACGGGTCTTAAGCAGATTGCTTTTGTCGCTAACGAGGTGAAATGCCACCTCCGGATTTGCCAAAGCTAGCTGGCTAATTACTTTGAAAATTTCCTGGGTATCGTAAGCGGGAGACTTTTGGAATTTTTTTCTCACCGGCAAATTATAAAAAAGCGATTTGATCTCCATGGTCGTGCCGCGGTCTCTGGAAGCTTTGCCATGCTTGAGGAGCTTACCCCCCTCTACGACAACCAAAGTCCCTTCTTTTTCTTCACCAGTAGCCGTAATAATCATAAATTGGGAAATAGAAGCAATAGAGGGAATCGCCTCTCCCCTAAAACCCATAGTGGATATGACGCTCACATCATCGATGTCCCGAATTTTTGAAGTAGCATGCCTTTCCAAACACAATAGGGCATCATCGCTCGACATCCCGCAGCCATTATCCGTTATGCGGATTAACTGCCTGCCGCCGCTTTGAATCTCTATAGTTATAGCAGAGGCGCCGGCATCTAAAGAATTTTCCACCAACTCTTTTACTACAGAGCTGGTGTTTTCGATAACCTCGCCAGCGGCAATTTTATTGATCGTATCTTCCGATAACACGCGGATTTTTGCAGCCATAGAAACTCGCTTAATAAAAGTGGAAAAGAGGTAATTTTTGCAGGAAACGCATTTTTCTGCTATACATGATGAGCTAATCCGTTGATCAAAGGCAATTTATGCGCATTTTTTCTTATGCAATAAGAATATTAGTAGCCGGCTGTTTTTTAGCTCAAAGTGCTAACGGCTCGGATTCCTTATCCGCTGTAAATGATTTTAAGCTGCGGGCGAGAAAACCTGAGTGGCTGACAAAAATTCTGGATTACTACCCAACCGGCTCGCAACATTCTGTGCTTTTTTATGAAACCGACCCGCAATCTAAAAAAGATGCCCCGGTAAAATGGATCGCCTACTACCCGACAGGCAAGCCTCAAGCTGAAGCTGATTTGCTTACTGAAGGGGACAATGTATATTTACATGGAGTCGCCCTCTGGTATTACCCCGCAGGTTCTATAGAAAAGATCGCTTACTACCAAAAAGATGTTCTAAATGGCCCTGTGCGCACTTTTTATCAGGACGGAAAAGAAAAAACCCTTCTTTTGTACGATCAGGGAAACATTCAAAACATCAAAGAAGAATTCAGCCCGAACGGGCAGCTAATAGAAAGCTGGAATTACACCGATAATGCTTTAAACGGTTTGCACACGCAATACGATGAAGAAACGGGCAAAAAAATACTGGAAGAGCGCTTTTCCAATAATTTATTAGAAGGCGAAGCCTTTGAATGGTACGGCAATGGTGTAGTCAAGGCCAAATATAACTATTTGAAAGGCCTCCTGCATAATGAACCCAATGCACCGGCATTTGTGCGCTATTACCCGGACCACACAAAAAAAGAAAAACAAGATTTTTTTCGCGGCCAGCCTGATGGGGTCCATGTCTTGTACCACCCTAATGGACAAGAAAGCTACCGTGCAACCTATAAACTAGGCTGGAAAAACGGCAAAGAGTCTTTTTGGAATGAAGCCGGCGATTTAATAGGAGAGGGTGAATACAGCAAAGGCAACCCTGTCGGCACCCATTTCTTAATCAAAGCCAGCGGCAACAAACGCATTGCGAAGTATACTGCCGCAGGGCAGCTTCAGGAACCTATTATTGAATTGCGGCCAGATGGGAGCAAGGCAGCGCAATACATCATGAAAGATGGCAAGTATGAAGGCTCCTTTCTATCCTGGCATGCAAACGGGCAGCTTGCCGAGGATTTTAATTATACCCATGGAGAAATGCAAGGACTGCAATTGGAATACGATGCCCTGGGACAACTTATTACAAGAGCCAATTTTGCCAATGGCGTGGAGCAAGGCCTGTTTGAAGAGTGGTATTCCAATGGACAGCAGGCAGTAAGAACGGCCTATGATGCCGGCAGAAAAAATGGCCTTTCGCAAACTTGGGATGAGAACGGCACGCTGGTCCGCGAAGAGAACTACATACAAGATCTCTTAGAAGGAACAGCACGACAGTGGAATAGCGTCGGCGCTTTAATTTTTAAAGGGGAATTTAATGCCGGCAAAAAACAAGGCCTCCATCAAACTTGGGACGAAGATGGACAGCTTTTAGCCGAGTTTCATTATCTTGCTGATCAACCTGAAGGTTATCAAAGGGAATGGGATAGCAAAGGCCGCCTGATTTATGAAGCTTTCTATAGCAATGGGCTCAAACAAGGCGAGGAAAAAAAACTTTTCACATCTGGAAAAACGCGGCAGTTGACTGAATACCAGGATGGCAAACCCCACGGCTTTTATCGCAGCTGGTTTGACAACGGCGACCTTCATGAAGAAAAGCAGTACTGCCAGGGCATGCCAATAGGTGTGCATGTAACTTATTATCCCCCTGTTGAAGGCTTGCCGAAGCATCAGCTCGCAAAAAGAGTTGTCTATAACCATTTAGGCCAGCTTGAGGGAGAACAGCGCAGCTACTATCCGGATGGCCTGCAACAATCGCAGCTTACTTATGCCCAAGGTATTTTACATGGCCCTAAGAAAATCTGGGATGCTAAAGGCGCTCTCATAGGCGAAGCTAACTATATTCACGGGCGCTTAGAAGGCAGATATTTGGAAATTACTCCGGAAGGTAAGAAGATCCTTTCCAATTATAAAGATAATGTCATGGATGGCATCCACCAGGTATTCCATCCGCCATCGGAATTTTTTGGCGAAGTAAAAGCCCTGGAAGCAACCTATGCTTCAGGTAAACTGGAGGGGGAACTTGCCGAATTTAATGAGGCAGGCACTAAAATTGCCAGCACTCCTTATGTAAACGGCTTGAAGCACGGACTTGTAACATTATATGACGACGAAGGACGAGTTGAACTGACTGCCGCGTTTGCCAATGACAACCAGGAAGGGGAAGCTATCGAATATTATCCAAGCGGCAAAGTGCACAAAAAAGGCTCATTTAAAGCCAATAACCTTGAAGGCAGCGAGGAGATTTTCTACCCTAATGGAACCCTCTCAGCCCTTTATCCTTACCGCAATGGTTTGCTTGACGGCACTGTGAAAGAATGGAATGAAAAAGGGGTTATTGTTTTTGAAGCAGATTATCGCAACGGCAAGCGGGAAGGCAAATTCAATAAATACTATGAAGATGGCAGCCCCTATATTCTTCAAACCTTTAAAGACGATGTCCGTATCGGTGAAAAGAGGGTCTTTCCCAAGAAGGGCGCTTAAATAGACAATGGACTTTATGGACTAGCGCCAACTATTTTTCGTTAATGTCAATAATGTCGTTTGTCCATACTAAAACTTCTTCGCCCGCCGCCTCTGTCTGCGGCAGCCGCATTGCTAGCATCGTGCCAGCCACAAAAAACACGGTAAAGAACTGTAAAGCTTTTGCCGGGGCATCTTCACTAAAGAATGTTGAAAGAAACCCTCCGCCGCCGGGTCCGATAAACTCCGCCAGGCACCAGACCATGCCCATTAAAAAGGCGCTTACCATGCCTGTCTGATTGGGTAGAATTTTATACCCAAAGGCTATTACTACAGGATTGATGATTCCTATTAGTGAACCGAGTACAAATAACAGCACAAGGGTAATTGGAGCCGAAAATGGCGGAGAAAATAAGAACAACATAAACAGCAGCGAGCCAAGCAAACTGGAAGAAAGAATGACAATTTTAGGCGAGTATTTGTCAGCTAGCCAGCCCCCAGGAACCATCATTAGGGCAGATCCCATGATTAAAGCAAAATGCCCTCCGCCAAAAGCCATCCAGTTCTCATATCCGCGGGTATGCAAAATATCAGGTAAGAGAAAAATAGTCGCCCACATTACTGCCTGATTGCACAGCTGAATGAAATAGAGCTTAGTCATTAGCCTGTGCTTAAAAAGCCTAAAGCAAGCAAAAAACGATTTTTTAGGTTTTTGGCTGGCAGGCATCCATTCTTTACTGAAAGCCGAACCTCGGATCAAAAACATAAGGCCCACAATTATCAGCGAGGGAAGGGCAATAAAAACAATTTCCTTGCCAAACCATTGGAAGCTTTGACTAAAGATCATCTGGCTAAAGGCCATGCCCATTGCCCCGCCTGAAATAAAAATAGTCATAAAGAATGATTTGCGGGATTCTGTTAAACTACCTGTTAAACTGGCTCCGCAGGGATGAAAGGCTCCTGAACCCAGGCAGGTTAAACTATAAAACAGGAAAAAAAGGGCATAACTATCTGTATAGGCCAAAAATATATTGGTACAAGTAAGCAGGACGCCTAGTTTAATGAGTACTCCGCGATAGCCGCGATCGCTAAGCGAACCAAAAATTAATTGCGCACCCTCGCCCAAAAAAGCACCGACTCCAGCAATTAATCCCGCCTTTGCAAGATCTAATTGCATCATGGTCTTGTAAACCGGCCAAATCCCTAGCATCACATCGACCAAAAAATGGCCGGCAAAAAGAAGAGCTAAAATTTTAAAAACATTATGAAAACCGCTATTCATTATTACACTTTAGTTAATTTCTAATTATTTTAATATATTTTTTTAAAAAATGCAATTAAATTATTTACTTTTAATAAAAAGACCAAGCCTCCCTCTCTTAATCAGGGGAAATTTAAAGAAATTTCTTGAACACAAAATAAAGGTATAGGTATGCATCTAAAGACGACTACATAAGAAAAAACAACAAACATAGGAGTTGTTATGAAAAAACGCAAAATGGCACAACTAGCCTTGATGGGCTTGGCAGCTGCTCTATCCACAAGCGGTTTAGAAGCTTTTGAAGTTAATGGCACACTATTAGCTGCAGGTTGCGCTTCTGCAAGATCAAGCCAATACTACACAGCCGATAGCTACCCTCAATCTTATAGCAGCTGCGCTCATGCATCTGCTATGTACCCGCAAGCACAAGCTTCCTACCATAGCTGTGCTACATCTGCATCAGGCTTCAGCGGCGAACCAACATCTATGGGCGTTGGCTATCCTAATGGTACATGGAGCTATGGCCAGCCACATGATCCATATTACCAGCAAAACGAGGCTTCCTACTATAGCCCAAGCAACACCTATTACTACGGACAACCTTCATCATCCACTTATAATTACAGCGGCGAGCAAGGTTCCTACAACTACGGCCAACCATCAAGCTGGAACTACGGCTCTCATGATAGCAGCTGGCAAGGTCAAGCTGTAAATAGCTATAACTATGGCCAGCCGGTTAACAGCTCAAGCATGAATTACGGTCAGCCAGTTAACAGCTCAAGCAGCAGCTTTAACTATAGCCAGCCGGTTAATGCTCAGCCAGTGAACCAATCTAATATGAATGGCACTCCAGTTAACCCAAACAATAACCCAGCTAATGCTCCTAAAAAAATTAGCTTGAATGATACAAGCTACGGCTCATCTCCAAGCTGGAGCTATGGCTCTTCTGCAACTCCAAGCTCCACAACTGCTCCTTCTGCTACCAATAGCTACAACTATGGCAGCACTAATAGCAGCAGTGCAGACAGCAGCTGGAACTATGGCAACAACACAAAAAGCACAACTAAAAGCACAACGCCCAAAAGCACAACCACAACAACAACACCATCATCTTCTAGCAATTGGAATTATGGATCTTCTTCTTCCACAAATTCCTCCACAGACGATGATAACAGCTGGAATTTTGGCTCAAGCAACAGCAGCAGCACAAATTCCAATAGCACACTTCCAAGAACTACAAAATCAACGACAACAACACCTCGTTAATTTTTAGAAATGTGTAATAAGGCGATGCAATCGCTATTGCATCGCCTTTGGGCAATAGTACTGCCCTCCTATGAAGCAAACAATACAAGGAGTTATATGAAAAAACGTCAAATGACAAAACTAGCTTTACTGGGCTTGGCAGGGCTATTATTTACAGGCTCAGACATCCAAGCTGCAGTAGCTACAGAATCTAATCCAACACTGTTAGCCGGCGGTTGCGGTGCAGGCAAATGCAGCTCTCAGTCAGCAAGAACAAGGCGCTATGATGCAATTGCTCTTGAAGACCAACCAGTAAATGCACAAGGCACATTCAACTACGGCCCGATGCAAGGTCAGCAGCAGGGCAATCAACCTTACTCACAATCTTCTCCTGTTTCTAGAGTTCCTGCACAACCTAACCAAAGCACAGGCAACTGGAGCAGCACCCAAGGACAAGCTAACTACAGCCATTCTCCGCAAAGCAATAGCAATAATTGGAATCCAAGCCAGCCAAACCATACACAAAATAATGTATATGGCGGCCAAGGACCGGAACAAGGGTACTTTATCGAAGAGGATGCAATCGAAGTAACTCCTTACAACAACAATGGCCCGCAGGCTTACAACAACCAACGCCAAAACAATAAATCTTGGAACAACAATAATAAGCAGCAAGCCTATAACAGCCAAAGTTCCAGCTACCAAAACTACTATTCTGATGATGCCACCGCCACCGATGGCTCTAACAGCAGTCTGATTTGGGGCAGCAGCAACAGCGGTAAAAACTTAACTGAGCAAGATCTAAAATCTCAGCTTAATCAAGAAGGCTTAAAGCAATACAACTCACTGGATGCTGAAGGTAAAGCTTTAGCATTAAAACTAGCAAATGGCTCTTGCCAAGGTAAGAATGATTGCAAAGGCTTAAGCTCTTGCAAAAATTCAGACCATAGCTGCGCAGGCCAAAACAGCTGTAAAGGCTCTGGCAATGCAAAATTTGCTGACAAAAACCTTGCGGTAAAAATTGCAGCTAAAAAACAAGCAGAAAAACGCAGCAACACTATGAATACAAACTCTAAATATAGCTACTAATTTAGTGTTAGCTTTTTAGGTACCCATTGCGCGGTTGTGGAATTCCATCAACCGCGCTTTAATTTTAAACTCTTGTAATTCAAATCATTCAAATAAGTGAGTTTATGAAAAAGCATAAATTAAAGACCCTTGCCCTTTTGGGATTAGCCGCTAGTTTATGCGGTGCAAGCGACGAACTGTCTGCAAAAGACTATAACAAATCCATTTCTCAAACTTCTACAAGCAGCAGCAAACAAGCGGCGAGCTCTAATTCCTCATCAAAAGATGATGCCGAGCGCGACAAATATATGTCGCAAAACTCAGGCTACCATGTACTTACAGAAGATGAGTTAGTCGGCCAATTAAATGCAACCGGCTTAAAACTCTACATGAGCTTAGATGATGAAGGCAAAGCCTTAGCTCGCAAAGTAGCCAGCCAGCTTTGCAACGGTACAAATGACTGCAAAGGATTGAATTCTTGCAAAACAGATCAAAACAATTGCGCCGGCCAAGGCAGCTGCCGCGGTAAAACCAAATGTGCGATTGGCGATAAGAATCTAGCCGTCAAATTAGCTGCAAAACACATGGCAGAAAAACGCGGCCAAACCTTCGACCCAACCATCAACACCAGCTCCGGCAAATAGCCTTACAAGACATTTGAAGCGGCGACTCGTTGCCGTTTTCAGATGTCTGAAAACTCACCAACCTTTTATGGTTATACGCCTAATTCAAACTTTTGAAATCACTTCCTAACATCCTGTATCTTTAATAAAAATAAATAATCTCTTAATAAGAAATTATTAATAAACAGAAATAATTAATATAGATATTATTAAAAATAAATTAATAATAATTGTTAATTTAGTAACCCAGGAATTATGAACACTTCATACAATTATAAGCCGCAAGTAACTCGTTTAAACTATCATAGAACACCTGAAGTCGATCGTACAGGTCTTCCGCAAAAAAAGCGATTTAGATATGAGCGTAGTTGTTGCTCAACTCAAAATCAGATTCTTGCATTAGCATTTGGAGTGACTCTCGCTGCATATGCTATTCAAAGTCAGTACAAGCAAGCACCGTTATCAGAAAAGTTAGGAACAGCTACTTCATCAACAAACTCCTTATCAACTTCAGTATCAAATAAAGTAAGCACGGCTTCTGAAAGAATGTTGCCGTCTTCAAATCCTCTACCAGATCCTCTCAGCCTAGGAATTCCATTAAATTCTATTACACCAAGGCCCACTGAAACAAAAGCCAACTTACCAGCAACTTTACCGCAAGCACCAACATTAAAAAATGCACAATTAGAACAGACCCCAGAGAGAGTTAATCCTGTTGTTACTCAGCAACCTCCTACCAGCACAGAGCTAGAGGTGTTTTACAAAAACAGCATCCTTGATTCTAATCCTCCCTTACCCAACCCTTCTTTAGGCCTAAATAAAGAAAAAGCACAGCAATGGATTGATGCCCATCATGATAGCGCTGCTCGGCAATGGGCCGCCAAATTTATCGAAACAACAAGGTTTGTTTCGCATGAGGAATTTGAGCAACATTTAAAAAACTGCGTACAACAATTTGAAAAATGGTATCTCCCCTTAAGAAAAGAACATACGGCAGGAGACTCGCCATTTAGCAGCACTACTATCGAAAACAAGTTTGTGATTGTCACCAACGAGCCGAGCAGAAGCGAGCATTGGGTTGCCTCCCTAGCAATTAAGTATTTTACAACCTTGCCTGATGATGTCATTTCATACCAAGATACCAAAGACTACCCTGCCAAGCACCCTGAAGTAACAGTATTTCTTTTCCTGGATGATGCAGCTTATTCATGCAAACAAGCTCAAGACACAGTAAATAGATTTGGCTCTAATATACATTATTCTAGACATAGATCCAATCTTAGCGAAGGTACAGTTGCCTTCATTACACCTTTTGTCAAGGCTCCCCATTGTATGCTGCCTTACAAGAAGGCTACTTCAGACTATATAAGTTTCCACAGTGAGATTATCAAACCTATAAACGAATTGATGAATGAAGAAGACGTGTCCAACTTTGTCAAACTTTATTCAGGAATCGAACACAGCTTCAACCACGAAATTTCACTGGAAAACCGCTTCCCTATTGTTTTTGCACATAAAATAGCAGATAGCTGGTCTACATTTACAAGCATTTATAGTAGAGGACTTGTTTCTCCCAAGACATTAAGTTTGGAAGAAAAAGAAAGTTTGGAAGAAAAAAAAACCTGGTGGCATTCTTTCATTGGCAAAAAAGAAAAACATTATACCCCCATTCAAGAAATTCCTTTTTTTGAAGGAATTGTTCCTCCTTATAAATTAAAAGCATGTGAACAAACTGGTGACACTATTATATGTTTTGGTCTATAAGAATCTAGCCGTCAAGTTAGCTGCAAACACATGGCAGAAAAGCGCGGCCAACCCCTCGACCAAACATCACAACACCAGCTCTGGTAAATAGTCCTACAACCCTGATTGCTACCTTCTAAGGATCAGATTCGAGTTCTTTTCCTCTAGGAGCTCGCACGAAGC
>JAEYWL010000077.1 GCA_023428915.1 Verrucomicrobiota bacterium
ACCTGACTAACCCCACCCTCGTCGGCAATCCCGCGCAGCGCATCAGCGGTATTGCCGAACTCCCCGCCGCCCTATCGCACCAAGCGGCTTTTGCCAGCAGTGCAAAGTACCGCAAAGAGGCAGCAACTTCTCATGCCGGTGTCATCATCACTGACTCGCAAGACCAAACTTCACCTGAAAAAAACTGGCTAATTCACTTTAACCCTTCGCTAGCCTTTCAAACACTCATCGATCTATTCTATAAAGAACAAATAGCAGAACGCACCTCATTTCAGGGAATCCATCCCGCCGCTGTAATCCATCCCACTGCAGTTATCGGTGAAAACGCCGCCATTGGCCCCAATGCCGTAATTGAAAAAGGGGCCCATATTGGAAAAGACACCTATATTGGGCCAGGAACCTATGTGGGCATTGCCGTAAAAATTGGAGAAGGATGCCTCATTTATCCCAATTGTACCATTCGCGAATACTGCGAACTAGGCGCGCGCGTCATTCTTCAACCGGGTGCAGTGATCGGTTCATGCGGCTTTGGCTATATCATGGATAAAAAAGGGCAGCACTGCAAACTGCAGCAAGTAGGCAATGTAGTCTTGGAAGATGATGTCGAAATTGGGGCTAACACCACTATCGATCGCGCACGCTACGCGACCACGCGCATTAAGCGCGGCACTAAAATTGACAACCTCGTGCAAATCGCCCACAATGCCTCCATCGGCCAAGACAATATTATTGTCGCACAGACAGGCATTGCAGGCTCAACTGAAACCGGCCGGCATGTTATGATTGGCGGCCAAGTAGCTGTAGATGGCCATCTTACCATCGGCGATGGCGTAATGCTATCGGCCCGCTCAGGAGTCAGCAAGTCCTTGCGCAAAGCCGGCAAATATGGCGGCGCCCCCTGCTTTGAGCTGGAAGAATTTAACCGCAACACCGTGCACCTGCGCAATATCGAGAAATATATCGCCCGCATTGCCGACCTGGAAAAGCGCCTGGACGCCCTCGAAAACCCCGCAAAATAATTCGGAATGCCGGCGACTCGTCGGACATAATTTCGTGCCCGCGCCCGCGTGCGCATAGTTTTACCCATATCTTTTCCTTGTCCGTAACTTAAGGTTTTATAACAGTATTTTCGAGAGTATTTTTTAGAATATGTTCTTACACATTTGGAGTACTGCGACTCGTCGCAGCTTTCTCCATGTTCGACTTGTCGAACATAAAAAAGCCCTGTTAAATCCCTATTCTGAAGTGTTTGACAAGTCAAACACTACTAAAGCGGTGACGAGTCACCGCACTCCAAATCGATTTTCTTAAGTTGATGACATTGGGTTAACACTTACGGATACTTACTACACCACATTCACGGCTTTGTTTTCTTTGCTTTTAAGAGCAAGTTTGTGATTTGGACAAGGGTATGGGCACGGGTAAAGGCAAGGAAAAGATGCGGGTAAAACTATGCGCACGCAGGCACGAGCACGAAACAGGTGCGACACAATCAAACAGAGAGAAAGCTGCGGCTTTGCCGCAGCTTTCTTCAAATTGCATTATTAGTATTATTACGAATTGCTAGTATTAGCTTTGATTAACTTGTGGTTTCATTCTGTTAATTTGATCAATCAGAGCATGAATATTCGATAAGATATCACTGTTGAAACCTTTAGAGTAGTTGACACCGGCGCGAATGGCTAAACCAATAGCACCAGCTAAAGCTAAAGACAATCCCAATGGTACTGCCAATACGATCGCATTAAGTTCTGCAAAAAAGGCGCCCACTGCTGCTAAAGCTAAGCCGCCGGCTAAAATGCCTTTGAAAATCACGCTGTGTTGAGAAGATTTGCGCATTTCTTTAAATACATCTTTAGCTGTATCAAAGACCGTAATTTCTTGTTCGTTAAGCCCGATTTTTCCTTCTTGCTTGAGACTCTCTCCTCTCTTTAGTATTCTGTCACAAGTTTTAATACCTTTGCTGCAATTCTCAATATGGCCTTGCTCAGTACCAAAAACAAAAAAACCTGCAACAGTACAAGCGGCCAAAAAAATACCAAGGGCAATGCGGCTTTGATCACTGGAGCGGCTATTACCATGATTATTGTAAGTCACCCGATTGCCAATATTGACACTATTATCAACTGAAAAAAAATTTAACTTGAACTTACTGGCGCCATCCCAAGGATTTACAGCTCCAAACCAACTTTTAGGGTTGTACTTTTCTTCTGCCAAGATCAAGGTGTGCCGCACAGAATCAAGAGCCCCGCAAACAGCTTCATGGAAACCTGGATCGCGCTGCGGACCCCAATGAAAAAAACCAGAAGATTGCGGGCTTTGCTGCTGAACCGGTGCTTGTTGTTGGAAAGCTGGAGTCTTGACGGGAACTGGATTTACGGGAGGATGCTGTGTATTTGCTGTTGGATAAATACCTGCGGCTTGCATGATGAACTCCTATTATAAGGTTTTTATTTTCTTTGACCCTACAATAGGAGTAACTAGTTAACGCTTGGTAAACCGAATGTTAATTTTTCATAAATTTGATAAAAAAAGCGAGGCATTCGCCTCGCTAAGCGTGCAATCAACCAATACGCGGTTTGATCGCATTAATTTGCTGCAGCAACGATTGAATTTCAGAACGCATATCAGCATTATGCCCTTTAGCATAATTCACACCAGCACGAACCGCCAAACCAATCGCACCAGCTAAAGCTAGCGAAAGGCCAACAGGCAGTGCTACTACAACAGCATTAAGATGGGCAAAGAAAGCGCCGACAGCTGCTAAAGCTAGGCCGCCAACTACTAATCCTTTAAAAATCAAGCTCTGCCTGGAAGAAGAACGCATGGCTTTGAAGGCATCCTTAGCAGCCTCAGCAATAGTATGCTCAGTCGTCGATAAATCGCTTCTATTAAGCATACTATCAGCAAGGCGAATCCCCTTATTGCAGTTTTCAAGATGGCCGAGCTCGACACCTAAAAAGATAGATCCAATGACAGCAAAAGTGCTGAGGACAAGGCCTAAGAGGAATTTGCTTTCATTTCTTTCATTACCATTATAGTTTACTCGGTTGCCAATATTGATGCTGTTATCCACTGAGAAAATGTTAAAACTATATTTGCAACACCCATGCCAAGGATTTAAACGCTGCCCCCAAGATTTTCCAGAGTTATCATAGTGTTCATTTACTTTTATAAGTGTGTCTCGAATACCATCTATTTTATTACCAATTTGCTGAGTTGCACAGCCAGGCCTCCAGTAAAATGGGGTTGTGCCCTGTTGTTGCTGAGCTGGCGTATTTGGTTGAAAGAAAGGCGGCGGGGATACTTGCTGTTGAAAGTTAAGTGTGGCACCGAACATTTTATAATCTCCTATTATATTATTGTTTAATTACGCAAAAATAGTAACAACAGGTAATTAACAGGAGTTAAATAGAGTGTTAAAGTTCTATAAAAATAAAGGCCTTACCAAAAAAAACAAGCGTCAAAGAAAAAGGCAAAGGCGAAAAATTTAAATCCGCCTTTGCCTTTAACCTAGATTAATTATTTATCTCCAGTGGCCGGGAATCCAGACCCAACCGTGGGGGCGGTTTACCCAATGACCCGGCACCCATTCTGCAGCGGGGTGCGGAGGATTAACCCAGTGGCCCCTAATCCAAACCCACCCTCCTTGCCAAGACCAGTGCCCAGGACGCCAGACCCAGTTTGGCCCAGGGTCGGGACGCTCAGTAATCACCTCTTTTACTTCAGCTGGAGGAGCATTAGGCGCCACTATATAGGTTTCTTTCACAACTTCTTCACAAAATAGCGCTTGCACAGGCAGGCAGCTGCCAGTTGCAAGAATGCAGGCAAATAGAATCTTTTTCATAAATACCCTTTAGTTGAGTTTCATTTATAAAAGCAATAAAGCCGGACTTTCTAAATACTGCTTAAGTGTTTTTAAAAATTCAGCGCCAGCTACGCCATCGATTACCCGATGGTCAGCTGATAGTGTTAGGCGCATCACGTTGCCGGGAACAATCCGGCCTTTTTTCACTACCGGTTTTTCCTGAATGCCGCTTACAGCCAGTATGGCTGCTTGCGGCGGATTGATAATGGCCATAAAGTCATCTACGCCATACATCCCTAAATTGGAAATAGTAAAAGAGCCTCCCTTAAACTCATGAAGATCCAACTTTCCCTCTTTAGCGCGTTTTGCCAACTGCCGAATTTCCACCGAAATTTCAAGAATGGACTTATAATCAGCATAACGAATGATAGGAGTTATAAGACCTTCCGGCAGGCTGACAGCTATAGAAATGTCGACGGTTTTAAAATGCACTAAAGAGTTAGACGTGCTGTTAAAACCGCTATTGACATTAGGATGCTTCACCAATGCTAAGGCCGCCGCTCTTGTAACCATGTCATTATATGTAATTTTCACTTGCCCATGGCTAAGCTGTTCGCGCAGGCTGAGTATATTGTCAGCATCAATCTCCATGCTGACATAAAAATGGGGGATAAAAGTTTTAGCTTCTTGGAGCCTTTGGCCAATCACTTTGCGCATCTGGCTTTGGGCCTCTTCTTCATAAAAACCTGGCGGATACTGCGGCTGCCCTCTGCTGCCTAAAGCCGCTTTTGGCTGAGCCTGTTCGAGGTCGCGCTTCATAATGCGCCCATTGGGCCCAGAACCTTTTACACTGCTTAGATCCACCCCTTTTTCTTCCGCCAGCTTGCGCGCTAACGGAGAAGCAAGTACACGCCCTGTTCCGGAAGCAGGTGGGGCAAACGAGGGAATTGCTGTCTGCAATGGGGGCTCGGGTACAAAAGCCGGCTGGCTTAGACCTTCTTTTCTAGCCGGTTTAGGGGCTGCCGGCTTTTCCGACGGCTTAGCTTCTTTTTCAAGTTTTTCTTCATCGCCAGATTGTTGAGGTTCAAAAGAAGCTGCTGTTTCCCCTTCAGGTGTGTAGCCTTCAATGCTTTCATCTTGCTGTTCGGTCAAAATGGCAATTGCCTGATTCACCTGGGCTTCCTGTCCCTCAGGAACCAGTATTTTACGCACCCAGCCGCTATCTAAGGCATTGTATTCAACGGTTGCTTTGTCGGTAGCGACTTCGATAATCAACTCGCCTGCTTCAACATGCTCGCCCTCTTTTTTGTGCCATTTGGCAATTGCACCGGTTTCCATGGTAGGGGACATTTTAGGCATGGTCAAAGTAAAGGGCATGGCAACCTCAACAATTAGGAACGTGTTCTTACTACCGCATCGACAATTCTTTTTACCGTGGGCATGGTCTCTTTTTCTAAAGGCTTGGAATAGGGCATGGGCGTATCGCGCTGGCAGACTCTTGCAATAGGCGCATCGAGATATTCGAAGCAATGTTCCATGATTTCAAAGCCCACTTCTGCGCAAATACCGCTAAAATAATGTCCTTCTTCCACAAGTACGCAATAATTGGTTTTTTTCACTGAAGTTGCAACTGCGGCAATATCCAAGGGACGGATGGTGCGTAAATCGATAAGCTCGGCTTTGATCCCTTTTTTAGCGAGTTCTGCAACCGCGTCTTTGCACAGGTTGACCATGCGGCTATGGGATACTATAGTGATATCGCTGCCCTCTTGAACCACGTGGGCTTTGCCAATCGGTATAAGGTATTCCTCTACGGGAATTTCCATCTTGTCGCCATAAGAGAGTTCCGACTCCAAAAACAATACCGGGTTGTTATTCCGAATGGAAGATTTTAAGAGCCCCTTGGCATCATAAGCATTGCTTGGAGCGACTATAATCAATCCCGGTAAATTGCCATATAGGGCCTCCACGCAATGGGAATGCTGGCTAGACACTTGGGCTGCAGCACCATTGGGGCCTCTAAAAACAATAGGCACTGAAAAGCGGCCGCCCGACATATAGAACATTTTAGCTGCATTGGAAATGATCGGATCGGCAGCTACAAAGGAAAAGTTAAAGCTCATAAACTCCACAACAGGCCTAAGCCCTGTCATAGCAGCACCTATAGCCAGGCCGGTAAATCCATTTTCGGAAATAGGAGTATCGATGACCCGTTTCGGCCCCCATTTATCAAGCATCCCTTTTGTTACTTTGTAGGCGCCATTGTACTCCGCTACCTCTTCCCCCATAATGAACACGCGGGCATCGCGCGTCATCTCTTCATCCAAGGCTTGGCGGATCGCCTCGCGCAGTTCAACGGTTTGCATTTGCGGTTCAGTCGGCATAGACGCCCTCTTCTAATGTGATCGGATCAGGCCAGGGGCTCTCATCGGCATGTTTCATGGCTGCTACAACAATTTCTTTTTGCTGTTTATCCAGCTCTTTAAATTGTTCTTCAGTAAGCACGCCTGCTTCCATTAATGCATGTTGCAGCAGGATAATCGGGTCGCGCTGCATGCTTTCTTTTAATTGTTCTTTAGTGCGGTAAAGGCCGGGGTCGGAAACAGAATGGCCTTTGAAACGCTCTGTGACAGCTTCCACTAATACGGGACGGCTTGTGCTATACACCTCTTCAGCAATAGCCTTGAAACCTGCATAGCAGTTGAAGAAGTCCATGCCGTCAAGGGTGTATCCCTTCATTTTATAACTGGGGGCAATATCCTCTGCCAGCCTTTCAGCGGCCAAGGCCCGCTTGACAGCGGTCCCCATTCCCCATTGGTTATTTTCAATAACAATGATGCAAGGAAGGCTCCATAGCGAGGCTAAGTTAAGGGCCTCGTGAAAAGCGCCTTGAGCAACTGCACCATCCCCTAAGAAGCAGATAGCCAGTTCGTTTTTTTTGCTTTGGTATTTACAAGTGAAGGCAGCCCCCATTGCTATGGGTACCTGATCGCCGACAATGCCAAAGCCCCCTAACAGCCTTTCGGTAAAAAAGTGCATGGACCCGCCGCGGCCTTTGGCGTTCCCATTTTCCCGCCCATATAATTCTGCCATTAATTCATTGGGAGTAGCGCCTAAAAGCAAAGCCAGGGCATGGCAGCGATAAGAGGTGATGTACCAATTATTTGGGCCCAATACCTGGTAAGCAGCTGTTTGAATAGCCTCTTGTCCAATATAAGCGTGAAAAAAGCCGCCTACTTTACCCTGCTGATACGCAGATTCGGCACGGATTTCAAAGTTGCGGATCAACAGCATGCGCTTTAGATTCTCAAGCAATTTTTCCTGGCCTAAGGACTGGAGCACTTGCTTGGCATCGCTGGAAAAAAAGTTGGGCGGCCGTTTAGCCTGAGAATCAGAAAAACTCATATATATCTCATATTTATTTGCATTCTAGCAGAAGGAAAGAGATTTTGAGAAGGGAGATCGAACAGAAAAACCCTCTAAAAAATCGCCCGTATTTCGCAGCATATTAGGTAATTTGGAGTGCTGCGACTTTGTCGCTGCTTTTGCCGGGTTCGACTCGTCGAACCCTTCAGACTAAAATTTAGAAGCAGTTATTATATGTTCGGCGAGTCGAACATGAGTTAAGCGGCGACAAAGTCGCCGCACTCCAAATATTTTCTAAAAGATATAGTTAGAGCAGGCTGTATAATTTTTCAGCTTTTTCTCTCAGAGACTGTCGTTTAAGACTGCATACGCCATGGGAAATAGCTGCATCTACATCGCCATATAAGCTATTTAACAAATTAAATTGCTCAGTGGAACGCGGTGTGGCATCATCGCGGAAAGTGTGCAGCCAAGAGCTCTCAAATTCCATTTCCGACAAGCTGCCTGCAAGGTACTGCTGCAATAAATTCTTGTAAGAAGAAACATCCGCTTTAGCAGACCCTGCCTTGGCCGAACCGCTTTTTGCTCCGTAATGCTGCACTAATGCCTGATTTACAGCTTCGACAGTAATGTCCCAGTTATCAATATCAAAGACAGGCTGCTTATTCTTCATGAGAATTAGCTGCGGCGACTGATGCACTACTTTTGTAAGCTCTGCAATATAATTGGAAACCGGCCTGGAAGGGATAACGCGCACGAAAGCCACATGGATTTCCGGGTAAGCGCTAAGCGCTTGTTCCACATAGCCGAACCCTTGCATTGTCTTATGGCAAGATCCAGCCTTAAAGAACGCTCCATTTGGATGCTGCTCTAAGAACTCATCCACTTCTGCAACATCTGTTAATTCATACATCCGATCGTGCAAACTCATGATACCTCAAAAAAATTACGCTTTTTTTAACTCGAATTCGTCAATAGCCTCGCCTGACTCCAATTTCTCCTGCGGATTGAGCTCTTTATTGACAATCGCTACCACTGAAGAATCGGACCAAACATTGATCGCGCTTTCCAGCATATCAATCAAGGCATAGAAGGGCAAAATAATCCCCATCATATGCAGCGGCACATTCATAGCGGCCAAGATCGCACTGGAGAGGAAAAAGCATCCCATGGGCACCCCGGCATTGCCGACAGCAGCAACCGTTGAGACTATAATCCACAACAACATCTCAGGACCTGAAATCACCAACCCATTGGACATGGAGACAAATAGGACGGTAATTAAAATAAATGCGGCGCAGCCATTCATATTGATAGTTGTGCAAAGCGGAAAGGTAAAGCTGGCGATTTTTTTAGAAACTTCGGCACGTTCTTCAGCGCACTTAATGGCCATTGGTACGGCAGCGCTGGATGACTTAGTAAAAAAAGCCACTGAAAGAGCCGGCAGCATCGCTTTAAACAACCCCACTGGAGAAACTTGTTTATACTTAAGCAAGGAAGGCAATACCACAATGGCTTGAATCAGGTTGGCTAAAAGTACGCAAAGCAAGTATAGGGCTAAACTTGTAATTTCAAGGCCATTAGCCAAATCGCGGAAAAATAGTGCCGTAAAGGCCCACACAGCAATTGGCATTAACCGCACAAGAAACGTAGTTAATTTCATAATGGCGGCATAGAGGCTGGCAAAGAAATCGTGCAAAATTTTGCGATTCGCCGCTGGAAGCGCCAGAATTGATAAGCTCAATGCAATGGCTATGAACATCACTCCAATCACATTATTATCGACAAAAGGTTTTACAATGTTTGAAGGGATTACGTTAATCACGTGCTGTAAATAGCTAATTTTCATTTCCGGCGCCGCGCCATTTTCCATAGCAGGGCTCACCACAAGCTTTACCGGGTCAATGGCCACAAAAACAGCCAGTCCAACCGCAGCGGCAATCACTGTCGTCAGCAAGGTGTATTTAATCACCCTTTTACCTAAAAATTTAATTTCTTCAATGCTTTCCATGCCGGAGGCTGTTGAGAGGATTGAAAGAAAAATGATGGGCAAGCTGACGAGCTTCAATAAATTAATGAACACTTCTGAAGTGGCGGCAGCAGTTTCATTTAAAAATGGGATAGAACAGTAGCCGGTGATAACTCCGCAAATCGCTGCAACAAGATAGAATACACTTGTCTTATCTATGGAGCCTTTTTTCTTTTCTACCTGGCACACGGTTGTTCTCCTTAGTTTAGATTGCTGCAAAATAATAACATGATAACAAAAAAATCTTTCTTTTACAAGAACTAAGACCCTGATTTCTAAAGTCTGAATTAGGCGCGCTTAAATGGGCAATAGACAATAGGGACGCCAGAGACCATTTAGGGACTTATCCTTTCACTTGTCAAGTTCGGCAATGTTCAAGCGTGATTTAGGGGACAACTTGGGTTTTAATTAAAAAGCAGCGAACCGATTCGCAGGATTGTCGCCCCTTCGGCTACGGCGAGCTCCCAATCATTGGACATTCCCATAGATAGATGGTGAAGGGAATGTAAAGAGTAGCGGCTTTGCCATGAATCGCGCAAGGCACGCAGCGAACGAAAACATTGCCGAATTTCTGCTTCAGAAGCGTCTAGAGGAGCCATGGTCATTAGCCCTTCGATGGCAATTCCCGGTAATAGTGCTGTTTGATCGATACAGCTTTCCCACTCATGAACAGAATAGCCATGTTTGCTTAATTCACCGGAAGTATTGACCTGCAATAATACTTTAGAAACAACTCCCCTTTCCGCTGAGATTTTACTAATTTTATTGGCTAACTCTGGAGAGTCTACTGAATGTATTAAGGCAAACTGCCCTACAGCTTTGGCTACTTTATTTCTTTGCAAAGTGCCAATGAGATGCCAGTCGATGTCTTTAGGGGCTTGCGCCATTTTTGGCAAAGCTTCCGCCAGACGATTTTCTCCATATTGACGGCATCCTTCATAATAAGCCGATGCAGCAGCTTCCCAAGTGTGCCCCTTTGAAACAGCAACGAGCGTTATTTCAGCCGGATTGCGGCCTGCCTGTTTGGCAGCAAACGCAATTTTTGCGAGCAGTTGGGGATAACCTACCATTTTTCCAGGCTCTTGGGCGGGCCAAAAATAACGCTATATACCACCATACGGCGTGCAGAAGGCAGCTGCTGCAGCATCCGTTCCGCATTAGAGACTTTGGCGCGCTTTTCCACAGTATAACTGTCCGGCTCAACTGGCAGTCCTTTAAGATGAGTTTTTTCTAAATTGGAAGAAAACCCTTCTCCGGGAATTCTATGGGAAGGCTTAGGCTTTTTTGCAATGGGTACGGGTATTTTTGGAACTGGAGGCAGTTTAACCGGCCCCTCCTCTTCTTCCCCGTACCAATCGTTTTCAACAGACTTAAGAAATTCTTTAAGCTCTTTATCACGGGCCGCCTTTTTTTCTGCATAAGTTTTAGGATTGCGCAATTTACTCCATCTTTCCCAAAGCCACTTGATGGCATACAATGTCAAAACGACAAGGGTAAAGATAAGACCAAATAAATCGTTGTCCTGCATCATTTAAGCCTTAATTAGCGGTTTTTTTGCCCTTCGGAGCTTTCGTCGCCAAGTGAATTGCGCATTTTGGTGTCGGCGCGAATATTTTCATAGCGCATGTAGTCCATAATGCCGAGCTGTCCCTTTTTAAAGGCATCTGCCATAGCTTGCGGAATAGCCGCCTGCGCTTCAATAAGTTTCGCTTCCATGTCTTTAATTTTGGCGGTATTCTCTTGCTCCATCGCCACAGCCATCGCACGTCTCTTCTCAGCTTCAGCCTGGGCAATGCGTTTATCGGATTCAGCCTTATCGGCACGCAGCTTAGCGCCAATGTTTTCCCCTAAGTTCATCTCTACAATATCGATCGAGAGGATGAAGAAGGCTGTGGATGAGTCGAGCCCTTTTTCCAAAACAAGCTTGGAAATTTTTTGGGGAGCTTCCAGAACTTGGGAATAGGTTTCAGAACCGCCAATTGCGCTGACAATTCCCTCCCCTACGCGGGCAATAATAGTTTCTTCTGTGGCGCCGCCGACAAGCTGGGCAATGTTGGTTCTAACAGTAACGCGTGCACGCACATTGATCTGGATGCCATCTTTTGCCACGCCTGTCATGTACCCGCCATGTCCAGGGCAATCAATTACCTTGGGATCTACTGAAGTGCGCACCGCTGCTTTAATGTCGCGTCCGGCTAAGTCAATGGCTGTCGCCCGGCGCCAATCCAGGGCAATATTAGCTTTATCCGCCGCAATCATCGCCTCTACAACATTGGGGACATTACCGCCAGCCAAGTAATGCGTCTCCAAGTCGGAAACTGCAATATCTTTCAACCCCGCCTTGAAAAGGGTGATGCGCGCATTTACGATAACGCGCGGCGGAATTTTACGCAGGCTCATCCCGATAATATTAAACAAGGATATAGGCGTACCCGAAACAAAAGCCTGAAACCAAAGGCTTATGTATTTTGCAAGAATGCTTAGCAAAATAATCAGAACTATTGCCAGGAAGATAATCAAGACATTCATATCAATAATAAAATTGGCTAAATTAATCATAGCCGCTCCTCATTCGCTGGTTTAACTAATAAACTTTCTTCTTGCCCTGAAATTACTTCAACACGCTCTCCCTTAGAGATATAACCCGCTACAGAAATGGCCTGGTGTTTTTGTCCCTCTACAAGAATATGCCCGCCCGGCTTTAAATCTGAAATGACAACACCCTGCTTGCCGATTGCCGAAGCATCATACGCAGAAGCTTTAAATCCCTGCTGGTCCTTATTCAAAAACAAAGTGTCTTTTTTTGCCGTTCTAGGAATATACCATAAGGCAAACTTTATCACTACTGCAAGGCCGGCTGCCATGAAAAACAAGTAAAGCAGAAGCTCCATGCCAGTACCTTGCATGCCCGCTATAACTGCACCAGCCAATAGCAATATGCCTCCCATAATGCCCATAACGGCACCTGGAATAAAAAATTCCAAAAGAATCAATACAAGTCCAATAGCAAGTAATAAAAAGGGACTCATGAATACTTCTACCTAAAAAATATATAATTAATTTTAGTAAAATTCTATACTAATTAGAAGTTTTAAACTAGGAGAAACAATGCTTAGACTCTTTAAATTAACCTTTTGGCTATTGGGAGTATCCCTTTGCCTATCTCTTTCTGCTTATGAAGATTATGAAGTTAAACACAAAAAACTCTCCAAAAACAGGACTGGCAAACAGTATGAGGTAGCAATTGCCGCAATTTTTTGGAACCCGGAAGTGCCTTATCTAAAAGAATGGATCGAATACCACAAACTTATCGGGGTTGAACATTTTTATTTATATAATAACATCTGGTGGAGTGATGATTCTGGTCCAGTTCTTCAGCCTTATATTCAGCAAGGTTTAGTAACAGTCATTCCTTGGAAATGCAAACCCGACCATTTAGGTGTTTGGGATCCAGGACAAAGGGCCGCCTATAATGATGCTCTTTCTAGGGCAAGAAACCAGGCAAAGTGGCTTGCTATCATTGATATTGATGAATTTATCGTCCCTACTTCAACAAATAATCTCAGAGTCTTTCTTCAAGACTTTAGCCAATATCCCGCAGTTCTCATTAACTGGCAATGTTTTGGGACTTCAAACTTTGAATATATCCCTTCAAACAAACTCATGACAGAATGCCTGACTTACAAATTTCCTAAAGGACATGGCATGCACTGCGGTGTAAAATCAATTGTGCAACCAAAATATATCATAGATATGTTGGTGCATTTTCCTAACACAATCGATGTGGAAGCTTGCAAGGCTGACGGACTAGAATTATTTGCAGTAAATGAACATGCATACCGTATGGAAGGGGGCAGTACGGATAAGATCCAGTTAAACCATTACTGGTATCGCACTGAAAACTATTGGCATCAAGTAAAACTGCCATTAAGGAATAAATGGTATCCGGGTACAAACAATGCCGAATATTTCGGAAATATGCGCTTTGAAGCTACCGTTGAAGATTTAGCAATATCTCCCTATCTTCCAGCTCTAAGAGCAGCTATGGGACTACAACCGTAGACCCTGATTGCTCAAAATGTAATAGATGGCAAATGCTTTTGTCATCTATTTCCTTTCTTTTACCAGTAACGCACTTCCCTCCAAGCGGACCACTTCGACAGGAATGCCTGCCTCAAGATAAGCTCCGGAAGTAAAGGCGTCATAAACCTTGCCGTCAATGAGGACTTTTCCTGAGGGGCGTAATACAGAAAGGGCATGTCCTTGGCTGCCCGGTTGAGGCATATTGGCGGGGTTTTCTCCGGCGTAAAAACCTTTTGCAGAATCCTGCTCATTCCCTTTTAAGATAAATCGATCAAATGGGGTGCGCCTGGGAAGCACAAAGCGGGCCAGCAAGTACATGCAAATAACTGAAAGGATGAAGGCAATGCATAGAGCAATAAAGCGTTGCAAGACAAACTCTCCGGCAGCATTCATGGTTTGAGTGGAAAAATCGTAATCGACTGCACTAAGGCCGGGAAGCAATAGAGCCAGCAGCCCGGCCGCCATAAAAAGCACTCCAATAGCTCCCAACAAACCGAAAGTAGGCAGCACAAAAAGATCAATGGCTATGATTCCGGCTCCTACAAGCAGCAAGATCAGTTCTAGCCAATTGTACGCTTCTTGAGCAAAGCTGGAGAGCAAAATGAGAATTAAACAAGTCACTCCAATGGTGCCCGCTATGCCGAATCCCCCGGCGTTAATTTCTACATAAAATCCCAGCAGCAGGCCCATAAATAGTAGAGAAGAAATCAAATTATTGGAAAGCAAGGCAAAAAAACGCGTTTTCCAGTCAGGTAAATAGGCGTCGATCTCCGCATTCGGGATTTTGGCAAACCAGGGATTCGTAAAGAGCAGCATTTGGTCAGCAGGCCACTTGCCCTGCTCTAATTGTGCAGCAGTGATAGGTTTAAGCTTAGCTGGAGGTAAAGATATGTCCGCTACTTTATACTTCATTAGCTCTTCTGCATTTAGTGTAAGCAACTTGCCCTTGGCCTTTAAAAGCGTATCTTTATGCCCGCCGCTGCTGATTATTTGCGTTTCGCTATCTAAGGCGGTGATTTCTCCATCCCTGATCACTAAGATGAGATCTTTATCTACCATTCCTTTCGCAATTAAGGGGTTTCGCCCATAAAAGCTTGCCAGATTGGCAAAAAACGAACGCACTGCTGAGTTCACTTTTTCAGAAGCTTCATGGCTTTCTTTACCATCTGTCTCCAATGGCTCCGCCGCGCCCATACTGGCATCGGTAGTGATGGCAATAAAGCGGCAGGAATAGGCTAGCATGGCCCCCGCTGAAATAGCCCAATTATCGATAAAAGCGACCACGGGAATGCCATATTGGATATCGAACTCTTTAAGGGCGTTAGAAATGTTTTGGGCAGGGTACAGCTCTCCGCCGGGTGTATTTAACTTAAGGATGACAAATAACGGCGGATGCTGTTTATAATAGTCTAAAGCCGCTTTTACATACATCCAGGTACTTTGATTTATGCCGGCATCCTTATCATCAATGGCAATATAGCCTATGCGGTTCCCGTCAATCTTAGGATGGATATTTTCAGCCAATACCTCTTCCGTAGAGCGCGGCTCTGAAAATAGCGGGGTAAAAACAATAACCCCTAGCACGAATAGAAAAATACGGCTATAATTAAACGCTTTTTGCAATTTTATCCCTAAATTATGAGTGTTTTATGGCAGCCCCGGTAATTAAAAGCAGCTCCCCAATTTACAGTAACTGGCATAGTGATAGTGATAGTGACAATGAAAGTCAAGATCGCATTAGCAATGCTCCTGCCCTTAGCAGAACCCCGACCATTGAGATTAAGGAGGAAGCTGCAAACGCCCGCACCTTTCCCCGCCGCCCTTTTTTTTCCGCCTATCAATTAACCGTACAGGACTACTCTGATACTCTAATCCCTAAGCTGCAAGCCTTGTTCGATAGCTTATCCCCGGGTCAAACACATTTTCAGCCCAAGCTTCTTAAAAAACTCTTGCGATATGCAGCAGAAAATGGGCAGAAGCCCCAATTCCGCCACAGCGTGACCTTAGAAGATAGAATCTATAAGCTTACCATCATTGATAGAAGATCTTTTATTATTCATCCTAGAAAAGGTCAGCCGGGATTTAAACAAGTCTCAAATAATCCGAAAAGCTATTTATGCTATCATGTGAATGGGCCAGAAGTATTGCCTCAGACAGAAATCCGCTATCTTTGCACCCCTATTCCGCATGCTGCCTTTTTTGAAAATGAAAACCTTGTCCCTACACCGATTGTAAAATACGAATACCCTAATACAAATGGAGAAGCTAAAACCTGTGAGATTCATGAACCCATTTTGCCCCTGTCCCTTTACATAAAAAGGATTAACCCTTCCGAATTGAGCATGCAAGAACTGCTTGTTGATTTGAAATTGTGTGTAGGAAAAATTCATGATCAAGGCTATACATTTTGCAAAGCTATGAAAAATCATCTCTGGGTTCAGCGTACAATCAATAATAAACTAAAAGTAGTCATTATGAATGCTCACGCAGCTTCAAAAGTAGATTCTCCAAGATCAAAAAACACCTCTCGCCGTAAACTCTTTCAACTTTTAAAAGGATGCGCCAGCGAGAAAGTACGGCGTCAAGCCGCCTCAAGAAAACTACTCTTATTTGTAAAAAAACTCTCTACAAATACAAGCAGTATCATGAATAACTAACAATCTAATCTTTATAAAGGCTTGCTAAAGGCGACCTCCAGCAGTTTTAGAAAGATTATTCTTTTTAACTTAGTTGAAGGTCTTTTTATTTTTCTTTGTTCTTTTAATTTTTATTCATAATTCACATCCTTTTAAAAAAAATTGAATTTTGAAAAAAGATTTTTGATTATTTTGGGCACGGGCAAGGAAATGAATTATGCAAGGCGTCTAATAACTAAAATTGAATACTATCTTTAATCTACTTGATAAATTATTTATTTTAAATAAAAAGACTAAAATTATTATATATTAATAATTTATTTTTCATCAAACCCTACATGAGACAAAATTATAACTCAACGCATCTGAAAAATTATTAGACATCATTATAGTGATTTTATATCATCACGATTGATTTAAAAATAAAAAAACATCTTTTTTATAACAATAAACAAACATCTAATTACATGATAAATAACAGAACTATCCAGCCTATAGCATTTATTCCCATTAATCCGCATATCCATAAAAGCCGTTTTGCAGTAGCCCAATTTAATTCTGGAGAAGGCCCAATCTATAACTCTCCGATTTTTTTAAAGTTAATAGATGACCCTCGAGGTTCCTATTTACGTGCCGCCCCTTTAAGTATATTTGAAAAAATTGAAAAACGACTTCACCTTTCTACAACTATGCGGAGCGTTGCACAACATCTCTACATTTATCAAAATAGTATTTTTCCTGATCCTCTAAACCACAATTACCTACAGGAAAAGTTAGGAAGGAAGCTCATTTCTTATCGCAATAAACACCTTGGAAAAGATGATCCATACCTCGAAATCTTTGATAACTTATGCTCTTATTTACAATCATTTGAGGAACGACTCGCAACAGCAGTAGCTGAACGAGATACTGGTGTTCTTCGCAAACTTCTTGAAATAGGGACAAAATCCCCCCATGACTCTAAAAAAATAAACAGTATCCGTAAGCATATGGGGGAAAGTCCGGAAATATTTGCAGAAAATTTTACTGCTAGCCAGCTAAAAGCAGTGTTACCTCTTCCTCCAATGCTTTACGAAGCATTTTTAACAGCGCTTTGCAGGGTATGTGAAGAAAATGCTCTCGATTCCATACATCTTTCAAATATAGTCAAACAGCTCTATCTGCTTGCAGCCAATCGTCCCCCAGAAATACAAGAAAAGACAGTTGTCAATCTGCTAGATTCATTTCCTTTAGCTAAATTGCGAGCGATAGTGGAAGCTAGCTTAGAAACTGCAACGAGTGAGTCGTTAAGCCGCTTACAGTCACTTGGAATCCATTTTAGAGATCATTCAAAAACAGAGCTTTATACAGATTTTTTTACAATATCTATGGTAAGCTGGCTGCCTGAAAATCTAACCCGTGTCGCCTCCCTTTTAACCTTGATTTGCGCTTTAGGAGGTCAGCACATTGTATCAGATTTCCCAGCAGGATTAGTGAAAAAATTAGTAAACTCAAAGGATGCTGAAGAGAGTGGTTTTTTTCACCATCTTTTTCACAACAATATTGATAACTACGCTTCAACCATACCATTTTTTGTAAAATACTTCGAAGAAAAGCAAAGAGAATCACTTTTTGCAAGTAATAAAAAAGGAGTTGCGCCACTTCACATAGTAATGGCCCATTTTCTTTCAAATATTCGTAAAGGTATAGCCCCCTTAGAGGCAGATAGAGAAAGGCTCAATACTTTAATCAGGCGTATCCCGCTCGTTAGGCTAATAGAAAATCTTAGCTCAAACCAACACACTTGCGGGACTTGTTTAAGTGATTATCTTTCGCAACTCATTACTAAAAACCAAGCGGAAAAGCTCCGACGAGGCGATGTGGGCTTAGAGCTCCCAAATATCGCTCTTCCTTATATTTTTACTTTTAATATGTTTCGAAAACTTATTGAATTGGATCCGAAATTAGCATTTGACACCTCTCGAATTGTTTCGCGATTTGCTAATAATAATGATGCACCAGTTATCGCTTCTGCCTACCTAGCCGCCGCAGGTAATATACCTGATACTTATTACGAAAATGATTTTGCATTGTGGGACAATGCTTATTTACTTGCATCTAAGGACAGAGCCTATCTAAAAGAACATCTAGGCAATCCACAGTTTTTTCAAGCCTTTCTAGAATACCCTTCCTTAGCCTATTTTATTTACAGAGAAATGCCTGAGGCCTTTGTTGCAAAAACGGAACGTCTAGCCTGGTTTCAAACTCTTCCGGCAACTGTTCAGGAAAAAAATTGCTGGCTTTTGCCAAATGAAGAAATTCGCAGCTTTATTGAGAATATAAACACCTTGGATATCGAGGCTATACTAAGAACTCCCCTGCCAGAACACGCACATACACCGACTGATTTTTTGACTGCTATTCGCAAAGCAACCACCTTGCAGCAAGATAAGGGTAAAAAAGAGCAATTGCGGCTACTCGCTGACCAATTCTCCCCAGTATGCTTTATAGCTCTTACACAAGATCCCGCTTATATACCAGAACTGTGTGCAATTTTTCCCCATTTGCCTCCCTATATAGCCAAGGTAGTGAATCTTTATTTGCGATCTGAAAGTTTAGCCCCCTTATTGGCTGAAAAATCCATTCCTTTTGAAGTGAGATGGAATTATGCAGTACAATCTATTGAAAAACTAAAACAAGAATTAAAAAACCTTCAAGCGTTAGCTAGTGAGCCGCCGATATCCTGTAAATCATTTAAAGAAAAGATTACTATTGCTTTAAAGTTAGCTATAATTAAAGACACACAACAAATGCATTATGATTTTCTTATGATAGCACTCCATTATCGCATTGCTTACGAAAATAGGCTAACAGAGGGGCTTCAGCATTGTACACAGGACCCTGGCTCACCTAACTCAACTGTACAAAAGCAATTTAATGAATGTGAAAAAAATTATGAATCAAATGCGTCAGTTATACACGGACCTTTACTAAACAACGAAGCATACTCCGCCAAAAATTTTTACTATTCCAAGTATGAGCCAGACAAAAGCTTCTTTGACTCAACTCTCTTTGGCTCCATTATGAGAATTCCCCTTATTCCCCCACTTAAAGATCAAAATGGCGACCCACTACCTACTAAAGCACGATTTGACGCTTCTTTATTTGACAGATCAGAATTCGCAATAAATGTGGAAGGTAAAGGCATTTTTTACAGAAATCCCTTTGATAATCAATTATATCGCAGAGAAGAATTTAAGGTTGATGAACCCTTAAGAGATAAAATCGCTACATGGAAAAATAACAATCCCTATTGGAAAAAATATATCGAGTTGACAAGCTCCAATTAAAACCCCACTTGCTACCTTCTAAGAGTCAGATTCGAGTTCTTTTCTTCTAAGAGCTCGCATGAAGCCTTGAAAATCAGTGGGTCATATTAATAATATGGCCCACTGATTTTTGCGAGCTCTTAGAGAGAGAAAACTTTCGAATATGACTTATTATAAGTGGCAAGTCGGGTTTAAATCTGATTCCCCCCCCATTTCTGCTACGACTTGCAAAAGCCAATCATTTCTTCTTATTTGTAAAAATCCTTTTTTCAAATACCGCTAAGTAATAACCTGAGTTTTGAGAATTAGTGAAGCTGACTTAGGTGATTAAGGAGAACTCATGGCTGAACCACTAGCAAGGTCGCAAGCTGCCATAGAATTGTTTAACTCTGAAGAGGCGGCAAACAACACAACCTCTCCTCTTTACTTGCATTTGCTGCGAGGTTCTCAAGGTCCTTATCTGCAAGCTCTCCCTCTTAACAGACTAAACCATTACTTAAGGTTGGCAGGATATGGCCCTGCAGTAATGAAACAAATAGTAGAATACCTTTATGTTAATCGCGAGGCCCTTTTTCCTGACCCTCTTAACCATCATTATTTGAAAACCAGGCTGGCCCAAAAAATTCTTTCTTATTCGGGAAAATATTATTCCCGGCTTAGATCAGAGACCCATGAAATCTTCGCCGCCTTGCATGAACACCTGCATTCCTTTGAAGAACACCTTGTCCGGGCAGTTACCCAAAAAGACCAAGCTCAATTACAAATTCTCATTGAGAAGGCAAACACCCCTGACAAAAATTTGCTGATTATCAATCATTTAAAGAATAATATCGCTCTTTTTGAACTTTTGGATGAGACCTTATTAAAACCAATCGAAAAAAAATCTGTCTTAGCCTTAGAAGAAGTCGAGAGTGAGAATGAAAGCGAAGGGCCTTCCCTAAAACCAATAAATGAATGGCTTCCAAGTCCGCTAAATTTTTCGCAAAACCAAGAGCTGCATTTAGGCTTAATTTCAACCCTCTGCGAGCTGGCTTGTGATAACTTGAATACCAGCTATCCATCGGCGGCGGCAGCCGATAAAATAATTGCTCTACTGATATACCCCGCCCATACTTCAGACCTGCATGAAATTGTAAAAACATTACAGCAACACCCAAAGGCAGCCTCTGCAGTATGGGATGCTCTTTTCTGCCAACTCGGTATTCTTAATCCCAGCAATATTTCAGAAGAACATACAGCCAAGCTTAATGCTATATTGAATGCGTTCTTCATAAGCTACACGCCAGATAAATCTAAACGAGCACCCGGCAATTTGCCGGGCTTAGCTGAGATTATCAAGGGTATCAATGACAGAGACAGGGATAACGGCCTTAAACGTTTTTTTGGCGCCCTAACTAAAGAGGCAAAACAAAAAGGATGCCGCAGCGACCTGCAAAACAACACTCTTTCTCAATATATTGATGATGACCATCTATATGAGAAAGTAGAATCCCTGCTGCTTGAATAAACTATTTCTAAACCTAAATCATGCTGATTCTTAAACCCATGATTGCGCCCTAATCTCGCTTTTAGGCCGGTTATAACAACGCATCTGTTAGTTTCCGCGTCGATGAGGCCTTGAAAAATGAAATTGAAGAATGGAAAACAAATCACCCTTACTGGGAAGAATATCTAGAAGAACACCCCTAAATCTAAGACACAGCGTGATTGTGCACTATATCTTAGACCCTGATAAAAGTTTCCTCTAGCTCTTCGCTTATATTTTTAAGGTTTGCAAAAACTGCAGGATGGCGTCGCGGGTATAGGCGATGCTTTCATCGGAGTGGGCAGTCGACATGAACCAAGCCTCTTGCTGCAAGGGCGACACATAGATCCCCTTTGCCAACATATAGGCAAAGAACTTGGCAAAAAGCGGGAAATCTAATTGCTGCACATCGGCAAAGGTTTTAACTTCCCGTTTGCCAAAAAACAAGGTAAACATGGAACCGGCTTCTTGCACGCAGGCGTTGAGGTTGTGTTCGGCAATATAGGCTTGAATTGGCGCAGTAAGACTTTTAGTTTTTCTGATCAGCTCCTCAAAACAGCCTGGGGCTTCTAACAGTTCAAGGGCGCTCAAACCGGCAGCCATAGCTACTGGATTTCCTGAAAGAGTGCCTGACTGGTACACCGGGCCCAAGGGGGCTAAAAGGTCCATGATCTCTTTACGTCCGCCAAAAGCAGCTGCGGGAAAGCCGCCGCCAATCACCTTAGCTAATGTAGTCAAGTCCGGGCGGATGCCATACCAGCCCTGCGCGCCGCTTAAGCCTACGCGAAAGCCGCACATGACCTCATCAAATATTAGCAGCGCGCCGCATTTTGCAGTTTCCGTACGCAATAGCTCTAAAAATTCTTTATCGGCCGGAATTACGCCCATATTGCCTGCGATGGGCTCAATGATGACAGCTGCTAAGCGTTCTGTATAGGCGCTGCTATTAAAGAATTCGCGGCAAGCCTCTATATCATTATACGGCAAGCAAATCGTATTCTGAATACTCTCTTGAGGGATTCCTTGCGAAGAAGAGGCAGGCAAATCAAACACACCAGAGCCGGCCTGAATTAAGAAAAAGTCGGCATGGCCGTGGAAGTTTCCGGCAAATTTTACAATCAGGTCTCTTTTCGTGTAGCCGCGGGCAAGCCTTACAGCGCTCATCGTAGCTTCTGTACCGGAAGAGACAAAACGAATTTTTTCTATGGAAGGCAAATGGGCTATAATTTTTCTGGCCAGCTGCCCCTCTTCTTCCATGGTAATGCCGAATGAAGAGCCTAAATCGATACGATCTTTTGCAGCTTGATTGATCACGGGGTGGGCATGCCCGTGAGCCAAGGCTCCCCAAGATAAGCAGTAATCGATATAGCTATTGCCATCCACATCAAATATCCGCTCTTTTTGCCCGCTTACAACGACCATCGGCGTTAGACCCACTGCTTTCCAGGAACGGACTGGTGAACTGACTCCTCCAGGAATCACTTCGCATAGGTTTTTATAAGAGGCTTCAGTTACGGAACGAGATAGGGCTTTTTGATGCATAAAATAAAACTCTCCAAAAAGATCGTAAAATTTGCTTTTCGTAGAAAAACTGTTGCTATAGATTTATATAGCGGTATTCCATTTTTTTCCAGCGCTTTACTTGGTTTACGATGCTACGCAGTCTGTTAATAGGCCTATTCATTTTGCTTATCAGTCTATCACTGGGCGCTGAGGTTTGCTATGATGTTCATTTTCATGGCAAATTGACTAAAGAAACTGTGGCTATATTAAAATCTGCCTCCCGCCTGGTGTCCCTGGAAGAATATCCTCCGGCTACCATTACTGCCCTGAAGAGGCGCGCTGATGCCGACTTGTCTAATTTGTCGCAAGGCTTGCAAAGCTTAGGCTATTATCGACCAAACATAGAAATCGCTATTGATGAATGCAATGACCCGGTTCAAGTCAATATCATGGTAGACCCGGGGCCTATTTACCGCTTTGCCTGCTTTGATATCGTCGGCTTAGACGATGAAGAAATCGATATCCGCGACTTAGGCGTGTTAATTGGCAAACCTGCACTTCCTAAAATTATCATTGATGCGGAAATCACCCTAATGGATTTGGTAGCCCGCTTAGGCTACCCTCTGGCAGAAATCACCAGCAAAGAAATTATAGCAGATGAATGCGAAGCAACTATTCATGTGACTGTCAACCTTGATTCAGGCCCTCTTTGCTACTTTGGCGGCGTGATTATTGAGGGAATTGAATGTGTAGAACCAGCCACAATTTTAAATAAACTGGCCTGGGGCGAGGGGCAGCTATATTGCCCTGACCTAATCATGCGCACGCAAAACTGTTTAGAAGCTACCGGCTTATTTACCTCTATTACCATCACGCCCATGGATGAGCTTGATGAGGAGGGATTGCTTCCCATACTCATTGAAGTTTCAGAAGCCTACCACCACACTATCGGCTTTGGGGCAAGCTATAATACCGATTTAGGGCCGGGTGTGACAGCAGACTGGGAAGACCGCAATGTGCGCGGACTTGGAGAAAAGTTGAGCATGCGCACTGATATTTGGTGGCGCAGCCAACGGGGCATTATTACTTTTTTGCAACCCGACTGCCTAATGACCAATCAAAACTTGCTTTGGGTGGCCGAGGTCGAACATGAAGATGTCATTAGCTTTACCGACTCCTATTTTAGCTTGTCTGGATTGTTTGAGCGAAGAGTTAACGAAAATGTGCAAATCTCCTATGGAGGCACGTTCAAGCATCTTGATGCGACGCGCTCCGACAACAACGGCACATTCAACCTGTTAAAAGCCCCTTTTTCAATACGCTGGAGCAATGCCAACAACCTTATGGACCCCACGCGGGGACATTCCTTAAGCTATAAAATTGTCCCCACCCAAGAGCTGGGCTATCCCAGCCGCTTCTATCTTTTGCAGACACTGATCGGCACAACCTATCTCTCATTAAATGAAGACAAACGACTTGTATTGGCCCTTAAAGCCCAGTTTGGCTCCATAGTGGGCGCTTCAGACAAAACCATCCCTCCGCCGGAGAGGCTTTATGCCGGAACAGAAAATTGCCTGCGCGGCTACAGGTATTTATCGGTAAGCCCTTTAAGCGCTTTTGGCAAGCCAATTGGCGGCCGGTCGCTTATGGTGTATTCTTCCGAGCTGCGTTTCCGCGTAAATGATGAATTTGGCGGCGTAGTTTTTTATGAAATCGGCAACGTCTATTCCTATACCCTCCCCACTTTCTTCGGCAAGCAGCTGCAATCCACAGGCATTGGCGTGCGCTACAATACACCTGTAGGCCCTCTGCGCATGGATATCGCTTTCCCCCTAAACCCCAGGCGGCACATCGACAACTTCTGCCAAGTCTATTTCAGCATCGGCCAAGCCTTCTAAAAACAAAAGGCAATGCTAATTTAGACCAGTTAAAACTAAAAAGAATTCGAATTACACCTATACAAAAAAAACTTTAACTATTATTTCACTGGCGATGGTTGAAAAGGAAGTTTGAAAATTGTCATTTTTTAAGAAAAAATGGGCAATAAAATATATTTTTCTCTCCTAAAAGTCAATTAAAATAGAAATTAGTATTGTTAAATATTGGCAAGTTTGTAAATATCCGCGATTTTTAAAATCCAAGTAAATCGCAAGGACCTGAAGTTGCTATGTTAAAATATCTTTCTCTACTACTTGTCAGCTTATCTTTGTTTGCAAGCGATAATGCAGAAACCAATAATTTGGCTTATACGGAGTTTGAGAAGTCGTCGATTGTAGCGGGATGTGTTAACGCTATCACGGGCACATATTTTAGCTGCCATCAGGATTTGGTGATGGCAGGGCCTGAGCCTTTGGCCTTGGAAAGGGTGTACACTGGAGGCAATTGCCATATCAATAGCATGCAGAGATTGTGGGGGCATAACCATGACTGCTACTTGCATAGCTTTAAACATCCCTCGCATGGATTAGTGGCACAGTTTATCGATGGCAGCGGCTCATCTTCCTGGCATCAGAGCAAGGGCGGCCCAATGCTATTTCAGAAGCAATGGAACCAAAGGGGGCTGACGAATTGCCATGGGCAAATAATTTCTGCCAGGACCAATTTAAAGCACACAAAAGTTGGCTATTTAACCGTCACTCATTGCTCAGGTAGAAGCTTAAGCTTTACCAAGCACCCTCATTCCAATAAATATACGCAGTATTACAACGTCTTAAAAGACACTCGGCCATCAGGCAACAGCTTTAACTACACTTACGATAAATATGGCAGACCTATCTACATTGAAGCTAAAGGAAAAAAACCTTTTAGCGCTTTAGCATTATCCTATGGCCCGCCATTGCAACCGCATATCTCAATATCAGGCAGCGATGGCAGACATACTTATTATAAGTTCACAGACGGGAAACTCTATCAAAAAGGGCTAAGGGACTATAACTCTGAACACTACTTTTTGCTAACTGAAGTCAGCGCCCCAGGTCTTTATGAAAGATACGAATACACCCCCAATTTAGGCAAAGACGGCATGCTCCTTAGCAAAAGAGTCATGCCGGAAGGACGCTATGTCGCCATCGACTATTGGGGCCACCACTCAAACAAACATGTTATCAATAAAGTTAAAGCCATTAAAGCTCCGGTCGGAACAGATGCCAACCCCATCACCGTCTTTAGATTTGAATATGACCTGAAAGCCCAGAACGGCTACTTAACCGACACCAGCTACACACACGTCTATGACGCCCTTAACCACAGAACCACTTACCAGTACTCAAAATATGAGAGGCTGACAGGAATTTTCCAATACACCGGCACAGGCCCCCATAACCTCTATTCAGTAGAACGCCTGCACTGGGCAGACGATAACAACCTGGAACAATACTCCCATTTAGCCAGCAAAACCCTAGAAGACGCATCCGGCAACGTCGTACGCTGCAGATTCTTTAGCTACGACCCCTATGGCAATGTGCTGGAAGAAAGACTCTACGGCAATATCACCGGTTTATCCTTAAATCCCATACGCATGCAAGGCGGCCTCCCCTTAGGAGGCGAGTACCAATACAAAAAGTACCGTTACGAAAAAGACACCCACTTACCCCTGGTAAAAGAAGACAGCCTTAAAAAAGAAAACTACACCTATGTACCCAATACCGACAAAATAGCCGCCAAGTACACCTGGAATGACAACCAGGTCGCCTTTAGGGAATTTAATACCTATGACGATAACGGAGTGCTCATCTGCAAAATCGTAGATAACGGCTGCAAAGCAGACGTTAATGACCACACTAACTGTACAGAACGCCATATCACCCGCATCACCCCAAGAACAGAAGCCCCAATAGGCCTGCCCCAGCAAGTAATCGAAGCCTGCTATGACTTTGCCGCCAAGACCGAAAAGCAAATCAAACGCACCGTAAACACCCATGCAAAAACAGGCTGGCTTGTAAGGCAAGATATCTACGATGCCAACGACCAGTACGCCTACTCCTTAAGCTGGCAGTACAATGAACGCGGCCAAGTCCTGGCAGAGCAAGACGCCCTAGGGCAGCTCACCCAATACCAATACGACAACAACGGCAATAAAACCGCAGAAATACACCCCTCCGGTAAAATCATAAATTACCGCTATGACCTGGCAAACAGGCTGATTGCCGAAGAAGAAATTGCCGACGGGCTTACCCTTGTCACTCAGCACCGATACAACCACCTCTCGCAAAAAACCGCCACAATCGATCAACAAGGTAACACCACCCATTACCAATATGACGATTTTGGACGCCTGGTCACTACGGTTTTCCCCCCCATTGCCAATGACCAAGGCGTTCTCTTTTCCCCCACCCTAAAACACACCTATGACATCTCCAACAACATCACCTCCATCACAGACGGCAACGGCTCTGCCACCATGACCGCTTACACTACGCTGGGCAAGCCCTACTACATTATCTATCCGGACGGTACAAGCCAAAGATTTACCTACGACCTTCAAGGCAACGTCATAAAAGAAGTCGCCAAAAACGGCAGCTACACCATCCATGAATACGACTACTTAAGCCGGGACATCCGCAAAAGCATCTACTCGCCTGAAGGCGAACTCCTCCAAGTCACAACCGCCGCTTATGACGCCTTCCATTTAATCGCAGAAACCGATGCCTCCGGCGAAACCACAGCCTATACCTATAACCCCCAAGGGCAACTCGTACTAAAAACCCGCGCCGATCTTAAAATCGCCTACACCTACGACTCCTTAGGCAGACAATACCAGCAAAAAGAATGGTATGGCTTTGGCGAAGACGACTACCTCATCACGCAAAAAACCTATGACAACCTGGACCGCGAAATCACCGAAACACTCCTGGACCACCAAAACATCCCCCAACTCCAAAAAGAATACACCTACGACGTCCACGGCAACAAAAACACCATTACCCTCTACACCCAAGCCGGCCTTTCCATCACCAAAAACACCTATAACCAGCGAAACACCCTCATCGCCGCCACCGACCCGCTAAATAACACCACCACTACCCGCATCAACTACCATTACAAAAATGAACACAACCAAACAGTCACCCAGCAAATCACCACCGACCCCTTAGGCAACACCCAAGTCGTTATCTTTGACGCCTGCAAAAACGAAACCCAAACCCACCGCACCGATAAAAAAGGTAATATCCTGCAAAAACAACAACACATCTTCGACGCTGCCGGCAACAGACTAAAACTCATCGAAACCGTCTATACCCCAGGAAAAACAGAAAGGCAAGTCATCACCGCCTGGACCTACGATAAAGCCAATAGAGTCATCTCCCTCACAGAAGCCTTCGGCACCCCTGAACAAAAAACCGTCACCTACACCTATAACCCCAACGGCGAAAAAGAACGCATCTATAAAGCCGACGGCACCACCCTCTGCCATGAATACGACCCTCTCGGCAGGCTCACCCGTCACTACTCATCCGACCTCACTATCGACTACCACTACACCTACGACGCTCTCAATAACCCCATCTACGTACAAGACCAAATCCACGGACTCGCCACCTACAAAAACTACGACCAGAACAACCGCCTCGCTTTAGAAACCCTCGGCAACAACCAAACCATCACCTATAAATACGACAGGCTCGGACGCCCCCAAACAGTCACCCTCCCCGACAACTCCTACTATACCTTTACCTTCTCCCCCCACAACTTAACCCAAATCACACGCTATGACGCCAGCAACACACCCCTTTACACCCACCATCAAACAAACTACGACCTGAACGGCAACCTCCTGTCCGCCACCCTCCCCAATAACCAAGAAATCCACTACACCTACGACCTCGCCAACCGCCTCATCAACTCAACCGCACCCACCTACACCGAAGACCTCGCCTACGACCCCATCGGCAACCTCATCACCCGCAACGCCAACAACACCCCCTGCACCTACCAATACAACAACCTCTACCAGCTAACCCAAGAAACCGGCCTCTTTACCAAAAGCTACCAAAACGACTCCCTCTATAACCGGACAGCCAAAGACCAGGACAACTACACCATCAACAACCTAAACCAAATCCTCGACGACAGCCGCAACCAATACACCTACGACCCAAACGGCAACCTCATCGCCAAAACCGGCCAAAATAACTGCACCTACACCTATGACGCCCTAGACCGCCTCACCTCAGTCACCACTCCCGCCGCTACCTATACCTACATCTATGACCACGACAACCGCCGCATCATCAAACAAGCCGACAACACCACCATTAACTACCTCTATACCGGCAAAGACGAAGTCGGCACCGTCGTCAACAACACCATCACCCAATTCCGCCTCCTCGGCAAAGGCAAAGGAGCCGAAATCGGCGCCGCCGTCGCCATCGAACTCAAGAACTCCACCTTCATCCCCATCCACGACAACCAAGGCAACGTCGTCCAACTCCTCGACTCTGCCGGCAACATCGTCACCGCCTACCGCTACTCCGCCTTCGGCGAAGAAACCTCTCAAGCCAGCGTCATCCTGAACCCCTGGCGCTTCTCCTCCAAACGCTGCGATGAAGAAACCGGCTGGTACTATTTCGGCCGCCGTTACTACTCCACCGACCTCGGCCGCTGGATCACCCCCGACCCCTTAGGCTACGACGCCGGCCCCAACCTCTACGCCTACGTCCTCAACACCCCCATGACCCACTTCGACCTGTACGGGCTTAAAGATCAGGCAAATGCTGATGCAAATGCTCCTCCCAAGTCTCAAGGGGTTAATAATTCGATCCATCAAGCCTGTATGAAAGTGATCATTGCCTCAGTTTCACAGGATATTCGAGTGCCAGTGGCAATTAATATGATCTATCACGGCAACGACTCGCCAGCTATGATGGGGAGTCACTATTCAGTAACTCCAAGAACAAGTGTTCTTGAGAATCAAGCTTCACAAGCTACAACCAACGACCAAAATAAAAATAGTGATTTAAAGCACATACTCGGAGGAGTTGGGCATGCAGTAGTAAATTATGGGGTAGATTTCATTCTTGATTTAGAAGAGATATCTTTTAGTATTGGCTCTGCCCTTTTTGGAACTCGAGAAGGTATGCGTGAAAGCTTTGAAGGCTTTAAAACTTGGCAGAGAGGTTTAGTAGATAATACATACTGTAGTGTCTTCTCAATTGATCAGTCAAATTCCAGTTATCAAGCCGCTCATTCAATGACAGCAACAGCATTAGAAATTGCCGCCATTTCTCGAATGGGGGTTGGAATGGTGAAAAGTGCCTGTAAATTAACAAGTACAGCCGTTGAAATTGCTAGTGCAACAAAGGGGGGGATGCTAAAATCTGATCTGGTTATCAAAGAAACTTTACAGAGTAAAGGAAAGATTACTAGTCGATATAGGCTCTCAGCATCAGAAGCCTTGGAAGCGGGTGAAAAATTTCTTGGTACTGGCTATCGAGAAATTGGAAAATCAGGTAGCGGTGTCTTTAGAAGTTCAGATGGCCTCAGACAATTTCGAATAGACACCAATTCATTGTTAGGAAAACATAACCCTTGGGAACCACACGTTCATTTGGAAACATATACACCTGGTAAAAGAGCTCCTAACGTAAACAATCATATTTTTTTTAATGAGTGAAATGTCTGATTTAAGAATTGAATCATATGGTCAAATCTTGGAGGGAGAACTAAAAGATTGGTATATCTTTATTCAAGATGATGCAGAAAATACGGGAGGATATCTAATATTGTTTAGTGCTTCTCTCGACCCCACTGACCCTAAAGGATTTGACGATTGGGTAGAAAACTTTCAAGACCTTCAGGAATATTTTCGAGAAAACAAATGGAAAATTCATTGGCTAGATGAAATTTCTCATGATTGAAATTTAACTCGTTAAGCTTGGAGAATGATTTATAAAGGGTGGATAAGCATCTATGATAGTGATCCTAAAACTTAAAGACGAACAATAGCTAGATAAACTTTAATTTAGATGGTTCATTTTACAGTTATTATTTTACGTAAATATTAAGAAAAATGCCTTCACGATTAACTAACTAAAAGGAGAGGCAAATGCGCATCTTAGATGAGAACTCTGATAAGTCTTTAGAAAATACAACATTGTATTTAACCTTTATGGAAGCGTCACATTTAAGAGATAGTCTTGATCAGCTACTCGAAAAACCTTTGAATAACCATGCTCATGTATCTAGTGAAGATTACCAAAAAGAAATAACTGTTTGCATTTATGATGTGAATAACTTACAGGATTTTGATGAAAGATCTAAGAATTTGATTATAAATGACCAGTAAGTATTATTCTAAGCAATAAAGCAGATCAATTTTCTTTAAATTGTTCTGGCTTGCTTGATGCGGGACGCTTATGAAGCAGCATTGTATTGTGCTTTATAAGAGGATTGAATATGTGTTGTTTATCTTTAAAAAGAAGAGTTGTTCTAAGGAGCTTATGGAATCGAAAAAGAAAAATAGTATATGGAAAGCAAAAGCAGGGAATAAATCTTTTGAAGTTGAAGAAAAAATATCAGGAGAGTTTTATCTTCAGGCATTTGAAAATGGAGAACTGGTTAATGGATATAAGAAAGGCACTTTTGAGCAGGCTTTAAATTTTGCTTTAAATGAGTTTAGTGTGCCAAAGGATAGCTGGGTAAAGGTGAAAGAAGATGAGCAGCTATCTGCACCTAATTCAAGTGTTACCTTAGATACAACCATAGAAAGGGAAGAGAACATTAGACAGAAATGGCTGACCTCAATGATTGTATTTGCTATCCTCTCCGTTTGCCTATCATTTTTGAAGTTGCGAGGTCATCTCGAGTCAACACCAAATGAATTTGATCTTACTGACCTCGTATCGGGAACTATTATTAATACAGCGCTTTTTGCTTTATGGTTCTGGTTAACATATAATTTTGCTTATAAAAAAAGAGGTACAATCTGGTTAGGATTGAATATCATTGCTACATTTATGGCATTAGTGATCGCTGTTATCTTTATTGGTATTCTTTTTATGCCAAATTCGTTTTTTGAAGGAAAATATCTTGCTGTTGCCCTAGCTTTTGGCTTAATAATTTTGTGTGCAGAGCTTTACTATTTTATCAATTGCATACGGCTATATAGACTAAATTCAAGAAGAAAAAAGGTTCTTATGTCAAATGGCACGAAGAATGACCCACTTTGTGAGCACTTAGAATGACCCACCCTGTCGGGCATCCCAAGTGACCCACCTGGCGGGCAACAAGAATGACCCACCCAACGAGCAAAAAGTTTGACCCACCCCAGCCTCAAAAATGCGGGCGCCGAGGCCT